>CAYXPN010000178.1:6049-12113 GCA_964467075.1 uncultured Planctomycetaceae bacterium
GCGGGAAATCGCGCTCTTGGTGGGTCTGCGCTGGCGCTTGACCCACCCTACGCGCTGAGCGTGCACGCTCGTGATAGGGGCGACGCATGCGTCGCCCCTACCCATCGTGTGGTCTCGGCGCAACGGTAGCCCCGTTTTGCCATTGCAGAATCGCCCCAAATGGGGACAATAGCCGGTATGGACGCCATCCCTGCCGGCGTCTGATCAGTTCCCCGCGCAAGGATCGCCGCCATGGCCACCAGGACCAAGAACAAGACCAAGCCCCGCAAGGCCGCCGACACAGCGCAGAGTCCCGCAGGCCCCGCGGCCGTGAAAGACGCCATCCTCAAGCCGCTCAATCCCCAGCAGCGCCAGGCCGTGCAGCACGGGAGCGGGCCGCTGCTGGTCGTAGCCGGGGCGGGCACCGGCAAGACCGCCACCCTGGTCCATCGCGTGGCCTGGCTGATCGCCCAGGGGGCTGACCCGGCACGTATCCTGCTGTTGACGTTCACGCGCCGGGCCGCGGCCGAGATGCTCGCCCGCGTGGACAACATCCTGCGCCATCTGGAGCGGCTCGGCAGCACCGGGGCCCAAGGCTCCGGCAGGGGGGCCCTGCGCGCGCGGCGCGTGTGGGGCGGCACCTTCCATGCCGTGGCCACGCGCCTGCTCAGACGCTATGGCAAGGCCATCGGCCTGCGGCCCGACTTCTCGGTCCACGACCGCACGGATTCCGAAGACCTGATGGGCGTGGTGCGCAACGAGCTGGGCCTGGCGCGCGTCGACAAGCGTTTCCCCAAGAAGGCCACCTGCATGGCCATCTACAGCCGCTGTGTCAATGCCCAGGACAAGCTGGAAAACACGCTGCTGCGCCATTTCCCCTGGTGCAACGACTGGGCCGACGAGCTGCGCAAGCTCTTCGATGCCTACGTGGACCGCAAGGCCCAGACCGCGGTGCTCGACTACGACGACCTGCTGCTCCACTGGCTCGCGCTGCTGCAGGACCCGCGCGCCGGCCAGACGGTGCGCGGGCTGTTCGATTGCGTGCTGGTCGACGAGTATCAGGACACCAACGCCTTGCAGGCCGAAATCATCTACCAGCTTTCGCCCGAGGGCAAGGGGCTGATGGTCGTGGGCGACGATGCGCAGTCGATCTATGGATTTCGCGGGGCCACGGTGCGCAACATCTTCGATTTTCCCAAGCACTATGCGGGCACCACGGTGGTCACCCTGGAGCAGAACTATCGCAGCACCTGCCCGATCCTCGAGGCCACCAACCAGGTGATCGCCCAGGCGCCGAAGCGCTATACCAAGAACCTCTGGTCCGAGCGCCGCGAGGGCGGGCGCCCCGAGTTCATCCGCTGCCAGGACGAAGACGAGCAGGCCGCGGAGGTGGTGCGCCGCATCCTCGAACACCGCGAGGCCGGCGTGGAGCTGCGGCGCCAGGCCGTGCTGTTTCGGGCCTCGCACCACAGCATCGTGCTCGAAAGCGAGCTTTCGCAGCGGCGGATTCCTTTCCACAAGTACGGCGGGCTGAAGTTTGTCGAGGCCGCGCATGTGAAAGACCTGCTCGCCTTTCTGCGACTGGCCGAGAACCCGCGCGACGTGGTCGCCGGCATGCGCGTCCTACCGCTCTTGCCGGGCATCGGGGCGGCCACGGCGCGGCGCCTGATGGAGCGCCTGGACCAGGCCGGCGGCAGCTTCGAGACCTGGAACGACTGCAAGGTGCCGCGCGCCGCGGAGCCCATCTGGCCGGGGCTGGTCGAGCTGCTCCGCGACCTGGCCGCGGGCAAGGAGAAGCTGCCCGCCCAGGTCCACCGCGTGCGCAAGTTCTACGCGCCGCTCTTGGAGACCGCCTACGAGAACGCGCCCGCGCGGCTGCACGACCTGGAACAGCTCGAACAGATCGCCGCGCGCTATCCCGGCCGGCAGCGCATGCTCGTCGAGCTGGCCCTCGATCCGCCGGCCTCGACCCAGGACCTGCCGGGCAAGGCCGAGTTGGACGATGACTACCTGGTGCTCAGCACGATCCATTCGGCCAAGGGGCTCGAATGGGACGCCGTGTATGTGATCCACGCCAGCGACGGCAACCTGCCCTCGGACATGGCCACCGGCGACCCGAAACAGATCGAGGAGGAGCGCCGGCTGTTCTATGTGGCGCTGACGCGCGCGAAGAACCACCTCTACGTGCTCTACCCGTTGCGCTACTACACCACGCGCCCGGGCGTGAGCGACTACTACGGTTTTGCCCAGTCTACGCGGTTCCTGCCCAAGGTGGTGCTGAAGCACTTTGAGGAGCGCTTGGCCGCGGGCACGGAGCCGGGCGACGAGGCGGAAGAGGACGCCGAGGCGGACGAGGGCGACGAGCGGCTCGGAGGCGCGCACCTGCGGCGCAACGTCCGGCAGCGGATGAAGCGCTACTGGCGCTGAACGCGGCCCCAACCGCGCCGGCAGACGGCATCGTGAGTTGAGAGTGTCAATGAGGCGAGCCGGGAGCGTCAGCTCCCGGTTCAGGCAAACGACCGGTCGGCAGGCTGTCTCGAACTCGCAGCGCGCCGAGCCCGGGGGTTCATCCCCGGGGGAGTGTTGCGGCACTGCTGGACAAGCCAGCAGTGGCACCCGGCGCCCAAATGCCGTCCCACCGAAGCGGCAGGGTGGACGGAACTCGCAGCGCGCCGAGCCCGGGGGTTCATCCCCGGGGGAGTGTTGCGGCACTGCTGGACAAGCCAGCAGTGGCACCCGGGGGAGTGTTGCGGCACTGCTGGACAAGCCAGCAGTGGCACCCGGCGGCATTCGGGGCACAATTGCGCCGGTGCAGAACGCGTCTCTCGATGCGACGGTCTGCCTTGCAACCCGATCACGCGGCGCGGCCGTCCAGGGCGGTTCGGGGGCGCGGCACCGTTGACAATCGGGCTGCCATGGGGTAATGAAGACAGGTTTGGCGCCCTCGAAGGCGGCATCGAAGAGAACCCCGGCCCGGCGACTCAGAGGCCATCCGGAAACCCCCCTCTCCGTTTGGGAGAGGGGGCGGGGGTGAGGGCTTGCTACGTTTGGGTAAACTAGGCGCGTGGCGCGTGGCCGACCGCCCTCACCCTAACCCTCTCCCGGAGGGAGAGGGGACCTGCATTCGACACCTTTTCGGATAGCCTCTCAGTTCCAGCCAGGGCCGTGCCCGGATCGTTCCTGCCATGGCTGACCCTGAAGGCCGTAAACGATCGAAAGCCCGGAGGCCCTCCGGGAGTAGAAGGGCTGCCACCCGACCGAGGGGCCTCAGGGCCCGGCTGGCCCAGCTCGATCGCCAACTGCTCAAGCTGGCCCAGGAGCGGGCTCGATTGGTCCAGCAGGCGGTTGAGGAAATGCGGGAAACGGCGGGACCGCAGTGCGGGCCGCTGCTGGATGCGCTGGACGCGCCGAGCTTGGACATGCTGGTAAGTGCGGTGCCGGGCCCGCTGCCCGAACGCACGGTGCGCGCAATCCTGCGGGAGCTCGAAAGCGGGTGCCGCTCGACGGTCCGGCAGTTGCGGATCGCGCTGCTGGGGCCGCAATACAGCTACAGCCACCTGGCGGCCCTGCACCGCTTTGGTCAGGGCATGGAATTCGTGCCCGTCGGCAGCATCGCCGCGGTTTTCGAGGAGGTCGACTCCGGGCACTGCGAGTTCGGGCTGGTGCCCATCGAAAACTCGACCGACGGCCGGATCGCCGACACCCTGGACATGCTCACGCGCATGCCGGTGCGGATTTGCGGCGAGGTGGAGATGCGCATCCACCACACGCTGCTGGGCAAGTGCCGCCGCGAGGACGTGCGCGAGGTCTACAGCCGTCCGCAGGCACTTTCGCAGTGTCGCAACTGGCTGGCCAAACACCTGCCCCAGGCACGCTCGATCGAGGTTCCCAGCACCTCCACCGCGGCCCAGCTTGCCGGGAGCAAGCCCGGCGCGGCGGCGATCGCCAGCCGCCAGGCAGGGGTCCATTATGGCCTGGACGTGCTGGCGGAGAACATCGAGGACAATCCGGCCAACACCACGCGATTCGCGGTGATCGGCGACCAGGCTTCGCCGCGGACCGGCGACGATCGGACGGCCATCATGCTCCAAACGGAACACCGTTTCGGCGCGCTGGTCGACGTGTTGCAAGTCTTCAAGCGCAACCGCCTGAACCTCACCTGGATCGAATCGTTCCCCGTGCCCGAATCGGACCGGGCCTACCTGTTTTTCGTGGAGCTGGAGGGCCACGAATCGGACCTCCGCGTGCGCCGGGCCCTGCGCTCGCTGGAATCGAAGACGCTCCGGCTGGAGGTGCTCGGATCGTTTCCCGCGGGCGAGCCGGTCGAGTGACGCCCGGCGGCGGATCGTGGTGCAGGCGTGATATTGTGGTGCAAGCGTCTCGCCTGCAAGGATGTATTGTGGTGCAGGCGTTTCGCCCGCAAGAATCACGCCGGAGCAGTGCAGCAATGTGCCGCCGGGACGGCCGCAGGAGAACGACGGGCGCACCACGATGACGGCTGCACCACAACGAATGTAGGGGCGACGCATGCGTCGCTCCTGCCGGCTTTCGGAAATGAAGGAACCAGGTCGATGCGACGACAATTGATCGCGGGCAATTGGAAGATGAGTCTGGATTTGGTCGGAGCGGTGGGCCTGGCCCAACAGGTCGCCGCTCAGGCGGAGACGCTCAGCGGAGTGGACCTGGCGGTCTGCCCCCCGGCCGTGTATCTGGGGGCGGTGGGACAGGTGGTGCGAGGCTCGCACGTGGCCTTGGGCGCGCAGAACATGTATTACGAGGTGCAGGGTGCGTTCACCGGCGAGACCAGCCCGGCGATGCTCCGCGAGCTGGGCTGCACGCTGGTGATCCTCGGCCACAGCGAGCGGCGCCACATCTTCGGCGAGGGCGACGAGCTGGTCAACAAGAAAGTCGGTGCAGCCCTGGCTGCGGGGCTCACGCCGATTGTCTGCGTGGGCGAGCAACTGGCCCAGCGCGAAGCCGGCCATACCCGGCAAGTCATCCGCGACCAGTTCGAGGGCTCGCTGGCCGGCCTCTCGGCCGGGGAAATCGTGCGGATCGTGATCGCCTACGAGCCGGTCTGGGCCATCGGCACCGGCAAAGTCGCCACGCCCGAGCAGGCCCAAGAGGTCCATGCCGACCTTCGCACGCTGCTGGGAGAGCGGTATAATGCGGAAGTGGCCCAAAGCGTGCGCATCCTGTACGGCGGCAGCGTGAAACCGGAAAATGCCGGCGATCTGCTCTGCCAGGGCGATATCGACGGGGCCCTGGTGGGCGGCGCGAGCCTGAAGGCCGACCAGTTCCTGGGCATCGCGCGCAGGGCCAACAGACCAAGCCCGACTTCCTGACGCCAAGCGAGTGCAACCATGCAATACCTGTTGATGGTGGTGCTGCTCCTGACCGCTTTGTTCCTGATCCTCCTGGTGCTGGTCCAGCGCGGCAAGGGCGGCGGGCTGGCCGGAGCCTTTGGCGGGCTGGGCGGCCAGAGCGCCTTTGGCGCCAAGGCCGGCGACCTGTTCACCCGGATCACCATCGGCGTGGCCGCCTTCTGGATCGTGCTCTGTGTGTTCACGGTCAAGCTGATGAGCAGCAGCCAGGAAAAATTCGACCCCGACATGGGCGGCACTGCCACCCAGGACCAGCCCTTCGAGGGCGGCGCCATGCCGTCCGGAGACACGGGCGGGGGCCCGGCTGGAGCGTCTCCCCCACCGGCTCCGAGCGCTCCGTCGGACGGCAGCGGCAGCCGCGGCTCGTAGCTCTCCGGGTTGATGCCCCCGACCCGGGCTCTTTGTAACACTTCAGCCGAATAGAGAAGCCCCATTACCGGAGCGTGGGTTGTTCGCCGCATTTCAGTAAGTCGCGTGGGTGCAAGTGTTTCGCTGCGGGCGTGCAAGCACGCACCCTACGGGCTGGCCGGCATCCGCGGATTGCGGCGGCAAGGAACGGCATGGGCAAAGACCCAATGACCAAGCTCCCATGACCAAGGCGCAGTGACCAACCCCCAATCCCTAGCGCGGGCTGCGCCCGCAACCCAAGGGATTGGGGATTGGGGATTGGGGATTGGGGATTGGGGATTGGGGATTGGGGA
>CAYXPN010000179.1:0-2441 GCA_964467075.1 uncultured Planctomycetaceae bacterium
GGGCCCGGGTGGCCGGGGCTGGAGCGTAGCGAAGCCCCGGCGACCGGCGAGTGGCCAGGGCCCGGGTGGCCGGGGCTGGAGCGTAGCGAAGCCCCGGCGACCGATACCTCTACACTCTGCGAGAGATGCGGGGCCCTCCCAACACCCAGACAACCCTGTTGTAGCGCCCGCCCGCGGGCCCGGCCGGGCCAACACGTCGCGTTGGTCGGGCAAACCGGCTCTAGAGCGGTCGGCTGGCGGTCCATTTGGGGTTTCCTGGGGCGGGCGCCCGCGCCTGGGGGCAAAGTCGCGTGCGCGTGATTCGTCCGCGCGGCGAGCCGGTTGCCTGGTCACGTCGGTCGGCGGCCGCTTCGGATTGCGAGACCTTGCGGCCGCGTCCGGTTGCGAGGACCGGCCGCCCCGCGGTACAATCCTGCAAACCACCCCGGCGCACCCGGTTGGCCGGCGGGGCTTTGAGGAAGGTTGCGGGTTCCTGGGGAGTTCGAGACGATCCGAAAACACAGTTTGGGTGGCCGTGGCTTACGCCAAAGGGAAGCCACGGACCGGTTTTCCGGGGTTTCGCTACGCTCCAACCCCGGCCACCCAGGTTGCACGCCGGTGTTCGGATAGTCTCAACAGGCGGCTGCGCAAACACGGCGGTCGCACCCGGTCGGTATCAGCGGCCTCCTAAGGTCATTGTGCGTGCCGCAGAGGGTGTGTCCAGGGGGCCGCGCGCGGGGGGCCGCGGCATTTTTGCGCCACGCGGCAAGGCTGCTGCGCTCTCGCACCTCGAGGGTGCAACGCGCCGAGCCGCCCGGCCCCAGTCGCTGACTCGAACCAGACACAAGCAGAGGATCAGGCCGCTATGAGCGTATTCCTGGGTATCGACATCGGCACGTCGGGCACCAAGACCCTGGCGGTCAACGAGAAGGGCGAAATCCTGGCCGACGCCATGGAGACCTATCCCTGCTACACGCCCAAGCCCCTCTGGAGCGAGCAGGACCCGGAGGACTGGTGGCAGGCCACCATCCGCTCGGTGCGCCGGGTGGTGGCCGGGGCCAAGCTGAAGCCCGCCGCGGTCAAGGCCATTGGGCTTTCGGGCCAGATGCACGGGTCGGTGTTCCTGGACAAGCGCGATCGGGTAATCCGCCGGGCCATCCTCTGGAACGATCAGCGCACCGCAACCGAGTGTCGCGAGATGGAAGAACGTGTGGGGGGCCGGGCCAGGCTGATCAAGCTGGTGGCCAATCCGGCCATGACCGGCTTTACCGCGCCGAAGATTCTCTGGCTGCGCAACCATGAGCCGCGCAACTTCGAGCGCACGCGCAAGGTCCTGCTGCCCAAGGACGAAATCCGGCGGCGCTTGACCGGCGAGTATGCCACCGAGGTGAGCGATGCCAGCGGCATGTTGCTGCTGGACGTGGCCCGACGCCAGTGGTCCAAAAAGCTGCTCGCGGCGCTCGAACTGGACATCGACCTGCTGGGCCGCTGCTACGAATCCGAGGATGTGACCGGCCAGCTCACGCCCGAGGCCGCCAAAGCGCTGGGCCTGACCACCGACTGCCTGGTGGTGGGCGGGGCCGGCGATTGCGCGGCCGGGGCCGTGGGCAACGGCATCGTCAACGCCGGCGTGCTCTCCACCTCGATCGGCACCTCGGGCGTGGTGTTCGTCCACAGCGACCAGATGCACGTCGATCCCCAGGGTCGCGTACACACCTTCTGCCATGCCGTGCGCGGCCGATGGCACACGATGGGCGTCAACCTCTCGGCCGGCGGCTCGCTGCAGTGGTTCCGCAACCAGCTCTGCCAGGCCGACGTGGCCCGGGCCAAACGCCTCAAAAAAGACGTCTACGAGCTGCTCACCGCAGAGGCCGCGGAGGTCAAGCCCGGCAGCGAGGGGCTCTTCTTCCTGCCCTATCTCTCAGGCGAACGTACGCCCCATGCCGACCCGGACGCGCGCGGGTGTTTCGTAGGGCTCACGCTGGCCCATACGCGCGGCCACTTGATCCGGGCGATCATGGAGGGAGTGACCTATTCGATGCGCGAGAGCCTGGAAATCTTCGACTCGCTGGGAGTGCCCGTGCGCCAGATTCGCGCCTCGGGCGGCGGGGCGCGCAGCGGGCTTTGGCGCCAAATCCAGGCCGACATGTTCGGGCGCAAGGTGGTCACCATCAACACGGAAGAAGGACCGGCCTACGGCGTGGCCCTGTTGGCGGCCGTGGGCGCCGGGGTGTTCAAGGACGTGCGCGAGGCCTGTGAGGCCACGATTCGCGTGGTGTCCGAAACCAAGCCCAACCGCGGGGCACGCGCCGCTTATAACCGGGCCTTTCCCGTCTATCAGCAGCTCTACCGCTCGCTGAAGGACGATTTCCAGCGCATCTCCGCGCTGGAGCAGGGCGACTGAGCTGCCCGGGCGCTGCGAAGGGCGCGCGTGAACCATGGAGGGCCACGCTCCGTCGTGG
>CAYXPN010000179.1:2541-12079 GCA_964467075.1 uncultured Planctomycetaceae bacterium
GGCCACGCTCCGTCGTGGCCGCTGGGATGATTTGGAGGGCCACGCTCCGTCGTGGGCGCTGGGATGATTTGGAGGGCCACGCTCCGTCGTGGGCGCTGGGATGATTTGGAGGGCCACGCTCCGTCGTGGCCGCTGGGATGATTTGGAGGGCCACGCTCCGTCGTGGCCGTACGACAGCCAACGTAATCCACCCGGGCGATCTTCCCAGACACGCTGCGCCGTGCAGCTTGGCGCAGACGATGCTCGCGCGTCACCATGGATCGAGATCAACGCCCCGCTTCCAACGGGCGGAGGCACGCAGGCAAACAGGTTTGGGAGGCTCCGGCGGGTTCGGGCGGCATGAGTTGTCGCCCGTTCGATGTAGCCGCAGTTGTACGGCACCCGGCTCGTAGTGACCGTACTTGTACGGTCCTTCAAGGACCCGATGAATCGGGTCACTACGAACACCCACGAACAATCCGATTGAGGCGAGCTATGCCATCTCGCCGCTTGCCAGCCGATCATCCTTTGGCCGACGAGGCCCTGCCCGGCCGCCTGCCGACCGCAAAACCGCGCCGCCGCTTCCGTCAGGCAGCACTGGAAGTGGGCCTGGTGTTCGCCATTTTCTTCATCCAGGGCGCCACGCCGGCCCCGGACGTGAACGAGCCTTATTACGTGGGCAAGGCCGTCCACTACTGGAACCCCGACTGGATTGCCGGCGACTTTTTCCTGGAAACCCCTGACGCGCACAAGGTCTTCTACTTCCTTTTCGGCTGGCCCGGGCGCTGGGTCGAACCGGAGGTGCTGGCCTGGACGGGCCGGGTGATCACCTGGCTGCTGCTGGCCTGGGCCTGGTGTCAGGTAAGCCGGGCCTTGATTGGCTTGGGATGGCTTTCCCTTCTCAGTGCCATGCTCTTTGTGCTCCTCCAGGAACACGGCCAAATGGCCGGTGAATGGGTTATAGGCGGCGTGGAGGGCAAGGGCTTTGCCTACGTGTTCGTGTTGCTGGGTATTGCGGCGGTGTTGCGCGATCAGTGGGCCAGCGCATGGGTGATGTTCGGCGCGGCCGCGGCCTTCCATGTGCTCGTGGGCGGCTGGGCCGCGGTGGCCGCGGGGCTGGCCTGGCTGATGCAGGGCCGGGAGCGACGCAAACTGACGACGATGGCGCCGGGGCTGGTGCTCGGCGCGCTGCTGGCACTGCCGGGTTTGATTCCCGCCTTGATGCTCGACTGGGGTGTGGACCCCGGCTTGCGCTCGCAGGCCCACCAGATCTACGTGTTCCAGCGCCTCTCGCACCACCTGGTGCCGTACACCTGGCCGATGGCCGGCATGTTGTGGTTCGCCGGGCTGGTGCTCGTGTGGATGGTATTGGACCGGCTGGCCTTCGGCCCACGCAGGCCGGAGATTGCAGGAGATTTCGGCGAACTGTTCGACTACGTGCTCCTCACCGCTGCATTGAAGCCTACCGGCGCCTGGCGGAGATTGAGGGCCTTTGTCAACGGCAGCCTGATCATCTTCACAGCCGGCTTGGGAGTGGCCTTGCTGGAGCCGGTCAGTCCGGCGTGGGCCGCGGCCGGATTGCGTTTCTACTGGTTCCGGCTGGCCGACGTGATGCTGCCGCTGGGGGTGGCTCTTGGGGGGACACTGGCGATTGCCGCACTAGCGCTGCGTACCTTGACCTTGATGCTGGGTGTTTCCCTGGCCGACAAGGCCGCCAAAATGGCCCGTATTCTCCGCGAACATGGAGACCTCGTCGACGAACTCAAGCTGCAACAAACGATCCAAGGCATCAAGCTGCTCGCCGGCTGGCTCGTCTGCGGGTTGATCCTTATCTGGTGCGTGGTAAACCTGGGCGGCCGTTTCTTCAGACTGATGGTCCCCCATCCGCCGCCGGCCTATCGGCAATCGGGCAAGTCCGAGGATTTCCTGGCCTGGCGCACGGCTTGTTGCTGGATCGCCGACTCGGGGCGCATTGCGCCCGAGGCCCGTTTCCTTACCCCGCGCATGAACCAGACGTTCAAGTGGTATGCGCGCCGGGCCGAAGTGGTCAACCGCAAGGACGTGCCGCAGGACGCCGCCTCGCTGGTCGAGTGGTGGGAGCGGCTGTGTACGATCCATGCCACGGGCAAGCCTGCTCCGTTTGACGCCTGGTACAATTGCCTGGAGGAACTCGGCACCGAGCGCCTGCGCCAACTCGGCCGGCGCTATGGCGCCACCTACGTGATCTCCCGGCGCCGGCGACAGGACCGCCCGCCCGACTTGCCCGTGGTGTATCGCAACCGGAGCTATGTGATCTACCGGCTGGATTGACCGCTGCCGAGCACTGAAGCCCGCTGTTGGACGGCAGCCAATCGAGCTTCTATAAGTGCCACCTCGCCGTGTATGCTTTGCAGATTCGGTCGAGCATGGTGCGGTACTCCATATCGACGTCGATGCCGAGGCCATTGTCCCGTGCGATTCGTGGTGGATGTACGTTGTCGATCAGGACCGGTACGAGTAGGACATAGTCGAAGGCAACAAGGTCGGTCCTTCCAGGCGGGCGCGTCGGCAGTTTGCGGAACTTTCTCGCAGTGCGCTCAGGATCCACCGGACGGTTGCGGCTCACGGCGTGCGGAAACTCGTCCCAGAGCGAATCGTCGCCGCTTGACAGTCGCGGCAGGATTCGTCCTGTGAACTCCTCGGGGGACAGGAACGGTTTCACACGATCCGGCACGTTCAGGACCTTCCCGGCAAGGCCGATGAGCACGGTGGCGACGAGAATAGCGTCGGGCCTGTTTCGATGGAGCAATCCGAGCAGGTCGCTCAAGTCGTCGTAGCGGTTCGTGCGGTTACGGTGCGCAGTAACAACAGACTTGTTCTCGATGCAAAGTCGAAGGCGCGTGAGGTCCGGCTCGCCGGTTTCCGCGGCGGGTTCAGCCACGACGAGGTCCAATTTGCGCGATCGCCCGCCGGGCGATGGGAAGTCAAGCCACTCGCAGATCTGGCCGCCCGTGAAATCGCGCTCGAAAGGCTCGCACATCGCCCGCAGGTCGCGCAAGATCCCGCGGCTCATGCTGCCCGAGTGATCCTCGATCCGATGGTTGTGGAAACCCCGCGCCTTGATCTCATCCACAACATCATCAAATGCCGTTCTCATTCGGCGATTATCCGCTGAAGGGCAATTCCATTTGTCGTGGGCGCAATTCCGCGTGAACAGTCGGGTCGCTGCCGAGAGCCGCTTGGACCACGCTGTCAGGCAAGGGCAGCCGCCGCAGCACGCGACTTTGAAGCCGCAGGAATCCCTTGGACGCGCGCTGGCAGTTTTGTGCAAGCCACTGACGCGCTGAGGGCGATTTCAGATAGCTGGCGATCACGTCGATGGCGTCCGGCTGCTGCGGCACGAGATAGTAAACGGAATGCCGAGGGACGAATTGACCGGACCGATCGACCCAGAAGCCGGGCTTCTCGGTGATGTCCTTGCAGAGGATTTTTGGCCGCAAAATCTCGCGCAACACCGGTGTCTCGTGAAACGCGTACCACGGCTTGTGTTTGACGCAGGTTCTCGCCAGCAGCCGCCGGCGAACACCGTCGCGCATCAGGTAGCGGCCCAGAGCCCTCAGCTCCTGCAATGGCAGCAACCGACCATGCACATCGTAGGGGATGAGCATCACGAAACGCCGTGGAAGGTCCGTCATCCCCGGCGTGAGCTGCCGACCTGCTATCGTGGGGTGAGCGAAGTGCTGAAGCGCCGGATCGAGGCCGTCAGCCGGTCGCACGAACACGTTGTCCGCGCCGGTCGCGACACCGCAACTGATTCGCGAACACAAGTCCCCGAGGGTCACAGCCGCTTGCTGAGGCGGGGCACCCTCAAGGAAGGGCAGCCATGGATGTCGTCCTGCCGGCAACTCTACGGTCACCATGCTGCTGTCGCGGTGCACCACGCGTGTCTTCCCTCGGCGCGCGTTGCGCACCACGGTAATGGTTGGATAAGTCACAAGTCCACCGAATGTGTCCTCGCGTACGAGACGGATTTCCTCGATGTGGTGACGCGCGAGCAAAGCTCGCAGGGGGCCGGCCGTATCCACATACAGATACTTCTCCGGCGTGATGAAAACGAGCCGGCCGCCGGGAGCAAGGCTGCGCAGTGCCTGCTCGAAGAACAGCAAATACAGATCAAAGCGACCGCGCGCGGTGGCGTAACGCGCGCGGTATCGCGCCTTCTCACTCGCAGACAACCCCGTAATCGCAACGTAGGGTGGGTTCCCAACGATGAAGTCGTAGGTTGTCCGGCCGTCCGTCAGAAAGTCGGCGTGCTCGATATGCACCGCGTGCAGACGTTCGTACTTCGCACGCAAGAGCGGTAAGTGCCTCACATCCGAATCGACCCCGGTGATGCGCGGAAGCGGAAGCCCTTGCCGCCTGCACCAGCGGACGACGCCGTCGATGAACTCCCCCGTTCCACAGCCCGGGTCAAGCACCGTATCGTCCCGTCGGGGCGGCCGGCGGTGGAACAGCCGGTCGACCATCGCATCAACGGTTTCTTGCGGTGTCGGAACGAAACCCTTCATCGTAGTTCTATTCTACCGGACAGCGTTCACTCTTCGCCTTGCCGTCCAACTTTGTTCATGGGAAATCTCTGCCTCTCACCCAAAGCCCTGCCGCGCGACGCGCAGGAAGTCACTTGTCGTAACCGGCGTTTTAGCCGCTGGTTACGGCGGTGTCAAGCCATTCTGGGCGCGAGGGACCGTTCCTTCCCGGCGATCATCGGGCCGCGGAGCCCGGGCGTCAGCCGGGGCGACCACCGGTGGTGGGGCCGGACGCCTGCGAGTCGTCTGGTTGTGCTGGCCCGCAGGTTCGTTCATGCTGGACGATGCAGTGGCGCCTTGTGCCCCGGCGCGCCCGCCGGCCAAGCAGGGCTGGCAATCGCGGGGCACTGCTTCCGGCGAAGCAGTGGCGCCGCGAGAATTCCCGGATACCCGCAACCACTTGCCACAGCAAAGCTCAAGAGACCTTCGGCCATGAACCGGCGCCTGCCCCAGTTGCTGGCCCAGCGCTTGGCCCAACCGCTGCCCGGCCCCATGGTCGGCTCGCGTTTCGAAGGGCCGCCGCGGGCGTGGGCATACGACCGGCCGTCGGCCGATGCGCGCCCGGCCGCGGTGCTCTTGCTGCTCTATGCTCATCACGGCAAGTGGCACTTGCCGTTCACGCTGCGCCCGCCGCACCTGGCGGCCCACGCCGGCCAGGTGAGCCTGCCGGGCGGCGCAGTCGAGCCCGGCGAGACGAGCCAAGAGGCAGCGCTGCGAGAGTTTCGCGAGGAGCTGGGGGCGGGACCGGAAGGGATCGAAATGCTGGGCGCGCTCTCGCCGATCTACGTGGGGGCGAGCAACTTCCTGATCACACCCTGGCTGGGCGCGGCCGCAAAGCGCCCGCCCATGCGCCCCAATCCGGCCGAGGTGCAAGAGCTGCTGGAAATCCCGCTGGCCCATCTATGCCAGCCCGCGGCCTTCATCAGCCACGGGCGCGAAGGGCCGGCGGGGGAGGCGCGCGAAGGTTTCGCGGGCCACACGCAGGAAGCTTCACCCGGCGAGCTGCGCGAAGCTTCGGCCGGGAGCCAGCCGGCCCCGCACTTCGTCTGGCAGGCGCACCGCATCTGGGGCGCCACCTGCATGATCCTCGGCGAGCTGGTCGTGCTGCTGGAAGAGCTTGGACTGAAGTTCTAGGGTGGGTCGAGCAAAAAAGCGAGACCCACCAGCGGGCGAGCGGTGTTGGTAGGCCTGCCAGCAGTTTGTAGTGACCGTACTTGTACGGTCCCTCAAGGACCCGATGAATCGGGTCACTACGAGCCCGGCGCGCCACCCGCGGCCGGCTCGTCGCCTGTGGTGGGCAAATCACCCTTGGCCGCGGCGATCCGGTGCCGGCCGTGGCAATCAGCCCGTAGCGCGTAGGGTGGGTCAAGCCGTAGGCGCAGACCCACCATGTTGCCCGCTCGGTGGGGCTGGCTATCGCTCGACCCATCCTACAGTCTGCGCCGGAACAGCGCTGCGCTTGTTCCGGCCTACCATTCTGCGAGTTGATGCATTGCTGCACTGCACTGCTGGACAAGCCAGCAGTGGCACCCAGCGCAGCGCGTAGGGTGGGTCAAGCCGTAGGCGCAGACCCACCATGTTGCCCGCTCGGTGGGGCTGGCTATCGCTCGACCCATCCTACAGTCTGCGCCGGAACAGCGCTGCGCTTGTTCCGGCCTACCATTCTGCGAGTTGATGCATTGCTGCACTGCTGGACAAGCCAGCAGTGGCACCCAGCGTAGCGACGCTTCTTGAAATGTCGATGTGTTGGCGGTTGCCAGGCGGTTATTGGCCCTGGTCGAGCTTGGCCAGGTACTTCTCCGGGTCGGCGCGCAGCGCCTGCTCGCAGCCCTGGCAGCAGAGCAACACCTCGCGGCCCGCGACCGTGACTTTCACCGGCGTGCCCATCGAGCCGAGTGCCTGGCCGCTTACCGGGCAGACCTTCTGCTCTTCGGCCAGGGCCCGATCCTCGGCCGAAAGCGACGCCAGCGCCGCTTCATACTGGCTGTGGCCCTGGTGGGGCGCATGGCCGGCGTGCTGCCCCGCGGCGGGCTGTTGTGCGCCGGAAGGAGCGGCCGGCTGTGAGGCGCCGGGGCTGCCTTCGGGTGTGGCCGGCGCTTGGCCCTGTTGGCGGCAGCCAGCCAGCACCAGCGCGCCGAGCAGCGCGGCGCCGCCGAAAACGGTGAGAACAAACTTCGACATGGGTTGCTCCTTTCTCAAAGAGCTGGAAGGGAAACGAAACGTAAACACCTGTCCGGGGGGCCTGCTGATGTGTGTGATCCTCGTAGCCACGCTCACCAGAGCGTGGACGGAATCCGGCGAGGGTTTACGGCCAACTTCCACCGTCTGGCTTTCGGCGGCTACAACGTCCACTCCACCGTCTGGCTTTCGGCGCCTACGGTGGCTGCGCCGGCCGGTCAGCTCGCGGATTGCCCCCGCGGTCCAAGCCCCAGCTTGAGTTTCCATTCCTGGATCGCGCAGTAGCCGACCGGCACGAAGAACAATGTCATCAATTCGATACACATGCCGCCGAACGAGGGGATGGCCATGGGCACCATCACGTCGGCCCCGCGCCCGGTGCTGGTGAGCACGGGGATCAAGGCCAGGATCGTGGTGGCCGTGGTCATCAGGCAGGGCCGGATGCGGCGCAGGCCCGCTTGGACCGTGGCCTCGCGGATTTGCTGCCTGGTGCGCGTGCGCCGCTGGCGGAACGAGTCGGCCAGATACGAGCCGATCACCACGCCGTCATCGGTGGCAATGCCCACCAGGGCGATGAACCCCACCCACACGGCCACGCTCAGGTTGTAGGGGCGCACCTGGAACAGCTCGCGCATGTTCACGCCGAAGACCGCGAAATCAAGGAAGCCTTGGGTCGAATAAAGCCAGAGCATGATGAAGCCGCCCGAGAGGGCCGCGAACACGCCCGAGAAGATCAACAGCGTGGTGGCCACCGAGCGGAACTGGAGATAAAGGATGATGAAGATCAGGAACAAGGCCAGCGGGATCACCACGGCCAGGGTCTTGGTCGAGCGCACCTGGTTCTCATAGCTGCCGATGAACGTGGGACGCGAGGTGCCCGGCGGCAGGATCAGCTCGCCGGAGGCGATCTTCTGATCGAGATACTGCCGCGCGCTTTCCACCACGTCCACCTCGGCGAAACCGGGCCGCTTGTCAAAGATCACGTAGCCCACCAGGCGCGTATCTTCGCTCTTGATCGCCTGTGGGCCGCGCACGTAGTGGATGCGGGCCAGCTCGCGCAAGGGCACTTGCACCCCGCCCTCGCCGCCCACCAGCACCCCGCCCAGCCCCTCGATCGTGTTGCGCAGCTCGCGCAGGTAGCGCACGCGCACCGGGTAGCGCTGGCGTCCTTCGACGGTGGTGGTGATCTTGCGCCCGCCGATGGCCGATTCGATCACGTCCTGCACGTCGCGGATGCTAAGCCCGTAGCGGGCGATGGCCCGGCGGTCGATCTCGATCTCCAGATAGGGCTTGCCCACGATGCGGTCGGCCACCACGGCCGCGGAGTGGACGCCGAAGGCCTCGACCTCTTTGCTCTTCATCAGGCGTTCGATCTGGAAGCCCACCTCTTCGATCTCCCCCAGGTCGTCGCCCAGGATGCGGATGGCCATCGGCGCGCGCACGCCGCTTTGCAGCATTACCAGGCGCGCGGCAATCGGCTGCAATTTGGGCGCGGAGGTGGTGCCGGGCACCTGGGAGGCCTCGACGATCAGTTGCCAGATGTCGTCCGGGTTGCGCACTCCCGGCCAGGGTTGGCGCCCCGGGTTGAGTTTTGGATCCAAGGGCGGGCGCCAGAGGCGGAAGACCATGCCGTGCGGGTCGGGGATCAGGCGGCCTTCGGCGTCGCGCAAAAACTTGCCCTGCACCTTGTAGGGCCGTCCGTCCGCGGCGGGCACGGGCCGGCCTTCCACGTCGCGGAAGAAGTCCACCTGGTCCGGATCGTAGGCAAACGTGAGCCGGCGCTCGTCCTCGTCGCTCAGAAACTCGGGGTAGTAGTTGATTACCGTCTCGATCATGGAGATGGGCGCCGGGTCGAGCGGGCTTTCCACGCGCCCGATCTTGCCCACGGCCAGCTCCACTTCGGGAATCGCACCTATCGCCTTGTCCTGCTTGCTGAGCACGTCCATGCACTCGCCGATCGAGGCGTGGGGCATGGTGGTGGGCATCAACAAGTAGGAGCCCTCGTCCAAGGGCGGCATGAACTCCTTGCCCAGCCCCGGCAGCGCGTGTTTGGCCCAGACCCACGCACCGGTGCTGCGCACGCGCTGCTCGGCGACTCCCACCTTGGACAGGCCCCAAGGCACAAAACCGAAGATCGTCTCGAACCCCAGCCACGCGCAGGCCGCGAACAACAGGCTGCCAGCGGGCAGGGCGAAGAACACGGCCTTGAAGCGGAGGAAAAAGCGCAGCAGCGGCTCATAGGCGCGCATGAACAGCAGGAAACTGCCCAAGAGCGTGGCCATCAGCGTGCCCACGAAGATCAGGTTGCGCGCCAGCCCCTTTTCCAGTCCCAGCGGCGTCCAGTGTTCGGTGAGCACCACCAGCACCACCAGCAGGGCCAGGCCATTGGCCAGCCGAGGCACCCACGGCCGGTAGCGCGGGGGTACGTAGTCACTGGCCGCCAGCCAGGCCGACCAGGCCACCAGGGCCCCGCCGATCCACAGCGAGCCATACCATCCCACGCCGAAGCCGGCGCAAAGGAGCACGATGGCAAACGCCAGGCGCACCCAGCCGCGGCGCACGCGCACCGTAAAGAGCACGTGGGCGATTGGCGGGATGATCGTCAAAGCCACGATCACCGAGGCCAAAAGCGCAAACGTCTTGGTGAACGCCAGCGGCTTGAACAGCTTGCCCTCCGCCCCGCTCATGGCAAAGACCGGCAGGAAGCTGATCACCGTGGTCAGGATCGCCGTGAGCACGGGCCGCCCCACCTCGCTGGCCGCGCGGAAGATCACCTCGCGCCGGTTCTCTTCAGGGTCAGCCTCGTCGAGGTGCTT
>CAYXPN010000180.1:0-3095 GCA_964467075.1 uncultured Planctomycetaceae bacterium
GCAAATGGTGCCTGTCACCTTTTCCCGGGAAGTTATACCCTTACAAGTGCTAACCCTCTCACGAGCGGAGAGGGGACGCTGTTGTCACCTTCGCGCAAACGGTCTGTTTTCGGCCTCGCACAAACCGTATTGCGCTCAACCATCGGCAAGCTGTTTGCGCAGCTCGCCCAAGGTCTGGAGCAAATGGTCGACCATCTCCTGGCTGTGGCCCAAGGTGAGGCTGATTCGCAAACAGGCTTCGCCCTCGGGCACGGTGGGCGGTCGGATGGCCGGCACCAGCAGCCCGCGCTGGCGCAATCGCGCGGCCAGCTCCATCGCTCTTGCCGGCGAGCCCACGATCAGCGGGATGATCTGGCTGGCCGAACAGCCGGTGTTCCAGCCCTGGCGCTTCAGCTCCGCGCGCAGCGCCTCAGCCCGCGAGAGCAGCTCGGCACCGCGCTGGGCATCCTGGCCCACGATGCGCACCGCAGCCCGGGCCGCGGCCGCCGCGGGCGCGGGGGGTGCCGTGGAAAAGACGTAAGAACGGGCCCGACTGACAAGCCAATCGATCAACTCGCGCGGGCCGGCCACGAATCCGCCCACGCTACCCAGCGCCTTGCTCAGCGTGCCGACGCGCACGTGGACCTCGTGCTCAATGCCCGCTGCCTCACAGGTGCCTCGGCCGCAGGCACCAAACACGCCGGTCGCATGGGCTTCGTCCACCAGCAACATGGCCTCGTAGCGCCGGGCCAGGCGCGCAAGTTCCCCGAGCGGCGCCGGATCGCCGTCGATGCTGAACAGCCCGTCGGTGACGATCAGTCGCCGGCGATAGGCCGCGGCCCTGGCGAGCAGCCCTTCCAGCCGGCGCCAGTTTCCGTGGGGATAGACCCGCACGTCGGCACGCGACAGCCGGCAGCCGTCCAGCAGGCTGGCGTGGTTCTTCCGGTCGGTCAGCACCACGTCGCCCGGACCGGCCAGGGCGGCAATGGTGCCGACGTTGGCCGCATAGCCCGAGGCGAACACCAGCGCGGCCTGGGTCTGTTCAAAGGCGGCCAGCTCGCGCTGGAGTTCGAGATGGGCCAGGCTGAAGCCCGTCACCAGGGGGCTTGCGCCGCTGCCGAAGCCTTCGCGCCCGGCCGCGTCAGCGGCTGCCTGGGCCAGTCGGGCATCCGCGGCCAGTGCCAGGTAGTCGTTCGAGCCGAAATTGACCAAATCCCGGCCGTCGAGCACGATGCGCGCGCCTTGGGCACCCTGGCGAACGGCCAGACCGCGGCGCAAACCCCGCGATTCCAGGGCAGCCAGGGCAGGGCCGATCCAGGAGAGGGCCGGGTGCGTAGTGTCGGAAAAGCTCTCCGGCGCATTGTCGGGTGATGGGTCACCTGAGTCGGGCATCGGCTCGATTGCTCGCGATCTGATGCAACGGGGGCCGGCGAGGAAAGGCAACCAGCCGGCTGCGCCTCGCCCCATGGGCGAGGCGGTGCCGGATCGTGCTGAAACGCGCCGAATTGTAGGCCCAAAAGCGCCGGGCGGTCAATCGCCCCCGACACGGCGCAACATCTTGCTAGAATAGCGGTTAGGTCGAGCATCGGCCCTCCCCGGAGCCGGCGGCCCGAAATCGCCGCCAAGCGCGGGGCAAGACGCCGGCCCCTGCGGCAACTATCCAGTAGCGTAGTCAAGCCAGTGGCATGAACAAGTCAGCCGCCTGTAAAAAACCCGACCGTCGCTCAGTCGGGCCGGCAGTGGACTGGCCGGCGGTGTTCGCCAGGCACGGGCGATGGCTGCGCACGGTGGTGGCTGCGCGACTGGGAGAGCCGCAGGCGGTCGAGGAGGTCGTGCAGGAAGTGGCCCTGGCCGCGGTGGCCCAGCAGGCCCCGCTGAGCGACCCGGCCAAGGTGGCCCCGTGGTTGTATCGGCTGGCCGTGCGCCAGGCGTTGTTGTATCGGCGCAGGCAGGGTCGGCGGCGCAAGCTGATCGACCGCTATCTGCGATCTCGGGCTTGGCGCGAAGGGCCCGCCGCATCGGTCGATCCCCTGGAGTGGCTCATCGGCCGGGAACGGCGAGAGCAGGTGCGCCGGGCCGTGGCCGAGCTTCCGGCCCGCGACCGGGAAATCCTCATGCTCAAGTACGGCGACGGCCTGAGCTACCGCGAACTCTGCGAGCGCCTGGGCATCAGCCACAGCGCGGTCGAAGCGCGATTGCACCGGGCACGCGGGCGTTTGCGACAGTTGCTGTCGACTTTCAGCGTGATCGAGTCCAAACCATGATTGACCCAACCCTTCCTCACGAGCCCCACGATGCCCCACTGGACCGCCGGCTGGACCTGCTGGTGGACGGGCAATTGGGCGAAGCCGAGCGACGGGCCCTGCTACGCAGCCTGGAGAAACAGCCTGAGGCCTGGCGCCGCTGTGCGCTGGCGTTTCTCGAGGCCCAGTGCTGGCAGGAGGCGCTGGGCCTCGGCGCGGGGGGTGCGCAAGCGGAGGTCGTGGTTCAGGCCCAAGGCATTTCCCAGGCTGGCGAGGTTGCTGGAGTTGGCGAGCTTGCTCAACCTGGCAAGGTGTCCGGACCGGGCTCGGCGGCTCGAGCGCGCTGGTGGCACAGGGCGTTGACGGGCTGGCCTGGCACACTGCTGGCCCTAGCGGCGTGTTTCCTGGTGGCCCTTGGCTTGGGCATGGGGCTTCGGGAATGGTGGCTCGGCGCTCCGGGGCCGGCCCTGCCGATGGGCCCAGTGCCGCTGCCGGAGGGCATGGTTGCGGCAGGACCGGGAGGCGCGGCGCAGGCGCCGGCTGGGCCAGGGTCGAGTGTGCCCTCGGCCGGCGCTGCTAGTGCGGCAGGGGGTGCGGGGCCCATGCGTTGGGTGACCTTGTGTGTGCCCAGCGGTCCGGACGGCGACCAGATTGCCGTCCAGGTGCCGGCTTTGGAACAGGACGAACTGGACGCAAGTTTTTGGGAGAGCGGTTTGGCCCTGCCGCCGCAGGAGGTGATCGACTCGCTGCGCCGGCAGGGCATCGAATTGCGTCAGCGCCGCGAGATGGTGCCGCTCAGGATGCCCGACGGAGGCCAGTTGGTCCTGCCGGTCGAGGAAGTGCAGTTCCACTACGTGGGCGCGCCGGCGCTGT
>CAYXPN010000180.1:3195-11997 GCA_964467075.1 uncultured Planctomycetaceae bacterium
CTACGTGGGCGCGCCGGCGCTGTAGCGTTTGCGGCGGGTGGGCTGGAACAGAGTGAATCCGGCACGGCCGTGTGAGATTTGAGATTACTGGTTGAAGGGATGGAGGTTTCCGGCTTGTTCTCTTCCTTCGAGCTTGAAAGGAGTGCGCGATGAGAAGCAGCCCGTGGAAAGGTTGGCCCCTGCTCGCCGCGGGGATCGTCTTGGCGTGGTGTGTGGTGCCTGCGCCGGGCGCGGAGCAGAGCGGCGCCGCAGGAGTTACAGGAGCCGCAGGAAATGCCCAGGTGATCGCCCAACCCGGCCCGGGCACGGTACAGGTCCAAGTGATGGCCGATCCCGGCCAACCGGGCGACTACTGGCTGGGCGTGCAATGCGCGCCGGTGGGCGAGCCGCTGCGGGCCCAGTTCGGTTTGGACGAGGGCCAGGGGCTGGTCGTCCAGGGCGTGCTCCCCGACAGCCCGGCCGCCAAGGCGGGTTTGAAGCAGTACGACGTGCTGGCCGCGGTCGACGGCCAGCCGATCAAAGGGCTTGCGGACCTGATCGCCGCGGTAGAGAAGGCCAAGGACAAAGAGGACCTGACCCTGGAGGTGATCCGCGGGGGCAAACGCCAGGAGCTGAAGGCCCGACCGGCCAAGCGACCCGCTGATCTGCGGCCCCAAGGCGCCGTGCCCCTTGGCCAACTGATCGCTCCGCCGGAAATTGAGGGCGCGGAGGGACTGCGACAGTGGTTCGAAAAGGTGATTCCCGAGGGACAGCCGGGCGAGCCGCTGGGCCCGCGGTTCCGGATTTTCGGCGGGCCGGCCGTGGTGTTGCCCCCTGGAGCCAGGGTCCATCCGCCGCTGCCGGGCGACCTGAGTGTGAGTGTGACCAGGCAGGGCGACCAGCCCGCCAGGATCGTGGTCAAGCGCGGCGATGAGAAGTGGGAAATCACCGAAGACGAACTCGACAAGTTGCCCGCCGACATTCGTCCGCACGTGGAACACATGCTCGGGCGCGCGCCCAGGGTGGACCTGAGGGCCTTTGGGCCCGAGGGGCGAGGGCTGCGCCCCCTGCCGCTTCCCCAGCCACCCGGTGCCGAGGAACTGGAAAGGCGGCTGGAGCAGATGGGGCGGCAGTTGGAGGAGCTGCGCGAGTCGTTGCGCGAGTTGCGCCGGCGCGAGGGTCGCCGGCAGGGGCAGCCCCTGCGCGAGGCTCCGGCGCCCGATCCGGACGCACCAAAGGACGAGGCGTAGCCCGCCCGCCTGGGACTGTGAACTTGGTTGAGCGTGTCCGGGAATTGTCCTCGGATTTCGCTGCAAGGCGACTGTGTGCCACTGCTTGCCCGCCGCGCAAGCAGTGCGTAGGGTGCGTGCTTGCACGCACGCAGCAGCGAGGCACTGCTTCTGGCGAAGCAGTGGCGCACTGAATTTCCGCACACCGTCAACTTGGTTGGTCGGAAACGTCCAGCGCCGCACGGGCCGGATAACCGGCAGCGACGCCAGCGATAGCCGCCGTAGTCCCCCACTGCGGCTCCTTCGCGGGGCGGCCCCGATTGCGCGGCCGTCCCGTGTTTTTTTGATTCCTGCGGGGTGCGCGTCCCGGCCCGGCAGCGCCCGGCGGCCGCGCTTAGAACTTCGAAAGGTATTACTTCCCGGGGCTTCGCTGCGCTCCAGCCCCGGCCACCCGGGGCTGGGCATCGAATTCGGGAGACAATTTGTTTACAAGTTCTCAGGTGAGCGTTTCGAGCAGCAGGCGGATTTTGCGCAGCTCGGCCAACTGGTCCACGTCGGGCATCGGCTGAACGTCCACGCACAACGCGCGGTCGTAGTGGGCCTTGTTCAACTGGTTGATCAGCCGGCTGTAGTCGATGTCTCCCTGGCCCACGCGCACCTGGAACTCCTCCGGCGTGGTGTCGCGCAGGCGCACGTGGTAGACGTATTTCATGAGCTGCTCGAAGCGCACGGGCCCGCGCGGATGGCAGAGGTAGTGGCTCGGGTCGAGCGTGATCCCCAGGCGCTTGACGTTGTCGCACAAGACCGCGGCGGTGTCGGGGTCCTCGGTCATGCGCCCCACCTCGGTCAGCAGGCCCACGCGGCAGCCGTCCGGCGAGGCGATGGCCACCAGCTCGCGCAGTCGCTCGACCTCGGCGTTGAACGGGGTGCCCAGCTCGGCGCAGCGAACCGTGATGGTGACCACCTTGATCGCCTTGGCCAGCTTGCAGCAGGCCGCGAACTGGCGATAGGCCTCGGACTGCGGGGCGTCGGTTTCCACACTCAGCGCCACGGGCGTGAGGCGGTGGGTTTCGCGACACTGGGCGATCGCGTCGTCGGGCCGCAGAGCCACTTCGGACGGCTTCAGATGCCCGTCCGCCTCGTGGACCAACAGCTCCACGTAGGAATATTCCAAGTCCACCAGTTGCCGCAGGGCCCGATCCAAGGGCAGGTTGCTGAAACAGCGGCTGGAAGCGGCCACAAACACGTCGCGGTCCCTTTCGTCGTTGCCCGCTCGCCCGACAGGTGGGGACGGTCTGCGCGTCGCCCACACACTCGGCGCCCCCACCCTGCTGGCTTCTGAAACCCAGTGCGTAGCTTACCGCCAAGCTGCCCTCCAGGGCAACACCACCCCGCGGTGCCCGCTTGGCCGGGCAGTGTGTGCGGTCGGCTTTGGCGCGCGGTTTCCGTGGGGTAGAATACCAGAGGACGCCACTGCCGCCCGCGCCGCGGGCCCCCAACCGCCGATACCCAAGCCGAGGAGCGCGTCATGGAGTCCGGCAATCAACCCGAGGTGACCCGTCCCGTGGCTGCAGCTCAGCCGCCCGCTACACCGAGCCCGCCCGGCCCGGCCCGCGGCCGGTCCCGGGTCCCGTGGAGGGTGTTGCTGGTGTTGCTGTTGCTGGTGGGCCTGTTCGTGTCCGTATTGTTCAATGTGGGCGCACTGTCGTTGCTGGCGGTTTCCGGCCTGGTGGGAGTGGATGGGCGGGAGAAGGTGCAGGAGGAGTTCTATTCCCACCATCGCCACGGCCCGCTGAAGGTGGCGATCATCTCCGTCGAGGGCCTGATTCTCGAGGGCGAGGGTTTTGTCAAGAAGCAGATCGACCATGCGCGCCGCGATGCCGAACGAGGCAATCTCAAGGCCGTGGTGCTGCGCGTCGATTCGCCCGGCGGCACGGTCAGCGGCAGCGACATGATCTATCACGAGCTGCGCAAGTTCGCCGAAGAGACCAAGGTTCCCATGGTGGTGAGCATGGGCTCTCTGGCGGCCAGCGGCGGCTACTATGTCTCGATGGCCGGGGGCGATACGCCGGAGTCAGTATATGCCGAGCCCACGACCTGGACCGGCTCGATCGGCGTGATTATTCCCCACTACAACGCCGGCGTGCTGCTCGAGCGCTGGGGTATCGAGGAAGACTCGGTCGTCAGCCGCCCCTTGAAGAACATGGGCAGCTTCGCCCGCGAAATGACCGACGAAGAGCGCGCAATCTTCCAGGGCCTGGTGGACGACAGCTTCGAGCGCTTCAAAGAGGTCATTCGCCAGGGACGCCCGAAGTTCCGGGAGACCCCGGAGCTGCTCGAGGAACTGGCCACCGGCCAGATCTTCACCGCTGAGCAGGCCGAGCAGAACGGACTGGTTGATGAGATCGGCTTTCTGGAGGATGCAGTGGAACGGGCCATCGAGCTGGCCGGCCTGAAGCAGCGCGAAGACGAGGTCCAAGTGGTGCGCTACAAGAAGCAGCCCACCGTCGTCGACGTGCTGCTCGGGGCCCGTGCGCAGGCTCAGCCGCAGGTGAGCCTGGAAATGCTCTTGGAGATGACCACGCCCCGGGCATACTATCTCTGCACGTGGCTGCCGCCGCTGGCCCGGAGCGCCAAGCCGTAGCACACCGGCGCCGCCATCTCGTTCAGCGGCGAGCCGCAGGCGATTGTGTCCACCAGGCCGCCCTACGCGCCGCCATCTCGTTCGGCGGCGAGCCGCAGGCGACTGTGTCCATCAGGCCGCCCTACGCGCCTTAGCCGGCGCCTTCGGCTGGCCGTTAAACGAGTTTTCCCACTACCTACCAGCCGGGCGCGCGCCGGGTCAGCGGCAGGACGAACAGGCAAAGCAGCCCGAACGCCGCGTCCAGGGTGAGTGTGGCCGGATAGCCGAGGTGGCGGATGGTCAAGCCCTGCCAGAACCCCGAGTAGAAGATGACCAGGTTCATCAGCGCCATGTAGGCGGTGAACTGCGTGGCGGCCACGCGCGGATCGCACACGTCCATAAACAGCGCCGTGCGAACCCCGTACATCAAACCCTGAAACGCCGAATACAGCAGCGTGGCCGTCCAGAAACACATCAACAGCGCCGCAGGAGCCACCGGCCGGTCGGGCGCTTCGAGATCGACGGGCATGATCCAGCCGTAGCGCGACATCATCCAGGCGAGCCACAGCGCGGGCTGCGTAGTAGCCACAATACAGATCGCCAGCACCACGCGCCGTCCGAACCGGTCGGAGAAATATCCGCCCACCACGCAACAGACCGCCGAGATCACGGTCGAGAGCAGGCTCAGCAGGCCGATCTGCCGGTCAGTGAGCCCGAGTTCCACGGCGAGGTTGCTCTGCAGGGCCAGTGACAGGGAGTAGACTCCGGCCGGCAACAGGGCGAATCCCAGCGCAGCCACCGAGGCGCGATTGCCGAAAAACGCCCGAAGTGCCGTCAGACAATAGGCCGCCACCTCGCGCGCGATCCGTCGCCAGACCGAGCCGGCTTCGCGCACCCTCGGTGCCTCCCGCTTCTCGCCGATCGGCAGCACAAAGAATACCGTGACCATCAGCACACAGCCGGCCACGAACAGGTAGGTGGGCGCAAAGCCCACAAACGAGGCCAGGAACAACACGCCCGCCCCACCCACGGCCTGGCCCGAGTAGGCCCCGGCGAACATCAGCCCGTTGGCCAGCCCGCGCTCGTCCTCTCTGAGCACGCCGCAGGCCAGCGCGTCGATGGCCACGTCCTGGGTGGCTGCGAACGCATTGAGCACCATCACCAGCATGGTAAACAGCGTCAACCGGGCGTCGAAATCGACCGGCAACAGCCCCAGCAGCATTCCGGCCATCAGCACCTGCATGGCGCCGATCCAGGTGCGCCGGCGCCCCAGGCGCTCGGAATAGACCAGGTCCACCACCGGGCCGACCAGGAACTTCAGCGACCAGGGCAGGTAGAGCGTGCCGACAAAGAGGCTGATTTTGTCCGCGCCCACGCCCGCCCGGCGCATCTGCGTGGCCACAGCCGTGGCCGTGAATCCCAGAGGAATGCCCTCGGTCACATAGAGAAAGAAGAACGTGGTCAGACGCCCGAAACGGCTTGCCAGGGGATTGGGCAGCATGGGACAAGCCGTGTTCTTCATTCCCTGGATTGCGTCCCGACCCCCGGCCGCAAGGCAAGCAGGGCCGGAACGAGTCGCGCAAGCGAGGACGTTCCCGCACCACGACTCGACAGACCTTGCCGGAACGGTGCTGTGCTGGTTCCGGCCTGCGGCTGCAGTACGTTCGGCCGGCGGGACCGGCCAAGACCTGTGCCAGCCGTGCGGGCGCGGAGCGCAGCAAAACGCCGGGAGGCTTCGGCCCTTCGTTGTGAGCCGATCCCACCTTGGCACTTCCACGTCAGCCCCTGTTCGGTGGAGGTTTCGGCCCCCTGTCGTGAGCCCATCCCATCCCGGCAGGATGCCCGGAAAGACCGAAAGCTGACACCCAGCATCTACCGCAACGGCCCGCAGGGTCCGTCCCACAAATGGTGCCTGTCACCTCTTCCCGTCCTTGAATGGGCCGCATCGCGGCCGGGCCTGTGTCGGCGGAACACCTCCCCGGCGCCGCCATCTGCAGGGACATCCTGAAAAAACGTGTCCCTTGACCCCGGCCAGTCCCCTTGAACGTGAGCCCGGTCTTGTGTCAGACCGGTCGAAACAAGTCAATGCCGCCACCAATCATTCACGCGGCCTCGCGCCGCGGCGGTGGCGCGGGCATCTCGGGGGCGATCGCCTCGGGCGCGATCGGGAGCTGTTCGGAGAGCGGAGTGCCCGGCAGCGCATGGCTCGCCGGGCCGCCCTTCGGGTCGCGCATGGGGATGCGGCTTACAGGCGGTTCCGAATACCGCTCGATCCTGCCCCGAAACAGGCGCCATGCCCATCCGAGCGTGCGCCGGTACGTGTGCACAAGCCCGTACATGCCGAACGCCTGCACGCCGGTGTCGATCAATCTCGCCCGAGCCTTGCGATAGACCCAGCGACGGGCTTTCTTCCAGCGAGCGAGGTGGCGGACCTCTTCGGGCGGTCTGGTCTCGGCATCGGCGAAGGGGATGTTCGACTTCGAACGGACGGGTGAAAAGAGCAGGCGCAGGGGGTTGAAGAAGTACGTGTATGCGGCCAGCAGGTTCAACTGTTTGACCCACGGTCGGCGCGCCTTCGTGGCGATCACATAGTTGCCGTCCGTCAAGTGTGGCTCGACCGGGATGCCGTTGACCTGCCGGATGGCAAGCCCCGATGTGTACGTCTCCTCATACCACTTCGAGCCCGGCGAGGGGCTGAGCATCAGCACCTGCATGTAGAGGGCCCCGGCCTTGCGCAGGGTCCGCAACTGGTTCAACAGTCCGCGGTTGCTCCGCCAGGTGACCAGGGGCTGCGAGTCGTGGTGCATCAGCATGGGCACGGGGTAGATGCCGTTTTCGCGCAGCAAGCGGAACGCCTCGAGCGTCTTGTCTCCCTGTTGCCCCTTGCTCACCAGCGACCCCGACATGTCTTCCACTCCCAGCCACAACGCCTTCATTCCCGACTCGCGCATGAGCGCAAGGTGCTCCCGCATGTGGAGCGTGTCGCGCACGGTCGCTTCCGTGCCCCAGCGGAGCTTGCAGTACGGGCGCTGCCCGGTGCGCACCCGGCGCGCCAGCGCCTGGGCGATATCCAGCGCGCGGCGCGGATCGCTGAAGAAATTGTCGTCCGTGCCGAAGAAATAGGTGATGCCGTAGCGGTTCATGATCTGCTCGATCTCGTCGGCCACGCGCTCGCCGCTCTTCGCCCGAAGTTGGCGCTGGTTGTAGGCGGGAATCGGGCAGTATGGGCAGCGGAACCGGCAACCCGTGGTCAAGACGACGGACGAGGCGATGCAGTGCTTGCGCACGCGGTGCTCGGGCAGGGCACGGGGGCCGAGCGTCGGTTGGTCGCCGGGCGGCTCCAGCAGCCGGTAGCCCAGCACGGGATGGGGCAGCTCGTCCAGGTCGCCCAGCAGACGTTGGATTCCCGTGTCGACCAGCTCCTCGATCGGGCCGTCGGCGCTCGCGGACCGGCTGTAGACCAGCCCCGGTATCTCGTCCAGCGCACCGCTGTCGCGTGCCCGCAGGAACGTCGAGCGCAGCGATTCGCCGCGGCCTCGCAGCGAGAGCAGGACTTCCAGCAGGCTCAACAGCACATACTCCTCGCCCGTGACCGCCACGTCCGCGCCCCAAGGGTCCCGGGGATCGTCGCTGAAGACCTTCCAAGGCTCATAGACCACGCGCGGACCGCCCACCACGATCAACGGTCGCTCTGCCGGGTCGATGCGGCGCGCATCCTGGATCAGCCGATCGCACTCAACCGAGTGGAGCAGCATGGAAGAGACCATGAACAGGTCGGGAATCCGGCCGTCCAGGCGCATCTGCGAGGGGCGGAAGTTCTTGTTCCATTGCTGCAGCACGATGCGCGTCTTCGTGAACCCGGCATCCGCCATGGCCGAGCCGATCGCGCGCGCTCCCGCGGGAACCATGCCCACGTCGCAGACGATGAACGGCAGAATCCTGGTGCGATGGTCAAAGGCGCAGGCGATCACGGTGGCCAGGTCGTGCCGAGCTGCCAGGCTGCGCAGGCGCCGGCGCAGGTCGACCATTTCACCGGGACGCAGCAACTCGTCGCTGCGCTGGCGGCAAGGGAGTTCCATCTTCGAGTTCTCCGTAAATGAAGGCGGTGATCAAGGCGGCCGGTCGCCTGCTCAGCCCGCGGGCATGCGAGCCGTGGGATTCACGCGCTTGCCGACAGCACTGGTAGCGGGCAACCCGCGACGGTACTCCTTGCCGGAGCCTGCCGGGCCAGTGAACGCGGCCGACGGGCGGCGGGCCGGTTTTCAGAGCATTCGGACCTGCTCCAGCGATTGCTGGGAATGCAGACATTACTGTTATCTCCCGGATCGGCAAAGCCCAGTCTGCACTGCCGGCCGACTCGCGGCGCACGGGCGCGTGTCTGAGAACAGGGATTTCCGGTGGTAGCCCACGGTCGCCGGCAGACGGTTATCCGTAGCCACCGTCGCCAGACGGTGGACAGCCTGCTCATTGCCGAACGCTGTCACAAGCCGCCCCACGCTCTGGCGAGCGTGGCTACGACCTATCAGAGCCTGGCTTCCTGGTGGCAAGCTGAGGTGGCGGGGAAAGCTGGGGCAGAAGAGGCCGCCCGCCGGCAACGGCATTCCGAACCGCTCCAGGGTCTACGGGCTTGGCCGAAGGAGCGCTGCCCGGCGGCCCACGCGTCGGACATCTATCGGCTGCGGGCTGGACAGGGCGGCCGACCGGCCCAGAAACCCCCCGGCACGGAGCGTGCTGAGTTTCGTTTTAAAGCGCGGTCGCAGGGGCACCCCGCGGACGGTTCTTGTCGGCCGCGACCATTGCGCCCCCATATCAGGTGGCTCAAGTAGCACAGGAGCCCCCGTTGGAGCCGGAACCGCCAGGAATCGTGATTCCGGCCGACAAAGCGCTTGACAAGCGGGTGGGGCTGAAGCATCATACGTAACCGTTCACGGGCCGCTATTGTCGCCTTTCGCTCCGCGAAAGTGGCGCTGC
>CAYXPN010000181.1:0-11930 GCA_964467075.1 uncultured Planctomycetaceae bacterium
CTGCCAGCAGATGCTCCCCCGCGGGTCGAGGATGCGGATGCACTCCCTGACTACTTGTTCCTGCTGGCAAACGTAGGTGTCGATGTCCAGCGCCTTCTCATATTCCTTGCCGATGTTGTAGGGCGGCGACGTAACGACCAATTGGGCCGCCTCATCGGGGATCGCGCGCAACAGGTCGAGACAGTCGCCCCGATAGAGGACCACCTCGGCACGGGGGGAGTATTCCGCGGCAATCTCAACGCCCGAGCAGTTGTCGAAAAGCCCGCCCTGCAGCGTGTTGCGGCGTGCGCCGCTGGCCTGGCTCCTGCGTTTCCCTGTGTTCGGCCCGCCCATCCAGAACAATCCTCCGTCATTGCGCTCGCCGGTGGGAAGAGGACCGGCATGTTCTGCAATTCTCCCCTTCCGGCCACCGGCAGGTCAAGGGGGTGCATGCCAGCAGCCGGCAGTGGATGCGCTTCGGGTTTGGCGCGGTCAGCCCAGCAACCTTCCCCCCCTGCACACCCCAACAGCCGTCGCTCTTCAAGGCTGCGCTTGCACCGGCCGGGCCAGCTCCCTGTCCAACGGGAATCGCCAGCCCCAGGTGCCGGCCCACTCATACGTCTCGCTGCCGTCAGGCTGCCGGGCGATGCGCACACCTTCCTTGCAGCGATACGCAGCGCGCAGCCGTTCGCCCATGATCTGGACAACAAAGAACCCAGTGGTCGTGTTGCCCGTGTTGATGCACTGCCACTTCTCTGCCTCGCCCTCGGGCGCCCAGGCGCGCGGCCCGGTGCCGCTGTGGCCGTAGAGGTAGAGCACCACGTTGTAGTCCTTGGCCGCGGTGTAGAACTCCTTCCAGTCGGCCGGGGCCCACCAGTCGGTATCCACCCCGCAGTGGCTCATCAACACCACGGGCCGACCGCTCCGGCCCACGTTTTCGGCGAGGTCCTGCTTGAGGAAGCTCAGTGCCCCCTGCGGGTCGTGCCAGACGGGCGAGTAGCGCACCGTGTCGCGCTGGCGGTCGGCCGGGTAGATGCCCAGCGAGACGAAGTGTACGTCGTCCCAGTCCCAAGAGTAGTGCAGGCCATTGTTGGAGACGTGGGAGATCAGCCCTCTGGCCTTTCGGGCCTGGTTGCGCCGCTTGAGCCGTGCCTGGAAGCTGAAGCCGTGCCTCTCCTTGCCCTCGGGCGGGCCGTCGTGGTTGCCCCAGGTTTCGAAGACCGGGAATCTGAGCACGCCGTCCGTGCCGTCGAGGCCGAAGTCGGCCACGAACGCCCGGTATTGCTCGGGCGTGACGTGTTTGCCGTCGATTACACGGTCGCCGTCGTCGATGCAGTCACCCAGCACCAGCACGCCGCGGGGCGGCTGGATCCGCTCGCCGCCGAGTTCTTCGGGCCAGGTAAGCTTGGTGATCTCGTTCATCGCCAGCACGGTAACGTGATTGCGCTCGTTCTGAGCCTTGCGCTCGGCCTCGCGATAATGGGGGTCGGAGGTGGCGATAAACGTGACGTCGCGTTGCAATTGCTCGGCCGCGGGGCACGGTGCAAGAAAAGCCCAAAGCAGCGCCACCGCCGGAAGCCACACCAGCGCGAATCGCCCGGTCGTACTCATGTTTGTCTCCTCTCGCGTAAAGGGTTCGTGGATTAGAAGGTAATTGAGGGTGTGCGGGAATTTAGTGTGCCACTCCTTCGCCAGAAGCAGTGCCTCGCCGCTGCCAGCACTGCTTGCCCGCCGGGCAAGCAGTGGCACACGGTCATTTGGTGAGCGAAATCCGGCGGGCCAATTCCCGGACGGCCTCGGGAGACCCGACCACAACACGGTGGCTCCGCGCGCCGCCGGGGTCTCTTCCGCGACCGGCCGCTCACGGAATCCCGCCCACATAAAGCGCAGCGGCCAGACACGCGCCCAGCGCGGCCACGAGAATGTTCACCGCCACCCCCCATCGAGCGCCGTAGCCGGTCGGGAATTCAGCCGCGGAAAGCGTCTTCAGGACGATCAGATACTGCCGGCACGAGTACGCCGCGGCAAACACGCCCAGCGCGATGAACGCCAGCCCCAGCCAAAATGTGGCGGCAACCGCCAGTGCCGTTGCGATGTCCGGCGCCACGGCCTCCAGCACGATGCCCGTCCGCTCAACCACAAACCCAAAGGCAATCAGCGCCAGGCTGGTCCTGTTCCAAGCCAGCAGCGTCCTCTCGGCCGCAAACAGCACTCTCGGGTCTCTCAACTCGGACACGGTCTCTCCAGATTCGCTTTATCTCGCACAACTTGTCTTTGCGCTTCACTGGTCTAATGCACGCCGGCCTCGGGGCGCTGCCTTCCCGCGCTACGCCGAGCCACCGCCTTGCCGGGGGGCCGGCCGAATCGCTCCGCATCCCTTTTACCCCACCTCCGGCAGCTCCCAGCCCTTGCGCCGCGGGCGGGTGAGCAACTGGTTGGCCTCGTCGCAGTTGGTGAACCGCTCGGCCGCCGGGTCCCAGCGCAGCTTGACCCCCACCCGGCCCACCTCGCGCACAATGTTGACCAGATAGCACAGCGTGGTGGCGCGCTGGCCGATCTCGATATCCGCGGTGCAGCGCTCGCCGGTCTTGATGCACTCGATCCAGTTCTCCACGTGGTACTGGCTCTCGGGCTTCTGGATCGGACCCGGATTGTCGGGCGACTCGAGCAGTTCCACCGGGTTGCCGGCGATCTTGTTGCGGTTGATCTCCAGCTTGCCCTTCTCGCCCACGAAGATCGCGCCCAGGCCCGGCCCCCAGTCGCCGTCCAGGTGCAAGCGCAGCTCGGTGCCGTCGCCATACCACATGCGCATTCTGGCCCGGGGGCCGACCACGGGCTTGGCCAGCCGGACCAGGTAGTCCAGGCGCGTCGGGTCGATCTCTTCTTTGGGCACCTCGTACTTGCCGCTGGGCAGCTCTTGCACCGGTTCTTCGAGCATGATCTCGACCGGCCCGGTCTGGTCGGTGCCCAGGGCCCGTTGGATCTGGTCGTAGGAATGGGTGCCCCAGCCGGTCACGCCGTAGCAGCGACCACCGCCGTCATAGGCCCACCAGCGGGCCCAGCCGCGGTGCAGCTCCGCATGATAGGGGCGCATCTCGGCCTGATTGGTCCAGATGTCCCACCAGCCCTCGCGCCCGCCGGGCGGCAGCGGCTGGGCGGGTTTGGGCGTCCAGCGGTCGGGACCTACGAAGTTCGGCGCCAGGACCACCTGCACCTTGCCGATCGCCCCGTTTTTGACCAGGTCGCTGGCCCAGTTGTTGATCGGCATGGAGCGCTGCTGCGTGCCCACCTGGGTGACCACCCCGCACTTGCGCGCCGCAGCGACCATCTGCCGGCCCTCGGCAATGGTCAGGCACATGGGCTTCTCGATGTAGACGTGCTTGCCGGACAGCATGACTTGGATCGTCGCCCAGGCGCGGGCATGGGTGGTGGTTTCGACCATCACACCGTCGAGGTTCTCCTTGTCGAGCATGCGCCGCAGGTCGTCGTAAGTGCGGCAGTTCTCGGCCACGGGCGCGGTCTTCAGGAACAGATTGCACAGCGGCGTGAAGCAGTCGCACACGGCCACGATCTGCATGTCGGCCACGCCACGTGCCTCGCCCACCAGCCCGCGGGCCCGGCCGCCCAGTCCCACCACACCCACGTTGACCCGTTCGTTGGCCCCGGGCCGACCGGGCGCCGCCAGCGCGTGGCGGGGCACCAGCCACGGCAGCGCCAAGGCGGCACTGCTGCGGGAAAGCATCTGTCGTCGAGTCCACTTGCGCGTGGCCATGGTCTTGTCTCCTGGAAATGGGGGGCTGCCAGCCGTTGCGACATGCAACCAGCATACCCACTCCGGCGCCGCGTGTGCAAGCCGGCAGCCGGGTGGCTGGGCTGGGCAGGATCGCGGGTAAGCGCTGAGACTCCGCACGCGGACTCGCCAGCCAGGCAGAGTATGAGTAGAATAACAGTGTTTGGTAGATTCACGGCAACCAGGGAGGATCTAGATGCCCGGTGGCAACGAATCGGCATCCCAAGGCCCGGCGCGGCAGCCCGATCCGGCCCTTGAGCACGCGCTGGCCGCGGCGCGCTCGGCACTGGACAGCCGGGCACAGGACGTGGTGGTGCTCGATATGCGCGAGCTGACGTCGATGTTCGACTATTTCGTGATGGCCACGGGCACGAGCCGGCGACAGCTTCACGCCATTAGCGACGAGATCGACCGGGTGCTCGAGGACGAGCTGGGCCAGCGGCGGCTGGGTGTGGAGGGCTATCAGGAGAGCCGCTGGATTCTGCTCGACTACGGCGACGTGGTGATCCACCTGTTCGATCCGGACACCCGGGCGTACTATGCGCTGGAGGAGCTTTGGGCCCATGCTCGGCGCGTGCCCTTTCCCGACAATAACGGGAGCGATTCGTCCGCAACCGGGCAGCGCGATGCCGCGGGGTAGTGCCCTTGCGGGGTTGCCGTAGGGTGGAGCGTCGGTAGGGGCGACGCATGCGTCGCCCCGACAGCCTGGCGAGCCGCCGGCGTGAGCCGGCGGTTTGGCGGGTGCTCCACTCGGCGCGATTCCTGATTCGGCCCGAACCGGGCACTCACGTGCCCGGCTCGCCTGGCCGTCGCCCGACCGGGCTGAACAGGCAGGACCTGCCCGGCGCGCCTGCACGCGCAGTTGGCGTGCGGAATGATGGTGAAGTGCTGATGAGCATCCTGGCCACATTGAAAGAGCGGTTTTGCGACGCGCTTGCGGGGCTCAGCGACCAGGGCGAGGAGTATCTGGACCTGATCCGCCCGGCCCAGTCGCCCCGCTTCGGCGACTACCAGGCCAACCTGGCCATGCCGCTGGGCAAACGCCTGGGCCGGCCGCCGCGCGAGTTGGCCGCGGCGATTGCGGATCGGCTGCAAATCGACGACCTCTGCCAGCCGCCCGAGATCGCCGGGCCGGGGTTCATCAACCTGCGGCTGCGCGACCAGTGGCTCACGCGGCGCGTGGCCCAGGCCGCCCAGGACCCGCGCCTGGGTGTCTTGCCGGTCGGCGACCCGCGAAGCTACGTGGTCGATTTCTCGGCGCCCAACGTGGCCAAGCCCATGCACGTGGGCCACATCCGCTCGACCGTGATCGGCGATTGCCTCTGTCGGCTGCTCAGGTTCCTGGGCCATCGCGTAGTGAGCGACAACCACCTGGGCGACTGGGGCACCCAGTTCGGCATGATCATCTACGGATACGAGCACTTGCTGGACCAGGCGGCGTACCGGCGCGCGCCGGTCCAGGAGCTGGCGCGCCTCTATCGGCGCGTGCGCGAGCTCGTGGACCTGCCGCCTGAGCAGCGCCCGGCCGAGCATGCCCAGGTGGACGCCGCGGTGCTGGCCGAAACCGCGCGCCTGCACGCCGGCGATCCGGAGAACCGGCGGCTTTGGGAAGAGTTCCTGCCGCTCTGCCTGGCCGAGATCGAACGGCTCTACCGGCGCCTGGACATCCGGTTCGACTACACGCTGGGCGAAAGCTTCTACCACGAGCGCTGCGCCCCGCTGGTCGAGCAGTTGCTCGCCCGCGGCATCGCCCGGGAAAGCGACGGTGCCACCTGCGTGTTTCTCGAAGGCCGGGACGTGCCCATGCTGGTGCGCAAGCAGGACGGGGCATTTCTCTACGCCACCACCGACCTGGCCACGATCTGCTATCGCATGGAGACCTTTCACCCGGATGCCATCCTCTACGTGGTCGATCACCGCCAGAGCCTGCACTTCGAGCAGCTCTTTGCCGCGGCGCGCATGATGGGCTATGGTGACGTGGAGCTGACCCACGTGAGTTTCGGCACGGTGCTGGGCGAAGACGGGCGCCCCTTCAAGACCCGCTCCGGCGAGACGGTCGAGCTGGAAGGGCTGCTGGACGAAGCGGTGCGCCGGGCCGCGGCGATCGTGGCCCAGAACGACGACGCCAAGCCCGATGGGCCCGAGCTTGGGCCCGACCAGCGCCGCCGGATCGCGGAGATCGTGGGCCTCGGCGCGCTGAAATACGCCGATCTGGCGCAGAACCGCACGAGCGACTACGTGTTCAGCTACGACAAGATGCTGGCCATGAACGGCAACACGGCCACCTACATGCAATACGCCTACGCGCGCGTGCGCAGCATCTTCCGCAAAGGCGGCGTGGACGTGCAGGCCCTGCGCCGCCAGCAGCCGGCCGTGCTGCTGTCCACGCCCGCGGAACGGGCGCTGGCCCTGGAGCTGCTGCGTTTCGGCGATGCGCTCGAGCAGGCCGCGGCCGACTACCGGCCCAATCTGCTGACGGCCTATTTGTTCGAGCTGGCCAACAAGTATTCCACCTTCTTCGAGAACTGCCCAGTGCTCAAGGCGCCCGACGAGGCACTGCGCGCCAGCCGGCTGCTTTTGTGCGACCTGACGGCGCGGGTGATCGAGCAGGGCCTGGTGCTGCTGGGGATCAAGGTGGTCGAACAGATGTGAAGCGCCGCCGGGTGCCACTGCTGGTTTGTCCAGCAGTGTTCACCACACAGTCGTAGGGTGCGTGCTTGCACGCACGTGCAATTCTGCCTCCCCTCTCCCGAAAAGCGGGAGAGGGGAGCATTTGTGTTGAGCCCCTCCTGCGTGCCGGTCCACCTGCGCGCCGGTCCACGCTCTGGCGAGCGTGGCTACCATTCTCAGACACACCCTAGAACTCATCGACCCACGGCAGGTTGCCCGCCGTGTCGAATGGCAACGGGCGCGGGGGCGTGAGTATCTCCAGGTCGTCGCGCGCCCGGGCCTCGTCATACCACGCCTCGGAGCACTCCATTTCCTCCAGCGACAGCGTGTTGGCGATCCACAGCAGCCGGGCCTTGTCGGGCGGAGTCAGGCCGACGGCATTGACGCCCGCAGAGAGCATCTCCCGATCGGTGGGAAAATCCAGCGGAAACATGCCCGCGGCAATGTGGCCGGAGATCAGCGCGTTGATCCGGGTGGCGTGGCGGTCCACTTGTTCGAGCAGCCCGCTGCGGCAGAACTCGGTCAGCCCGATGCCGATGGCATTGCCGTGGCTCTTCTCCGTCAGCGCGCGCACGGCGATCCGTTTGACCTTGGGCCATTCGTCGGGCATCGCCTGGTGCTCGTTGAACTTGCGGCCCACCACGTTGGCGTCCAGTCCGGCGCCGCTGATGTCTTTGCCCATGCGGTCGATCAAGAGCACGTCGATCTCGCCAAAGGGCAGGCGCGCCATCCACTCCCGCGCCAGCACCAGCAGCTCCGGCTCGCGGCGCAGGAAATCCCGCGGGTGCAGCGCCTCGACCAGGGCCACCTGTTTGTGGGCGTCCTCGACCACGGCCACGCCGGCCAGCACCCGGCACCGGCCCAGCACTTCGCTGCCGGCGCTTTGCACCACGCGCTCGAAGCCGTAGTCCACGACCGCCCGATGAAACGTCCGTGCCCCCTCGGCCTTGCCCAGCCCCACCAGCAGCATCTTCATCAAGCCGCTTTCCACCGGGCCGCTGAACCAGGTGTGGGGCTTCACCCGATTGACCACCAGCAGATGATCAGCTTCCCAGGCCAGGCGGTCGACGTACAGCGGGATGCCCTCGCGCGTGCGCCCGATGAGCATAGTCTCCATGGCGGCGCGGATGGGGCAGCCCATGGCCTGCTCGGTGATCCCGTAGGAGTGGAGCACCGCGCGCTGGCCCTCGGCGGTCGCCCCGCCATGGCTGCCCATGGCCGGCACAATGAAAGGCAATGCGCCGAGCGACTTCAAGTGGTCGACTGCCGCGCGCAGGATCGTGGCATAGTGGGCCACACCGCGGCTGCCCGCGGTCACGGCCACACTCTGGCCCGGGCCCACCGCCGCGCGCAGGTTAAGCTGTTCGAGGCGCCGGCGGACCTCGGCTGCCGGGTCTTGGACAATGGGCGCCGAAAACGACTGGCGCAGGCGGAAGATGTGGGGAAACTGGCGGCCCATTCTCGGTGTGGGTCCGAGCAGCGGCCACTTGCCGCGGGGCGTGTTCGGCCAGCCGCTTGGAGACTATCCGCAAACACAGTCTGGGTGGCCGTGGCTTACGCCGAAGGCAAGCCACGGACCGGTTTTCCGGGGTTTCGCTACGCTCCAACCCCGGCCACCCGGGTTGCACGCCGGTTTCCGGATAGACTGTAGGGTGGGTCGAGCGATAGCGAGACCCACCGACAAGGCTTTCTTGGTGGGTCTGCGCCTACGGCTTGACCCACCCTACACGACTACACGACTGGCAGCTTTCTTGGTGGGTCTGCGCCTACGGCTTGACCCACCCTACACGACTGGCAGCGACCCGAGCGTTCACAAACTACGCACGGTCATTTAGAACTCGTCCTTGTCGCCGGTGAACTTCTCCTCCATGGTGTCCGCGGCTTCCAGGGCCAGCTTGAGGCAACTGAGCAGGGTCTCGTTGTCGCAGTCCGCGGCGAATTTCACCACGAATATGGCCAGGTTGTCCATCTTGGCCCAGGCGCCGAGCTTCTTGGGGAAGGTGTCCTCGAGCAGGGCATTGGCCACGTCCGCGGGAAACTTCTCGCCTTCCGACTTGTAGCCGACCGACCAGATCTCGCGGACTTCCAGGTTGCGATACTCGGTGGTCATGGAGCGGACGATGGCCAGTTGCGAGCGCCCCTCGCCCATCTCGAACAGCACGCGGAAGTCACCGTCCGAGTCGATCTCGTACTTGATCTCCAACGCCTCCAGCGCCTTGCGCACGCGCGCGTCGGCCTTGGCCTCGCCGCCACTTCCGCCGAGCTGGGCCCAGGCGGGGTACGCCGCGCAGAGGACCGCCGCTACCGTCAAAAGAACCAGTCGTCTCATGGGTCTTCCCTTCGTAACAGGGGTGTTCGGACCGGCATTCTGCCACTACGACAGAGCCACTTCAGTTTCGGCCGTCGCGCGGCCACATACTTGCCTTCCCCTTGGGACTGCAAAGTGCGTCCGACGGCGGAGACCGCTCCAAAAACTACAACGCTAACGAAACTCAACGCGACTCCCGGCCTCGCTGCGCGGCCTCTTGCCGCAATCCAACAACAATACCTCACGCGCCGCGGCCGACTACCGCGAGCCGACACCGCTCGGGCGAATTCCACGCGGGGCAAACCGCGGTGACTGCCCCACTTCGCCCGGTGGCCCTTATTGCAGGGGGGGCGGAACCCGCAGGCCCGCTTTGCGCAGGTGGCCCCGAACGTTGCCCCTATTTTCTAGTTGAGTGCCCCCCGGATGTCAAGCGTCGGGACACCGGAAGCAGGCGGGACCCAGCGATGTCCAGGAGACCCCCGATTCTGCGCAAAACGTGCAATCCCGTCCCCGGCGCTGCTACGGCCTGGCACGCAAATGCCGGTCGGCAGCGTCCAGGTACTGTTGCCAGTCGTAGTCGGTCACGCCGTGCTTGCCGCGGCGGATGTGGTAGCCGATCGTGCTGCGCACCGGCTTCTCAACCGGCGGCATCTCGTCGGCCCCCAACCCATCCGTGCCCAGCAGGCGATAGACCGGGTCCGCGCCCTTGGCCGAGAGGAACTCGCCGCGCGGGTCGGCCCAGCGGTCCTCCTCGGCGCTGGCCACATAGACCGGGCGCGGGGCCACAAGCGCGATGAGCATGTGCTGGTCCAAGGGCAGTTGGTCCTCGCGGTCGTTGAACTGCTTGAAGTTCTCGCAGAACCAGTGGGGAAACGAGGTGTTGATCCGCCGCACGGTCTCGCCGAAGCGCCGCCGGCTCAGCGCGGCCCCGCCACAGCCCGAGTTGTTCGAGATCACCAGCGCAAACCGCTCGTCGCTCGCCCCGGCCCAGAGCGCCGTCTTGCCCAGGCGCGAATGGCCCATCACCGCCACCCGGCGCGCGTCCACGTCCGCGTCGGTCTGAAGGTAGTCCAGCCCGCGGCTTAGGCCCCAGGCCCAGGCCGCGATCGAGCCCCACTCGTCAGGCTTGGGGCGCGTCTGGCCGGGCTGGTAGAAGAGCGGGTGTACGCCGTTCTGGAAGCCGTCGTCAAAGTCCGGGTCGATGTCGCCGTAGTAAATCGTGGCCAGGCCGTAGCCGCGGCCGAGGATCATCTCCACCGGCCAGCGGCTGCTGGCCGCCCCGCGGCCCTTCTCGGTCGCCCGATGGTCCACGACCCCATCACCGGGGCGCATCCAGGAACCGGGAATCGTGATGCCCGGGTCCGTGTGGATCGAATGGTTGCCCCGGAAGTTGAGCCCCAGAAAGACGGGCACAGGCCGCGGGGACTGGTTGGGCAGGTAAATGAGTATGTCCATTTGTGGGCCGTCGGCCCGGCCGCTGAACAATACGCGCACCTGTTTGCGCGTGGCCTTGCCGTCCAGGGCCTTGCGATCCACTTCGTAGACCTCGAACTTCATGCCCTCGGGTCGGCCCGGCGCCTTGCCGTAGACGTGCGTCTCAAACAGGCGCAGGACCTCGGGCCGGCGCTTGGTGCGCCAGGTCTGGGCGTCGCGCACCGGCTGGCCGTCGCTGAGGACCAGCGGATCGGGCAGGGTGTATTGGGGGACCTTGCTCTCGTCGTAATTGGTCTCTTGGGCATTCATCGTGCCACCACTTGCCAGGGCCAGCGCCAACAGCGCCGCAGCAGGAACGGGAAACAAACACACGGGTCTCATGATCGTGCCTTTCGTGCCATGTGGAACCACAATCGGGGCACGGCTGCCGGCGCCCTTTCAGCGTGCGGCATCTCGACGCTTTCAGAGTTTAAGAGCACGGCGCGCACATGTCAAGAAACACCCTGCGCAAGCCCTGGTTCGTCTTGCCGCGGTTCGCCGGGACGCCCTCACAGGGGCGTGGCTGGCTTGGCGGCACGTGGGCAGCAAGCGCGGCATCCGTAGGGGCGACGCATGCGTCGCCCCTACAGCATCGCTGCACCATACACTCCACCACGACCATGCCCGTCGCTTCGGGCTCCGCGCCGTGCCACCCCACAGCGACCCGCCTCATTGACAATCCACCCCAGTGCCCGTAGCCTACTACTGTCGAGCACTGTCGGGCCGGCCGGCGGTTTGCGTCCGTTGCGCGCATGCGCCCAGAACGGGTGTGGCGCGGCGCGCACAGGCCGGGCACGATTCCTTTATTCGCAGCCGTCGCAAGGAGCCGAACGATGTCCGAAGAGCGGGTGGCCGTGGTCACAGGCGCGTCACGAGGGATCGGCCGGGGAGTGGCCCTGGAGCTGGGGCGCCGGGGATATGCCGTGGTGGTCAACTACGCGCGCAGCGCCGAGGCCGCGGTCCAGGTGGTCTCCGCGCTCGAGCAAGGCGGCTCCGGCGCCCTGGCCGTGCAGGCCGACGTGGCCGAGCGCGAGGACCGCGAGCGTTTGGTCCGCGAAACGCTCGACCGGTTTGGGCGCCTCGACGTGCTGGTCAACAACGCGGGCATCACGTCGGTCGGGCGCAAGGACATCCTGGAGGCGACCGAAGAGAGCTGGGAGACGGTGTTCGCCACGAACCTGAAAGGCCCCTTCTTTCTGACCCAGCTTGGCGCGCGCGAGATGATCCGCCTGGTCGAAGAGGGCACGATTCCCGACGGCAAGATCGTGGTGGTCACGTCGATCTCAGCCTATGCGGTTTCGGTCAATCGGGCGGACTATTGCCTGACCAAGGCTGCGCTGAGCATGATGGTCCGCCTCTATGCCCAGCGCCTGGCTGAGCACAACATCCGCGTCTACGAGGTCTGCCCGGGAGTGATCGAAAGCGACATGACCGCGCCGGTCAAGGAAAAGTACGACCGCCTGATCGCCGAGGGCCTGTGGCCCATCCGGCGCTGGGGGCGGCCCGAGGACGTGGCCCGGGCCGTGGGCGCGGTGGTGGACGACTGTTTTCCGTTTACCACCGGCAGCCGGTTCGACGTGGACGGCGGGTTTCATATTCGTGCGCTGTAGAGCGACCGGAAGTCGGAAAGCAGTGGGCGCAAGTGGCGAGCCGGGAGCCGGCTGGCCGTTTAACGGCAAGCCGCAGGCGACTGTGTTCGCGTACAAAGCG
>CAYXPN010000182.1:0-11921 GCA_964467075.1 uncultured Planctomycetaceae bacterium
GAGAACATGAGCAGAATCCAGAGTACGCCCGACGTTCGTTGTCCGGAATGCGGCTTCAAGAGGCCCGCCGGAGCCGGCGCGTGCCCAGTGTGCGCCACTACGGAGAGCCCGCATCCGCCGATCGTCTTGGACTGGGATAGCGCAATTGCCGGCCCTTTGGTTAGCACTCAGCAAGGCGACGCGGCGCGGCAGCCTCTGGTTGCACAATCGGAAGAGTTGCCGGCGACCACTACCGCCGGGCAGCCGGCACCGCTCGCAATCCCTGAGACGTGGACGGAAACACGTCCTCAGCCGGAGCCAGGGGCACAGCCGATCCAGAGCGTGGCGACACGCCAGGGAGCCCAGGTCTTCGGTCGCGTTATTGCGATCGACAACTCCCAACGTGAGCCGCCCGATTTTGACCTCTGCCGGGCACTCACGAAAGCCCTGTGGGTTGTCCTCTTGCTCGCTTCGCCGTTGGTTCTTTTCGGAAACACTTTGGTTTCGTTCGGCCCCATCCTCGCCATTGTGGGGGTGGTTGGCATCATGTTCCTATTGCGGTCCCTTCCCTGGACGAGCCTCCTTTGGTTCGCGTACCTGGCTCACGTGAATCGCCGGCCAGACGAACAAGTACCTGTATGGTACGCCCGCGTGCGGGACGCGCAGGATGAATCGGAGATCATGGTACGCTTGAAGGGACTGTTCTCCCGCGGCAATCTCGCGCCGGACGATCTCGTCAGCTTCTGGGGCCCGTGGCGCGGCGGCGTCTTGATGGCGATGCACGGCTATAACCATCGAACTCGGACCGCCATCGAGTTCCGGCAATCACGATGGTGGATCTGGTTGGTGCTGACCTTGGTTCTAGCGATGGGAGTCGCCTTCCACTTGCACAGCACGTGGGCTTCGTTGAACAACATGGTCCAGTGAGGAGGGCGATCAAATGGCTTCGGTTCCATCGCCAGCACTTCAGATCAGCGCGGGCATTCGTCGGCTTGAGGGCCATATCGACGGAGAGACGCTGGTATTCGCCCCACAATCGGTATTTGCGGGAGACCTGAAGTTGGTTCGCGTGGATGCTTTGTCCCGTTTCTGGAACAATTCTTCGCTCGGCTTTGGCACCTTGGAATCTCGCCACGAGAAGTTGCTCGCCGGCCTCTGCAACGACTCGGTTCCTTGGGCATACATCGTTCTGGGCAATGCCAAGGGGATCGCCGTTTACCTTGCCCTTCCCAGTAGCAAGAGCGGAATCGACACGTGGGGCTCGACGCTCTCTGCGGCATTCCCAGGATGCGAGCTTTCCCCAGGGCCGTCTGTTGACTGCCTCATCAATGCCTTGAACCAGCTACCCTGGGGTGCGGCCATGACGGGCAATCCCTCGCTGTCCACTGCCCGTCCGAGGCCGAATACTGAGAAGCCCACCCCACACGCGACCCTGGAATCGGTTTTCCGAACCATGCAGGGCGGGAACTGGGCGTACTTGGTGATGGCGCGACCCGTCTCCCAGAGCGAAATCCAGCAAACGCTCGCCGCTTTGGGGCAGGAAGAGCGAGAACTCTGTAGCGCCTACCTCCGCCGTGGTTCGGCCGAAGAGAACAACAATCCCAGGGCCAAGCATTACTTGACCCTGCTACAGGCCGCTCGCAAGAACCACGAGACAGGCACTCGCCAAGGCATGTGGAAGGTGCATGCTGTTCTCCTCGCTGCCGATCGCGATCGCATGTCGCTCGGCGCCCAGGCGTTGATGAGCGCTTTCGCCGCACCGGACAACCGCCCGCAGCCCATTCGCGTCCGGCCGTGCCTTCCCAGGGGAGAGGCATCCTCTCGGGAATTGCCCAGCACGTGTTTGACCACACCCGAGGCGGCGGCGCTGGCCCGGTTGCCGGCCGAAGAGTTCGCCGGATATCTGCTGCGTGACTTCGTTCAGTTCGCCGTCTCGCCGCCGGTAGTGCAGCAGCCCCAGCGACTTTCGGTGGGACTGGTACTGGATCGCGGCCGGAGGACCGGCAACTGGTTCGAGCTGGGCGTTGATGACCTTTGCAAGCACGTGCTTGTGGCCGGCGTCCCGGGCTCGGGCAAGACGCAAACGTGCCAATACCTGCTGCGTCAGCTTTGGGAGGAAAACCAGATCCCCTGGCTGGTCTTGGAGCCATCCATGAAATCCGAGTACCGGCTCCTCTTGGCAGGGCCGGCCAGCCGGGATCTGCGCATCTTCACGTTGGGCGACGAGACCGGCGTTCCGTTCCGCTTCAACCCGCTGGAAGTCCAACCTGGCGTGCATATCCAGACGCACATCGATGGCTTGGTGGCCCTTTTCAACGCCGCATTTGCCCTCGTTACCCCCATGCCCTACGTGCTAAGCCTTGCCCTGCATCGGGTCTACGAGGAGCGCGGCTGGGACCTGACGAGAGGAAACCATCCACGAGGGGACGTTCCTGAAGCTCAGCCGGTCTTGTCCGATCTTTCTCGGACGATACAGCACTTGGTCAGAGAACTCGGCTACGATGCTGAAATCACCGGCAACATCAGGGCTGGCCTACTGACTCGTTTGATGAGCCTCACCACCGGAAGCAAGGGGACTATGCTCGATTCCAGGGCATCAATCCCGATGGACTACCTGCTTTCCGGCCCGGCCGTTCTGGAGTTTGCCGCAATGGGCAGCGATGAGGACAAGGCATTTGTCCTCGGGGCTATCCTGTTGCGCCTAATCGAGTTTCGGCAAGCCGCCGGCCTTTCAGGCAATTCCCTCCGCCACGTTACGCTCATCGAAGAAGCCCACCGATTGCTCACTGCCGCACCACAAAACCTTCCTTCCGAGGAGGCCAACCCGCGCGGAAAGGCGGTCGAGACGTTCTGCAACCTGTTGGCCGAGGTCCGCGCCTACGGGGAAGGGATCATCGTCGCCGATCAGGTGCCCACCAAGCTCGCCCCGGACATCCTCAAAAACACGAACCTCAAGATCGCCCATCGCCTAGTTGCCGACGACGAGCGACGGAAGGTGGGCGGGTGCATGAACTTGTCCGAAGCGCAAGAACGCTACCTTTCGACGCTGCGTTGCGGAATCGCCGCCGTCTATGCAGAGGGTTGCGAAGCCGCCTACCTGGTTAGCATCCCGGATCATGCACGCCAGTACCGCGGCCAAGCCTTTCCGGGCAAGGAAAGCCTCATCAAGCACATGCAAGGCAAGGTTCCGGCCATCGAAGCCGATCCACATCCCTATTCCCACGTTGATGCCTTGCCCCCGCCGGGCTGTGCTCTCCCCAAGTGCCCAGGCTGCGAGGCGGGCGATTGTTCAAGCCGCAGTAGGGTAGCTGACCATCTTCTCCGGGTTGACCACGCCGAGGAATTCGCCGAGGCCCTCAAAGCCGGCTGGGAGGGCCTGTGGGCGTTTGGCAAAACCTGCGCGGCGCAAATCTGGGACGACGGCCAGCTTCCGAGGGAAGCCCCCTACTGCGTCGTGATGAACATCGCGGCACTCGCGGGATACGATGACGAAACGTGCGACAAGATCCGTCGCAACCTGAACGTTTTCGTTCGCAGAGCAAGGGAGAAGTAGACGTGAAGCACCCTTCGCGGGAGATTTCCGAACGAGCCGATTCGGATCGTCTCGAAAAGCAGTTCGAGGACCGGTTGCAGCAACAGCTTCGTGAGACAGACCGTCTCTACACCGAGCGTCTCTGCCAGCGGTATCGGGATATCGTACCGCCCGAGAGAATTCGCGCCATGAAGGACCTGCCGACTGCCTTCGAGGACCGAAAGCATTTCGAGCAAAGCTACTTTCACGCCACCGGCGAGAAACCGCCGGAAAACGTGGTTGGCTTTTCCCGCAAGACCATCGAGCCCGCGCATGTCGCCACGGACCATATCCAGATGCGCAAGACCATCATCCACGAGCGGCTTCACCAATTGTCCGATCCGGCCGCTGATCGCCTCCTGGGCAAAGGGATGGACGAGGGGATCACGGAGGACCTGGCGATCAAGGAAATGGGGCAAGACTGGAATCCTGAACTGCCCCGTTCATATACCAGGGAGCGAGCAGCGGCGCGGAAGGTAAGGGAGCTATGCGGCGACCGGGCCGTGGACCTCGCCTACTTCCAAGGCGACGTCCGGGAACTTAGGGCCTGCCTGGACAATCGTCTGAGCAAGAAGAGCCTGAACAAGCTTGAAGAGATGGCCGACCGCTCACCGGAGCGCGGGCAAGAAGCAGGCGGCTAGGCGGCTGGCCGTAAGACGAGAAACAAAAGCCGTCGCCATCGATTTCCCCCCAAAGGTGGAGCGAAGACTTGCGACGGGCCAGGGCGCTACCTACCCTAATGGGCAGAACCGCCCTTCGTGCTGCCCCACTCCAAGACCGAAAGGAAGTCTCATGGCACAAGTGATTGTCGATCCCCAACAGGTTCTTCAGTTTGCCCAGACCCTTAAGAGGTATACGTCGGATGTCTCCGGCAAGACCAAAGACGTGCATGCGAAGTTGCGCAGCCTCGGGGGCACATGGCGGGACCAGGAGTACCAGAAGTTCGCCAAGGAATTTGAGGCAGCCATCCGGGCAATCAAGCGTTTCGTTACCGCTGGAGAGGGATACCACCGGTATCTTGTGCGGAAAGCCGAGGCCGCGCAAGCCTACTTGGATCGCCAGTAGAGGTGAAACATGACGGGTCGTGTAGGCGTCCATTCCGTCGAGTCGCTGAAGCAGTTCAAGACCGCCATGGTCCGATTCCAAGCAGATGCCTCCGCGGCTTTGGAGCAAGCGGAAGGCGTCATTAGGCAGACAATCGCGCGGCTGCAGGAACTGCGGCGCTGCCGGTCGGATGAGGTGCGGGGATGTCAGTATGACGTGGAGGAAGCCAAATCGGAGTTGCGTGACTGCGAATCGTCTGGAGATGACGACGAGTGCCCGGATTGCACGGAATTCGAGCACGCGCTGCGCCGAGCCGAGCGGCGGTTGAAGGAGGCCAGATATGAATTGCATACTGTTGAACGGTCGCTCCGCGCGACTGAGCAGGTCGCGTCACTCTACCGCCAGGAAGCCCGCAAACTCCGCCAACAACTGACTCAAGAATGGACCAAGGCAGGCGCGCGATTAGAGACCGCGATAATCCAGCTACAGACCTATGCAAGCTCGCCACCCGAGGCTGCCCCGCCGGAGTCCCTCTGATGATAAATTTTCAACAACCAATTGCCGACCTCAGCAACGCACTCCAACGGGTCCGTAGAGAATGGGACCAAGTGAGAGCGGGATGGACTGACCAGGTGGCCGACCATTTCGAGAAGGAATCGTGGCATTTCCTACGAGTGCAAGCGGAGAAGACCCTCGCCAAGCTCCGAGCAGTCGCCGTCGTCGTTGATGATGCGAAACGCAAGGTGCGTGATCTTTGAAGGGAAGTAGATCCGTGGACAAGATCAAGTTCCGATGTCCGGGATGCGGCAAAGCCGTGAATGCTCCTATGGCCATGGCTGGAAAGTCCGCGAAGCACCCGTCGTGTGGCGCCACGATCACGGTCCCGGTCCCTGCGCCGAGCGCGACGGTCCAACAAGCAGGAGCAGCCCAACCGGCCGTGCCAACGCGGCTATCGGAAGTAGAGGACGAAGGTTCCTCCGGTCCCGTAGTCGCGGAAGCAGTCGAAGAGCACAAGCCTGATGTGGCTGTGCTTACGGAGAAGGAGCGCCACCTGTTTGCTGCCTTTCGCAGTGCAGTCAGGGAGTACGAGAGAATTGAGCAGGCGGAACGAAAGCGCCACATCGAGTTTGAGCAGGCCAAGCGTGCCGAGATGTCGCGCATCTGCGCCGAAGCCCAACGCTTGTTCGACAACGTGGCCAGTGTGGAAGCAAGAGCCGGGGAGCCATTTCTGGTCCGGTGGGGTTGGGCGCCGAACCGGGATTCTGTCCCTCCGGGACCTGTACACGGAACGAGTGGGGCAGAGTTTTCCCGAGCCCTGACTACCTGTGCCCGGAGGGCCCAGGACCAATTGCTGGGAGTTCGTTCGCTTCCAACGGTCATCACGGTGATATGCGGGTGTGCATTCGTCGTGTTCTTAGTCATGTTCGCTAGCCGCGCGGGCTTTGCGCTCAGCGTTTGGGTTTCCATAGTGGCAGCAGCCCTTGGTTCCGGCCTGGCTCTGTATGCCGGGCATCGTATGTGTCGCGCCTTCTATCGGACTGTCAGGACCGCTGAAGCTATTCGTGAGCGCTGGCGTGAGGGCGCCCAGGCGTACTGCGAGGGAGAAATTGACAAGAGCAGTGAGCAGGCCCGCAGCATCCTCGCTCGTCAACTGGATTCCTGGCGGCAATCCCTATCCCGAATGCAGCGCGCGGAGCGCGCGATCGTCTTGGAGGGCGACGAGATTGCCCCGCCGTGGAGTGCTCCTGCTTGGACGCAATGGAAACCTTCGGACAAGAAGGCGCTAGCCGTCCGCTTGGGGAACTATCTTCTTCGCGCCGAACTGTCATCCGGTGACTACGCGGGTCTCAGTGTTCCCGCAATCGTCCCATTCCCCGGCGACCGTTGTGTCATGCTCACGGCAGATAGCAGTCTCAGCATGTCAGCCAAGCGGCGATACGATGTTCACTTGACCAGTGTCGGCAAGAATCTTCATCGCGTGATGGAAGTCATTCAGACAATTGAGCGAGCCGATGAGAGAGCCGAAAATCCAGACCCAGACAACGGCATGCCTCTCCCTCCGTTCTCGCGCACGGGAAACCTTGAATTAGACTTGATGACAAACGCTCCTTACTTGGTTCGGCAATATATGTCACAGCACGCGGCAGAGCGGTTGCGAGATCGTCTGGTGAGAGCCGGGGCACGAGTTAGCCTTCAGCCGTCCCAAGGTACCAGAGAGCAGCCAGACCCGCTTCAGCTTCCGGCAGCCAGGAGCGCAGCAGTACAAGTGATGCGGTCCATCGCCACGCAGTTGTTTGCAGCACTTCCTCCGGGAAAAGTCCAGTTCACGTTCGTCGACCCCGTTGGGCTTGGAGAAAGCTTCGCACAGTTCATGGACATGAAGAAGTACGACGACGATCTCGTCACCCACCGCGTATGGACGGAGCCCCGTCAGATCGAGCAGCAATTGGCAGACCTGACGCAGCACATGGAAGACGTGATCCAGATGTACTTGCGAAACCGCTATCCGACCATCGAAGACTACAACCAGAGGGCGAGGGAAATTGCCGAGCCGTACCGGGTGCTGATGGTAGCGGACTTTCCTGCAAACTTCAGTGAGGAAGCCGCCCGCCGCCTCGTAAGTATCGCAACGAACGGCCCCCGCTGCGGGGTTTTTGCCGTGATTGGCGTCGATACGGGGAGGAAGCTCCCTTACGACTTCTCGCTGACAAGCCTCGAACGCGCGAGCACGGCACTCACGTGGAGGGAGAATGGCTTTGTTTGGCAAGACTCAGAGCACGAGTATTGCGGCTTACAGCCGGACACGCCCCCGGACACGAAGCTACTGAGCCACGTGATCCATGAGATTGGCGTGCGGTCAAAAGACGCCAAGCAGGTACGGGTTCCATTCCAGTTCGTTGCGATTCCAGAAGACCGATGGTGGGCTTATAGCGCGCGGGCGGGGATCACGATCCCGCTGGGCAAGAGTGGGGCGACCGATCAACATCGGTTGGAGTTTGGCGCGGGAACCGCTCTGCATGCGCTGATTTGCGGCAAGACTGGCTCCGGCAAGACTACGCTCTTGCACGTGCTGATAACCAACTTGGCGCTGGCATACAGCCCCGATGAGCTGGACCTCTATCTGATCGATTTCAAGAAGGGGGTCGAGTTTAAGCGGTACGCTGCATTCGAGTTGCCCCATGCCCGAGTGATTGCCATTGAGACCGAACGCGAATTCGGTCTGAGCGTGCTGCAGGGGCTTAACGACGAACTCAAGCGGCGCGGCGATCTCTTCCGGCAGGCTGAGGTGCAGAACATCGCCGCCTACCGTGAGAAATTCCCCAGAAAGCGCTGCCCACGCATTATCCTGATTGTCGATGAGTTCCAGGAGTTTTTCGTCACCGACGATCAGATTAGCCATGAGGCGGCGCTTGTCCTCGATCGCCTCGTGCGCCAAGGCCGGGCGTTCGGGGTTCACGTGATTCTAGGAACGCAGACCCTCGCAGGGGCGTATTCGCTGGCGCGAAGCACGATTGACCAGATGGCCATTCGGATCGCTCTGCAATGCAGCGATGCGGATTCGCGTCTGATTCTGAGCGACGAGAACTCCGCGGCTCGTCTTCTCACTCGTCCTGGTGATGCGATCTACAACAACGCCAACGGCTTGATTGAGGGAAACCTGCCGTTCCAGGTGACCTGGTTGGCCGACGAGGAGTCCGAGAACTACCTGTGTCGAATCGGCGAGTATGCCGCGAAGCGCGGCTGGAAACCGCGGCGCCCACAGATCGTGTTCGAGGGCAATGCGCCGGCAAGTGTCGAGAAGAACACACCGCTCGACACGCTGCTCAGCGACCCCCAGTGGCCGGAGTTGCCAAAGGCGGTGCAAGGGTGGATCGGCGAGCCAATTGCCATCAAAGATCCTACGGCGGCCGTTTTTCGTCGCCAGACCGCAAGCAACCTCGTTATGGTCGGGCAAAATGAGGAGGCAGCGCTCGGGATGATGGTCACAATGGCCTTTAGCTTGGCAGCCCAGCATGATCCCAGAACGGATAGCACGCGCGCCCGCTTTTACGGGATTGACCTCACCCCGGTCGATCGTGCGTGTAGTGGGAAATTGAAAGAGGGTCTTGCGAAATTGCCTCATTGGGCACAAGTTGGGGGCCGGCGAGAACTCGACAGCATCATCCGCGAAGTGGCTGGCCATGTGAAGGACCGCATGGAGGACGCCGACATGACGCCAAAGGCAGCCGTATACCTGTTCCTCTACGGGCTTCAGCGAGCACGCGATCTGCGCCAGGACGACGCGGGAGGGTACTATGATGACAATGGGGAGGAGCCGGCGCCAGGTCTGCCGGAACAATTTCAGACGATTCTGCGGGACGGCCCAGAGGTTGGGGTCCACACAGTGGTATGGTGTGACAATTGGAATAACCTGGATCGTACCCTTGCGCGCGGAGTTCTCCGTGAGTTCGATATGCGGGTGGCCTTTCAAATGAGTGCAGATGATTCAAGCAATCTGCTCGACACGCCGCTCGCGAGCAGACTTGGACATCATCGAGCCTTGTTCGTCACAGATGAGGAGGGAAGGATCGAGAAATTCCGGCCTTATGCCTGGTCTGATGTATGGCTTGAAAGAGCGAGTCGCCGCCTGCGTGCAAAGCCTGGGACGAAAGGGGCCACGGCGGCACAATAATCGGGTGGTATCTGCCGCTACCCGACTTCACAACACCGTACCGAGAAAAAGGAGGCGATAGGCGGAGGCAGCAATGAGGGACGGTTCAGAAATCGAATCGCTAATAGATTCCTTGGAAGCCCTGGCCGACGAAGCCGAACAGAATAGGGGCAAATGGAAGGTAGTCTGGCGTGAGATCAAGAACATCGGGCAGGCATTCAAAGGATCGCGATTTCCGACCGTAGAAGAGCGTCAGGCCACCTGGAAACGATTTCAGTCGATCATTGCAAGAGTCAAGGCGGGCCAGGAGCGAGCCAAGAACGAGTTTGCCGAAAGAATTCGCCAGTCGGAAGCCCATCTGGAGCAGATTCGTTCCTATGCCTGGAGTGCGACTCCTTCCTCCGACTTGGCCGATGCGATCCTCGCTATCTGCACGGGCGGGCTATCTGTCGTCCTTGATGCTGGCTTGAATGCAATCCTCGGACCGTTTGACGAGCGGAAGTACGAGCTTCAGAGGTGCAGCCAAATCCTGAAAGAGGGGTGGACCTACCTTACCGAGCACAAGGGCGAAATGTTTGGCAAGCACAAGCAGCAAGCCTTCGCGGCAATCAGTAGCGCATCGGACTCCTTGGACAGCGCGTGGAAAGCCTGGAAGACGGGCAGACAGGAAGCCATCGACCACTATCGCGCTGAGAAACATGCGGCATGGGAGGCACGCCAAGCCAAGCGTGAAGCCTGGGAAGCCCGAATGAACGAGAACATTTCCGAACTCGAAGACCGCTTGAGTCGTCTTGAGGGTGCGCTGGAACGCAGACAGGGCCATCTTTCCCACCTTGAGGATCAGAGGAGTTCTGCTTGGTCCGACTCCTACCGTGACCGCGTAGACGGTTGGATTAGCGAGGAGCACGACCGGATCAGTGACATCGAGAGCAAGATCAGTCAAATCAGAGGATGGATATCGGAAATGAAAGCGAAGCTCCGCTGATGTGGACGACTCTGATCCTGCACTACTTCTTCAACTCGAAACCCTCCTGCACACCCTCTAGCAGCTTGTTGATTTCGTCGATGACGGCCTGATCGGGCGGCTGGGACTCGTTGCCCGCTTCAAAGCGGACGTGGAACTTCATGTTCAGGTTGGCCTTGGCCTTGAGTTTGAGTAACTCGGGAATCAGGTCTCCGAGATCCTGAATCTGATTCGGCTCCAAGTCGGCCTCAGTGGCGAACACTCCGGGCCGTACAGGTGGCTTGGGCTTTGGCTTCGGCGGACCGCCGGACGGCACCTTCAACTTGACGTGTTGGGCATCGGCAAGTTCGCAAGGCCACGGCCCGGAATCGGCATCCAACTCGACAAAGCTGGCCCGTAATGCGGCGTCGATGGCGTCCCGCACTACGGTCCACGGCAGATTCACGCCCTGCTTCTGGTGCAGGGCTGTGCCGATCGAGAGTGCCGTGGCCGACTGCTCCTCCCAAGCATCGGGCAGTGTCTCCGAAAGAATCTCCGTGGCCGAAATCGCCAGCGGGGATTTGCGAATCGCAGCCCCATCGGTGAGAACCCCCGTGGGGATTTCTTCGCCAAGGATGCTGGCGGGCCCCGACAGCAACCAGAGCTTGCCGCCGCAAACAGCCGTCTCAATCGCGACTTCGATGACTTCACGCCCCGCCTTGGCAATGGTGGTAGTTTCCCGGTGGTGAGGTAGTCGGCCAGGGCGCCCACGATGGTTCGGATCGGGTCGTGGCCGCGTTGTTTCAAGGTACGGAAGATTGATATCAGGACCGATTGGCAGTCGGCGCCGCGCTGGCTGCGGTTGCCGTAGCTGTTTTTGCGAATGATCACCGCCGGGCGGATCGCCCGTTCCGCGGCGTTGTTGTCGAAAGGAACGTCCGCTTGATCCAAAAAGGTGAACAAGTCGTGCTGGTGACGCCGCAGACGCTTGAGCAGGCGCTTGGCGTGCCCGTCCTGCCAGGGCGTGTTGATCAGTTCCTGCAGGCGTGCGCCCAGCCGGGCGCGGCGCGAAGCGTAGGTGGCTTCCGGCAGCTCGCCGCGCCGCCGCCACAAGCGAATCGCGTCGCCGATCAGACGTCGCAACTTCTTGGCAAACGCCGGCCAGTGTTTGCCGGGCGATTTGTATCGCTCGGTCTGTTCCAGCTCGCGCAGGAGGTGCACCAGGCAGGTCTGCCGCAGCGCGCAGACCACCGCATTGTAGGCCGCCCAAAAGTCGGTGACCAACGTGCCCGCAAATTCCTCGACAAAAAACTTCAACAGCGCCGGCGAGCCGCGGCAGCGGTCGATCAGGTAGTAGGTCAAGTTCGGCGTGGTGAAACACCACAGCCAGTGCGTCTTGCCGTTGACGCGCCAGCCGCTCTCGTCGGCGTGAAGCACCGCCGAGTGCAAGGCCTCTTGTTGAATCCGCTCGTACCAGGCATAAAGAATCGCCTGCAACCGATACCACATCCCGACCAGCCCGCCGCGCGTGAGCTTCATCTGCAGGTGGAAGTTGAAGACCTCCACGATCTGCCCCAGCGTGTTGCCCAAGGCGTAGTGCAGCCAGGCCGAGAGCACCAGCACGCGGTTGCCCAGCGTGGCGCCCGGCAACGCATCGGGCACCACCGGCTCGACCTGCTTGCGGCACCTCGGGCACCAGTCCCGGTGGATCGTGTGCTCGGTCACCTCCGGCT
>CAYXPN010000183.1:0-11898 GCA_964467075.1 uncultured Planctomycetaceae bacterium
CACGCAGCGCGGAGCCAACCGCCTTCCCTCTCCCGCTGTGCGGGGAGGGTGGCCGGGGCTGGAGCGCAAGCGAAGCCCCGGTGAGCACAAGCCCGCTCGATTGCCCTTCCCCTGCCGGCCTGTCGACTCGTGCACTGCCAGCGAGCAGAGCGCGACCAACGGGAGCCCGGCTCTCGGGATGTCCGGGCTCGATCCGTCGATCATTGACAATGCAGACATCAAGAAGCGCGCACCACCGTGGTGCCGCTCAGCCGGCGCACCAGGCGGCGCATCTCCAGCACGCTCAGGGTAGAGAGCACGCGTGAGACCGGCAGCCCGCTCGCCGCGGCCACCTGGTCGATCGACATCGGCTCAATGCCCACCGCGGCCAGCACCTGCTGCTCCTGTTCGTTCAGTTGCAGCTCGGCCGGATGGCGGATCGGCTCGCCGTCGGGCTGGGGAACCGCCTCGACCAGCGGGCCGAGTTCTTCGAGCACGTCGTCGACCGACTGGACCAGCCGGGCACCGTCCTGGATCAGCCGATGACAGCCGCCAGAGGTGCGGCTTTCGATGCTGCCCGGCACGGCGAACACCTCGCGCCCTTGCTCCATGGCGTGCCGGGCAGTGATCAGTGCCCCGCTGCGCTCCGGGGCCTCGACCACGATCACCCCCAGCGACAAACCGCTGATGAGCCGGTTGCGCTGCGGAAACGCCCCGCGCAAGGGCTCGGCCCGGCTGGGTGCCTCGCTTAGCAGCGCGCCCTGGGCCACGATGCGCTCGGCCAGCTCGCGGTGTTCGGGCGGGAAGATATCGACCACGCCGCTGGCCAGCACCGCCAGGGTGCGTCCGCCCGCCTCCAGGGCCCCGCGATGGGCCGCGGCGTCGATGCCCCGGGCCAGTCCGCTGACGATGGCCAGCCCTGCGCGGGCCAGGGCCGCGGCCAGCCGTTCGGCCTGGCGCAGGCCGTAGGGCGTGGCATGGCGCGTGCCCACCATGGCCATGGCCAGGCCGTCTTCGGGGCGCAGCCGGCCGCGCACGAAGAGCACACCGGGCGGGTCAACGATTTCGCGCAACAGCCGGGGGTAGTCGGGCGAGCTTTCGGTGAGAATCTCGATGCCCTGGCTGCGGCAGAGCTCGATTTCGGCTTCGGCGTCCGCTTCAGTCTGTGCCGCGGTGATCTTGGAGGCCAGCTTGGGTCCCACGCCCGGCACTTCCTGCAACTCCGCGCTGGGGGCGGCCAGCGCGGCGTGGTAGCTGCCGAAGCGCTCCAGCAGGCGCATGCGCGTGCGCGGCCCCACACCCTCGACCATACACAATCGCAGGACGTCGGCCAGTTCGTCCTGTTCGAGCTCGTCGGCTGGAGAATCTTCAGGCGTGCTCATTGCTGCACGGGGGAACTGCGATTGGGCACTTCGCTGCGAAACCTCAACAACAGGCGTTCGGGTACACGAAAACTGCACAGCGGGCGTTCCAGTATAGTGGGCCGGGCTGCGCGGGGGAACACGCGGGAGGGCGACCGCTGGCTTGCTCCAGCAGTGCGTGATTTCAATGCAAACAGGCACGGGTGGACAAGCCACCCGTGGCACCCGGCGAGCCGGGAGCGTCAGCTCCCGGTTCGGGCAGAATCACCAATCACGCCAAACTGGGTGCCGGCTCAGCGCTCGCGCCAAAACCGCGGCACGAAGATCGCCAGCAGGGTGAACACCTCCAACCGGCCGAGCAGCATCATGCCCACGAGCAGCATCCTGCCGGGTGCGTGGAAGGGGGCGTAGTTCCTGGACGGGCCCACGATACCCAACCCGGGGCCCACGCAGTTGAGCGTGGCTGCCACGGCACTGGCGCAATCGACCAGCTTGTCCCCGGGCGCGTGCCCGGCCGCCAGCCAGGTGGCATCCGGTTCCAAGGCCGCGAGCAGCAAGGTGCCGGCCACGAAGATGACTGCGACCAACACGATGTAGAGGGACACGTCATGGAGTATCCGCGAGTCGGCGACCGGCTGGCCGCCGATGCGCACCGGCCGCACCACGTTGGGATGGAAGACGCGTTCGATCTGCACCCCCAGCAGCTTGAAGAACACCAGGAAGCGGATCACCTTGACCGCGCCGCTCGTGCTGCCCGCACACCCGCCGATGAACATCAACAACAAGAACATGCCCCTGCTGAAGCCGCTCCACTGATCGAAGTCGTAGGTGGTGAAGCCGGTGGTGGTCCGGATGGAGACCACCTGGAACATTCCATAGCGCAGGGCCCGGAGCGGGTGGCCGAAGTGGCGGCTGAGCAGCTCCGCGCCGGTGACCAGCACCACGGCCACCAGCATGATCGCCAGGTAGACGCGGAATTCGGGGTCCTGGAGCAGCTTGCCGGGCCGGCGCTTGAGCAGGAAATACAGCAGGGTGAAATTGGTAGCCCCGAGCACCATGAACACGGCGATCGTCATTTCGATCCCCGGGTGGTCGAAGTGCGCGATACTCTGGTTGTAGGTGCTGAACCCGGCGGTGGCCACCGTGCCGAACGCATGGCACAGCGCGTCAAACGTGGACATGCCCAGGAGCCTCAGCAGCACCGCCAGCAGCACACACAATCCCACGAAGATGCCGGCGAAAACACACGCGGCGTGCTGGGTCCGCGCGTGGGTGCTCTGGGGGCTGGGCCCGGGCATCTCGGTGAGCATCAGGGCCTTGCCCGCCGATCCCAGTCCCAGCACGGCCACAAACAGCACCATGATGCCCAGGCCGCCCAGGAAATGCGTCTCCGACCGCCAGAAGAGGATCGCCCGGGGAACCAGGCCGGGGTCTTCCAGGTTGGTGAGCACCGTGGCCCCGGTGCAGGTGAACCCGGAGGCCGACTCGAAGACCCCGTCGAAGAAATCCATGGACATGGGCCGCCCCTGGGCGTCCACGCCCGCGGCCGTGCCGCTGAGCCAGTAGGGCACCGCGCCCAGGAGCGTGGCCAGCAACCAACTGAAGGCCACCACGGCAATGGCCTCGCGCCGGAAAAGGGTTGCCTTGCGCTCTTTGCGCCCCACGAGCAGCAGCCCGCCGCCCACGAGCCAGCAGATGCCCATGGCCCCCAGCAGGCCGAAGAAGCTGCGCGCCTCGAACTGGTCCACCTGGCCGAAGGAAGGCATGGCCCAGGGCAGGCTCAGCCCCATGGCCGCGCCGAGAAACAGCGCGATCAAGCCCAGCAACCAACAGACCAACGGCTTGTTCACAGCACAGCTCTCCGTCGTCCTGCCCCGATGGCGGCGGCCCGGGTCGGGCGCGCCCTCCCAGGCGGCTCATCCGACGCCCCGGAAGTACCTTTGTCGCTTCGGCGAAGCAACGGCCCTATCCCAAGCGGCTCAACGGCCCTGCTCCAACACGGCCCGCACCTCACCGGCATCCACCCCGTCGACCAGCTCCACCTTTCCCAGGCACACGGGCAGCACGAAGCGCAGCCGGCCGTGCCGGGCCTTCTTGTCGTGCAGCATGGTTTCGAGCACCTGCCCGGCGTCGAGCCGCGGGGCCTCGACCGGCAGCCCCAGGGCCCGGAGCAGCTCTTCCTGGCGCCGGGTCAATTGCCGGTCGATCCGGCCCAGGCGTTCGGCCAGGCGCGAGGCGCAGACCATGCCGATGGCCACGGCCTCGCCGTGGAGCAGCTCCTCGTAACCGGTGAGCGTTTCAAGGGCGTGGGCGAAGGTATGGCCGTAGTTGAGCACCGCGCGCAGCCCGCTCTGCTCCAGTTCGTCGTGTTCGACCACATGGGCCTTCAACCGGCAGCAGCGCGCGATCACCTCCACCAGCACGTCATGCTCGCGCCGGCAAAGGGCCTCGACCCGGCGTTCGATCAACTCGAACAGCGCGGCATCCAGGATCACGCCGTACTTGACCACCTCGCCCAGCCCCGAGCGATACTCGCGCTCGGGAAGGGTCTCGAGCGTCTTGGTGTCGATCACCACTCCCTGCGGCTGCCAGAACGCGCCGATGATATTCTTGGCTTCGGGCAGATTGATGCCCACCTTGCCCCCCACGGAGCTGTCCACCTGGGCCAACAGCGAGGTGGGCACCTGGAAAAAGCGGATGCCGCGGGCAAAAGTCGCCGCGATGAACCCGGCCAGATCGCCCACCACCCCCCCGCCCGCGGCCACCATTACCGAGCCGCGATCCGCCCCGATCTGGAGCAGCCCGGACCACAGGGCAGCAGCGGTCTCGAGCGACTTGCTCGGCTCACCCGGCTCGACCACCACCACGCTGGTCTCCAGCGCCTCATCGCCCAGGCTCTCGGCCACGCGCACCGCGTGGGGCTTTTCGACGTTTCTGTCGGTGAGCACCACCACGTGGGAGACCTTGCCCAAGCGGGCGACCGCGGGCCCGACCGACTTGAGGTTGCCGGCGCCGATCTGGATCTGGTAGCTTCGCGGCCCCAGCTCCACGCGCACTGTTTCCATTGGTGCAGACACGATAGGTTTCTCCGCAGTAAACAAAAAGGTGACCGTCACCAAATTTGGAAAAACTGGGCAAGGCTGGCAAAAAGCCGAGCCCCACGCCTCGAACCGGCGCCATCCCCGGACCAACGTAACACAATTGCCCATCCTCCAGCCCCAACCCGCCTCACGCCCGATCGAAGGGAAACGCGATCACCTGGTCGATGCGTTCCGCGCCGGCGGCCAGCATCACCAGCCGGTCGAACCCCAGGGCCACGCCCACGCACTGCGGCAGCCCCCGCTCCATGGCCCGCAGCAGTCGCTCAGGCTTGGGCAGCGGGCGGCGGCCGTCGGCCATGCGCTGGGCATTGATCCGGCTGAAGCGCTGGCGCAGCTCGTCTGGGTCGGTCAGCTCCTGGTAGCCGTTGGCCAGCTCGATGCCGGAGACAAACAGCTCGAACCGCTCGGCCACGGGCGGATCGCCGGCGCGCACCCGGGCCAGCGCCGCCTGGCCGGCCGGATAGTCGCAGAGCAAGATGGGCTGGTCGTGGCCCAGGTGTGGCTGGACCCGTTCGACCAGCAGCAGGTCGAGCCAGGCGTCGCGGTCCTCCTCGCCCACTCTGGGCGGGACGGCGATCTGGAGGCGCCGGGCGGCTTCGGCCAATTGGGCCACGTCGGCCCGGTGCGGGTCCACTTCGGCGAACTGCTCGAACGCCGCCTGGTAGGTGAGCGTGCGCGCCGGGCCCAGCCCCAGCAACGACTGGCAGAGCCGGTCCGTGCGCTCCATGCCCTCTTCGAGGCTCTCGCCCGTGCGATACCACTCGACGAGCGTGAATTCCGGGTTGTGGTGCGGCCCGATCTCTCCTGCGCGAAAGGCGTGTACCACCTGGTAGATCGCCTCGGCGCCGGCTGCCAGCAGGCGTTTCATGGCGGCCTCGGGCGAGCTTTGCAGCCAATGGGTGTAGTTTCGTCCGCCGGGGCCCGCGCACCCCGCGGCCTGGAACAAGTCCAGGTGGCGCTCGACCACCGCCTCGGCCGAGAGCACGGGCGTGTCCACCTCGAGGAACCCCAGGCGGTCGAAGAACTCGCGCAGGCGCCTGAGCAGCAAGGCCCGCAACTGAAGGCTGCCGCGGCTGGCCGTGGGCAGGAAATCGTCGCGCTGGGAGGTTGGCTGGCTTCCCATTTCATGACGGCCATGGCCGCAACCGTAGCCACCGTGGCCAGACGGTGGACGAAATCGAACTCTACACGCCACCCGCTCCACGCTCTGGCGAGCGTGGCTACGATGATCATGAGCGGGTTACTGTTTGACCCGTTCCACGTACTCGCCGGTTCGGGTGTCGATCCGGATCAGATCGCCGATCTCCACGAACGCGGGGCAGGCGAACTCGGCGCCGGTTTCGACCTTGGCCGGCTTGGTGACGTTGGTGGCCGTATTGCCGCGCACACCCGGCTCGCAGTATTCCACCTTGAGCACCACGTGGTTGGGCGGAGTGACGGCGATGGGGTTGTTGTTGAACAGCAGCATACTGCAGACCGTGCCTTCTTTGAGATACTTCCAGGTCTCGTCCACCTGGTCGGCGCCGAGCTCGTACTGCTCGTAGGTGTCGTTGCACATGAACACGAAGGTGTCGCCCTGGCGGTAGAGGTATTGGGCCTCGATTTCCTCGACGTCCGCGGCTTCGAGCGTATCGCCGCTCTTGTAGGTGCGGTCGATCACCGTGTTGCGGATCAGGTTCTTGAGCTTGCACTTGTACAGCGCCTGGCCCTTGCCCGGCTTGACAAAGTTGCACTCGATCATCAAATAGGGGTCGCCGTCGAGCTGGACCTTCAACCCCTTACGGAATTCGCTGGTGTTGTAAGTAGCCACGGTTACGATCCCTCACCTGCTCTGTTCGACGGGCCTCGGACGGCTTGGTATCGGCTCCCAGGTCGTGGGGTGGGTCGAGCCGAAGGCGATGACCCACCGTCTGACCCGGCGGGAAACCGCGCCCTTGGTGGGTCTGCGCTGGCGCTTGACCCACCCTACGGGCTGCGGGCTTGGTGGGTCTGCGCTGGCGCTCGAGCCACCCTACGGGCTTGGTGGGTCTGCGCTGGCGCTTGACCCACCATACACGCTCGGCCCACACCCGCAAACCGGCCCGAGTCAACCGCCCGCCGGCTGCCGGCCGGGTAATCGGGCGCAAACCGGGTGCCTTCCCGCACACCGCGGTTTGACCTAGATTGCCCGATATGGCCCGCGTCGTTTCCCACTCCCCTTGCTTGTCCGAAATCGAGCCCGCCGAGCCCCAGGCGTGGGAGGCGCTGCTGCGCGCCTCGGTGACCGATCCGGACGAGCTGTGCCGACGGTTGGGCCTGCCGGAGCAGGCGGCCGAGCAGGCCCGCTCTGCCGCGGCGGACTTCCCCGTTCGCGTGCCGCGGCCCTGGCTGGGGCGCATCCGGCGGGGCGATCCGGCCGATCCGCTCTTGGCCCAGGTCCTGCCACGCCCGGCCGAGACCCAATGTGTGCCCGGCTACAGCGACGACCCGCTGGGCGAGCGCGCCCGGTGCTGGGCGCCCGGGCTGCTCTGGAAATACCAGGGCAGATGTCTCATGGTAGCAAGCCCGACGTGTGCCGTCCATTGCCGCTTCTGCTTCCGCCGCCACTTCCCGTTCGCCCACGCGGCCGAAGACCCTCTGGAACGCACCGCCCGCGGCCAGCCGCCGGATTTGCGGGCCGGATGGCTGCCGGCACTGGAGCGAGTCCGGCAGGAAGACTCGCTCAGGGAGGTGATCCTCAGCGGCGGCGATCCGCTCAGCTTGCCCGACCCGCTGCTGGGATGGCTGGTCGAGCAACTGGCGCAGATACCCCACCTGCGCCGGCTGCGCATCCACACGCGCCTGCCGGTGGCGATCCCCCAACGGGTGACCGACGGGCTGCTCGCCGTGCTGACGGGCACCCGACTGACCACCCTGGTAGTCGTCCACACAAACCACCCCCAGGAAGTCGATCCGCACGTGGCTGCATCGCTCGGCCGGCTGATCGAAGCGGGCCTGCCCGTGCTGAGCCAGGGCGTGCTTCTGCGAGGGGTAAACGACCACCTGGAAGTCCTGGCGGCGCTCTACGAGCGCCTGGTGGACCTGCGGGTGTTGCCGTACTATTTGCACCAATTGGACCCTGTGGCCGGGGCCGCCCATTTCGAGGTGCCGGTGGCCGCGGGCCGGGGCCTGATCGCTAATTTGCGCCGGCGCCTGCCCGGCTACGCGGTGCCGCGCTACGTGCGCGAGACCCCGGCCGGGGCCTGCAAGGAAGTGCTGGCCTGAGAATGTATGCGGCGCAACCTCGGAGTGTGCCACTGCTTCGCCAGAAGCAGTGGCTCGCCGCCGGCAGCACTGCTTGCCCGCCGGGCAAGCAGTGGCACACGGGCCCGGGAAGCGGCGCCCCGAAGTGCGTGCTGACTTGCAACGGGACTTTTGCCTCATGAAGCTGGCCATCCTCCACTACCACCTCAATCGGGGAGGGGTGACCCGGGTGATCGAGAACCAGCTTGCGGCCTTGGACGCCGTGCTGGAAGGCTCGCAACCCTGGGAGGCGGCCATCCTCTACGGCGGCCGGCGCCACGGCTGGAACGAATCGCTTGCCGGGCACCTGCGCAGCATCCGGCTTAGGCTGTGCGAGGTGCCCCGGCTCGACTACGACACGCTCTGGCCGGCCGGGCCACGTCCGACCGGCCCGCAGCGCCCGGACGCGACTAATGAGAAAAGCGCAACCGAACGGTCCGAGACATGTGCAGGGGCCGACGGACCCGCACACCGCGGCACTGCGGCCCCAGCGGCCCTCTACGAACAAATCATCGCCGCGCTGGATAATCTGGGTTTCGGACCCGAGCAGACCCTGCTGCACGTACACAACCACTCGCTGGGCAAGAACCGGTCGCTGCCCGCGGTCGTCTGGCACCTGGCCGAGGCAGGGTTCGCCTTGCTGCTGCAAATCCACGATTTTGCCGAGGACTACCGGCCGGCCAACTACCGCTGCTTGGGCGAGCTGGTCTCGGGCAGGCTCTATCCCCAGTCGCCGGCCGTCCACTACGCGACGCTGACCAGCCGCGACTTCCGCGTGCTGGTCGAGGCGGGGGTGCCGGCCGAGCGGGTCCACCGGCTGCCCAACCCCGTGCCGATGCTGCCCGAACCGGCCGACCGCCAGGCGGCCCGACGCCGGCTCGAAGAGCGATTCGGCATCACCCCCGAGCAGCGATTGCTCCTCTACCCGGTCCGCTGCATCCGTCGCAAGAACATCGGCGAGGCGTTGCTCTCAAGCCTGCTGGCGCCGGCCGGCACGATTGTGGGCCTGACCCTGCCGCCGCTCAACCCGGCCGAGTTGCCCGTCTACCGGCAATGGAGACAGACCGCGGCTGAGGCAAAGCTACCGTGTGTTTTCGAGCTGGGCGTGCCCGGCGCATTGACCTTCCCGGAGAATCTGGCCGCGGCCGACCGCATCCTCACCACCAGCCTGGCCGAGGGGTTCGGCATGGTCTACCTGGAGTCGTGGCTGGCCGGACGGCCCCTGGCCGGGCGCAACTTGCCCGAAGTGACCGAGGATTTCGGCCAGGCCGGCGTGAACCTGGACGGCCTCTGGCAGCGGTTGCCCGTGCCGCTCGAGTGGATCGATCGGCAGCAACTCCGGGAGCGCCTTGTGGAGGCCTATCGGCAGACGATTGCCGCCTACCGGCGCGAGCCGGGGCCCGAAGCAGTCGCCCAATTGGAGCAGAAACTGGCCGACGGCCGGGTGGATTTCGGCGATTTGGACGAGCCGCTGCAGCGCGCGGTGATCCAGCGGGCACAACACCGCGAGGGGCGTGACCAGTTGGCCGAGGGCATCGCGGGCTTGGAGCGAGTCCTGGGCGATTGGCAGCCGGGCACAGCGGAGCAGGTCGCCGCTAATGCCCGGGCCATCCAGGCCGAGTATTCCCAGGTGCCCAGCGGCCGGCGCCTGCTGGCTTGCTACCGGAAGGTGGCGGCCAGCCGCCGCGGGCGCCCGATCGAGGGCCTTGCCAGGCCCGAGAGCATCCTGGGCCGGTTCCTCAGCCCGGCCCGCTTTCGGTTGATTCGGACATGATGGCCAGGCAGGTGTGCGATGAACCCGACCTATGCCGAGATTTTCCGATCGCACTTCCGGCCGCTTGAGCCGGTGCCCACGGATGAGCGGGCGGAGTTGCGCGAGCTGGAGGGCTTGCGCGCGGTGTTGTTCGACCTTTACGGCACGCTGCTGGTAAGCGGCAGCGGCGAGGTGGGCACCGTGGCCGCTCCCTGCGACCAGGCGATCGGCGAGGCCCTGGCCGCGGTGGGCCTGCGCCTGGTCGGGCCGCGGCAAGAGGCGGCAGAAATGTGGTTCGAGACGATCCGCCGCACCCATGCCCGAGAGCGCGCCGAGGGCATCGACTACCCGGAAGTCCAAGTGGTGGAGCTTTGGGGCGAGCTGCTCGAGGACCTCCATGGGCGCGGCTGGCTGGACGGTCGCCCCACTGGCGACGTGGACCTTGCCCGACTGGCCGTGGAATACGAGGCCCGGGCCAATCCCTGCTGGCCCATGCCGGGGCTGAAGGGGTGTCTGAGCAGCCTGCGGGCGAAGGGCAAGCTGCTGGGAATCATCAGCAATGCCCAGTTCTATACGCCGGAGCTCTTCCCCGCCTTGCTCGACGTGGACAGCGAGCAGTTGGGATTCGATGCGGAGCTGGTCTTCTACTCGTACCAGCACGGCCGGGCCAAACCCGGCACCTGGCTCCACCAACGGGCGGTCGAGCGGCTCGCCGGTCGGGGCATCGGTCCGGCGGAGGTGCTCTATGTGGGCAACGACATGCTCAACGACGTATGGCCGGCAGCCCGGGTGGGCTTCGCCACAGGGCTGTTTGCCGGCGACCGGCGCAGCCTGCGCTGGCGGCGGGAGGAGGCGGAGCTGGCGGGCCTGCGGCCGGATGTGATTCTAACCACTCTGGCCGAACTTGACCGATGTGTACTATGATTGATTGTTTGAGGCGCGTGGGGCCGCCGGGGCGCGCCCGGGCGAGCCCGCCTTCCACTTGCAGCTTCTGGGCCAGGCAGCCGTGTCCAAGCACATTGGTTTCGTTTCCACGCGGTTTTCGGGCACCGACGGTGTTTCCCTGGAGAGCGCCAAATGGGCGAAGATCCTCTGGGCCCATCGCCACGTGAGCTACTGGTACGCGGGCAAGCTGGACCGCGACCCGGACGTGAGCATGCACGTTCCCGAGGCGTATTTCTATGATCGGGAGAATGTGTGGATCAACGAGCGCGTGTTCGGCATCCGCCAGCGCCTGCCCGCGGTCACGCGCAAGATCCACGAGATCGCCGAGCACCTGAAGAACACGCTCTACGAGTTCGTGGCCAAGTTCGAGATCGACATCCTGGTGGTGGAGAACGCCCTGTGCATTCCCATGCACATTCCGCTGGGCGTGGCGCTGACGCAATTCATCGCCGAGACGAGCACGCCGACGATCGCCCACCATCACGACTTCTATTGGGAACGTCCCCGCTTCCTGGTCAACGCGGTGAACGACTTTTTGGGCATGGCCTTTCCGCCCACCTTGCCGTCGATCCAGCACGTGACGATCAACTCCGCGGCCCAGGGAGAGCTGGCCTGGCGCAAAGGGGTGCCTTCGGTGCTGGTGCCCAACGTGCTGGACTTCGAAGAGCCGCCGCCGGAGGTGGAGCGCACGGAGTTCCGCCGGCACGTCGGCCTGGAGGCGGACGACATCATGGTGCTCCAGCCCACGCGCGTGGTCCCGCGCAAAGGCATCGAGCACTCGATCGCCCTGGTCTCCCAGTTGAAAAACCCCCGCTGCAAGCTCGTCGTCTCCCATGAGTCGGGCGACGAAGGGCTCGAATACCGCGACGCGCTGACCGAGCTGGCCGAGCAGTCGGGCGTGGACATGCGGTTCGTCCACACCCCCCTCTGCCCCGCCGAAGAGCCGCCCCACAACGCTACCGGCGCCACGGTGGCCTCCCTGGCCGCAGCCTATGCCGCCGCGGACCTGATCACCTATCCCAGCCTCTACGAAGGGTTCGGCAACGCCCTGCTCGAAGCCTTCTACTACCGCAAGCCCGTGGTCGTCAACCGCTACTCCATCTTCATCTCCGACATCGAACCCAAAGGCTTCAACGTGATCGCCATGAACGGGTTCCTCACGCGCACGGTGCTCGAACACGTGCGCAAGGTGATCGGCGACCCGGACTACCGCCAAGAGATGGTCAACCACAACTTCGAGATGGGGAGGGCCTTTTTCAGCTACGCCGTGCTGCGACGCAAGCTGCGCGCCCTGGTCACCGGGTTTACGGGCCTGGACGATCTGTGAGTGGGGCTGACTGGGGAAACCACCGAGACTCCTCGGCCCCAGCGCCCTTGAGATGACCGTGCTGGTACGTTCCTCAAAGGGCTTCAAGAGGCGCCGGAGCACTCTGGAGGACCCGATAAGGACTTGTAAAGGAATTGTTTGCCGAATTCGATGCGCAGCCCCGGGTGGCCG
>CAYXPN010000184.1:0-11743 GCA_964467075.1 uncultured Planctomycetaceae bacterium
CTGTCTCCCGCCTATCCTGTCCATCCTGTCATCCTGTCCCCCACCTATCCTGTCCATCCTGTCATCCTGTCCCCCACCTATCCTGTCTCCCACCTATCCTGTCTCCCGCCTATCCTGTCCATCCTGTCATCCTGTCCCCCACCTATCCTGTCTCCCGCCTATCCTGTCCATCCTGTCATCCTGTCCCCTTCCACTCCTGTCATCCTGTCCGTGCGGCCCGGAGGGAATCACACCTTGATCACACTGCCGAACGGGCACACCTCGAAGCACGTGCCGCAGCGCGTACACTTGACCTGGTCGATCACGTGCGGCTGTTTGCGCTCGCCGCGGATGCCCTCGGCCGGACATTTCTTGGCACACAAGCCGCAGCCCTTGCACAGCTCGGCGTCGATCTCGTAGCGGAACAAGCCCCGGCAGACGCCGGCCGGGCAGTGCTGCTGCTGGATGTGCTCCTCGTACTCCTCGCGGAAGTAGCGCAGCGTGGAGAGCACCGGATAGGCGGCCGTCTTGCCCAAGGCGCACAGCGACGTATCCTCCAGCAGGTTGGCGAGCTGCTCCAGGGTGTCGAGGTCGTCGGGCCGGCCCTTGCCGCTGGTGATGCGCGAGAGGATTTCGAGCATCTGCGCGATTCCCTCCCGGCAGGGCGTACACTTGCCGCACGACTCGTCGCGCAGAAACTCGATGAAGTATCGGGCCACCGCGGGCATGCAGGTGTCTTCGTCCATGACGATCATCCCGCCCGAGCCCATCATCGAGCCCAGTTCGCCCAGCCGATCGAACTCCACCGGTTCGTCGAGGTGCTCGGCGGGGATGCAGCCGCCCGAGGGGCCGCCCGTCTGCACGGCCTTGAACTGCTTGCCGTCGCGCATGCCGCCGCCGATCTCGAAGATGATCTGGCGCAGCGTCATGCCCATGGGCACCTCGACCAGCCCGGTGTTCTTCACCTTGCCCACCAGCGAGAAGACCTTGGTTCCCTTGCTCTTTTCGGTGCCCAGGGAGGCGAACCAGTCGGCCCCGCGCAGGATGATCGGGGGCACATTGGCCCAGGTTTCCACGTTGTTCAACAGCGATGGCTTGCCGCGGTAGCCGCTCTCGACCGTGTGGATGTACTTCGCCCGCGGCTCGCCCACGCGGCCTTCCAGCGAGGCCATCAGGGCCGTGGACTCTCCGCAGACGAACGCCCCGGCGCCGCGATTGATGCGAACGTCGAAACTCACTCCCGTGCCGAGGATGTTCTCGCCCAGCAGTCCCAGCGCGCGGGCCTGCTCAATGGCCTCTCGCAGCCGGCGCACGGCAATGGGGTATTCGTCGCGCACGTAGATGAATCCCTGAGACGAGCCCACGGCATAGGCGCCGATGACCATGCCTTCGATCACTGCATGGGGCACGCCCTCCATCAGGGCCCGGTCCATGAAGGCGCCGGGATCGCCCTCGTCGCCGTTGGCGATCACGTACTTGGGCTCACCAGGGGCCTCGCGGCAGGAGCGCCACTTGCGTCCCGTGGCAAACCCGCCGCCGCCGCGGCCGCGCAGGCCCGAGCGGGCGATCTCGTCGACGATCGCTTCCGGTGCCATGGTCGTCAGGGCCTGGGCCACGGCCTCGTAGCCGCCTTGGGCGATGTAGTCGTCGATCGAGCGCGCGTCGATCACGCCGCAGAGGGCCAGGGCCACGCGCCGGTGTCCGCGGTAGAAGGGGACCTCCGCGGCGGTGGGTGCGCGCCGGCCGGTCTGTTCATCTTCATAGAGCAGGCGCTCCACGGGCCGCCGGCCGATGACGGTCTCGTGCCAGATTTCCGGCACGTCCTCTTCCTTGACGTCCACGTAGAAGGTGCCGCCCGGGTCGATGGTCACCACGGGGCCGCGCTGGCAGAGCCCCTGGCAGCCGGTCACGCGGTTCTCGACGACGACGCTCTGGTCTTCGAGCTGTTCGGCCGCCTCGACAAAGCGGCGATAGACCTGTTCGGCACCCTTGGGGATACAGCCCGGCCCGCAGCAGACCCGCACCACACAGCGCACGATGGCCTTGCGACGGCGCAGCTCGTCGCGGTAGTGTTCCAGGTCGGCAGGAGTGGTGAAGCCGGCGGTGGCAGTGCTCACTTTTGCTTGCCTCCCCGAGGACGTTTCTGCTTGGTGCTCGGCGTGCGCTTCTTTGACTTCGAACCGGCGGTCCCGCGGGGCGCTCTCTTGCCGGGACCGGGCTTGGCTTGCACTTCGCGAGGCGATTGGGCATCGGTCTGGGCGGCAGCAGCTTCGGCCGCAGCTTGGGCATCGGCCTCGGCGGCAGCTTGGGCATCGGCCTCGGCCGCGGATGGGGCCGCGCTGCCCTCAGCCTCTGCGCCCGCGGCGATCTTGTGGAGCAACTCCGCGGCCGACTCCACGGTCAGATTGCCGTGATACTCGCCGTCGACCACCATCACCGGCGCCAGCGCGCAAGCCCCCAGGCAGTTGACCGGGGCGAAGGTGAACTTGCCGTCGGGCGAGGTGCCGCCGGGAACAAGCTGGAACTGCTCCTGGAGCGCCTCGGAAATCCCGCCCGCCCCCTTCAGGAAGCACACCGTGCCCAGGCAAAGCTGGATCGTGTGCTCGCCCTTGGGCATCAGCCGGAACGAGGCGTAGAAGGTGGCCACGCTGTAAATCTGCGCCAGCGGCACGCCCAGGTTGGCGGACAGCTCCTTGAGCTTCTCCTGGGGCAGGTAGCCGCAGGCCGTCTGCACGTCCTGCATCATGGGGATCAACATCCCACAGTCGCCGTCGTAGCGGCGGATGATCTCGTCGAGCTGAACGGTTTCGGCTTGTGTTTGCGCCATGGTTTCGGTCCCGCGACCACCTGTTTGCTGTGGCGATGGACAGGTCCGCTCTGTTGCTCGCCCCCGCCAGGTGCACCTACTCGGCCGCAAGCGGGCCCCTTGCCGCGTCCCAGAGTACTCCGGTCCTAAAAGTATTCCATGTCTACCTGTTTCCCCCGGCGGCGCAGCTCCTCGGCCAGCGCCTGGATGACCTGAGCCTTGATACCCAGGTGGCGCGGCAGGTTGGGGTTCTGATGGGCCGGATTGATGGCCCGTCCGACCAGCATCCGAATCTCATCCGCCTCGCCCAGCATCACGGCCAGCCGGCTGGCCCCGTCGATCCGCAGTCTCAATTCCCCGTCCGGCGTGTCGGAGCGAATTATCTCCAGTGCCCGAGTAAGCGTCAACGTGCCCTCGGTCACCAGTTCCAATCCTTCGATCCTTCCGCAAGCAGGCACAGATTCCGTGCCCGTCTCCAGGTCCACGTCGATGCCGTGTCCGATGTGCCGGGAAACGATATTGGCTGTCGTGCCGCCGCACACCACGCGCCGTCCGTGGGCCGAGATCAGCAGTTCGACCACGCGCGTGTCGTCCTGTTTGTCCACGGGCGGGCCGGCCATGATCACCACCACGCGCCTCCAGCGGGTCTTGACCACGGCGATGGTCACATCATCGCCGGGCGGACCCTGGTAGAGGTCTTCGACGACCCGGGCCAGTTTGTCGGCCAGCCCATCCGCGGTCAGCGAGTCGTGGACGTGCAGTGCGAGGTATCGAGCCACTTCCTCCCAGCGCCAGCCCAACGGGTGGGCCCCGCCGATGCCGGCATTGAGCACCCCGTCGGAGACGAGCACCAGCCAGTCGCCCGGCCGAATGCCGCACGTGCAGCCCTGGATGCGTTTGCCGGCCAGCTCGTACTCGCTGTAGTCGAGCTTCTGCACTTTACCGCTGCGGACCAGGAAGGGCGTGGGGCTGTCGAAGGTGGCCAACTGGGCCCGGCCTTGGGTAAACAACTGGCCGATGCTGAAGGTGCTGTAGGCGATTTTGCGCACGCTGCAGATGGGCAGCGTTTCGGAGACGGTCCGCACCACCTCTTCAAGCGGCAAACCTTCGTCCAGCATGCGCGTGGCGATCCGCGTGGTGAGCGTCGAGAGGATACTCGCCTTCACTCCGCTCCCCAGGCCGTCGGAGAGCACCAGGGTCGCCCAATCGGGCCGCACCGAAAACTCCACACTATCGCCGCAAAGTTCCTCCCGTTTCTTGTTGATCTGTCGAAAACCGAACTCGAAAAACGCCTTCATGGCGTCTCCTCCTGGCGGAAGAGATCCATGAGTCGGAACAGCAGGGCCTTGGTCTCCGCGGTGGTCTCGCCCAGCAGGCCGGCGATCTCCTGGGCGGTGTGCATCTGGCGGTTGATCACTTCCTCGGCGCGGGCCAGGGTCTCCTGTTTGAGCTGCAGCAACTCGGCCCGCGCACGCTCCTCCTCCGTGGTATCGACGAAGATGCCGCACCATTGCGGGGAATCCTCGATGGGAAACAGCGTGGCCCGGTAGTGCAAATCGTGCTCCGGCACACTGCCGCGCACGCTCAACTCGCCGCCCGAGGCGATCGCCCGCTCGAAACAGTCCGAATGGACGAACTCCTGTGCCCCCCGGCCGATCAGCTCCTCGTCGCCGGTGCAAAACATCTTGCGAAACGCCGGATTGGCGAACCGGACGCGCGCCTGCTCGTCGACCAGCAGCACGCCGTTGGGTGTGTGCTGGAGGATCGAGCTGACATCGGCCATCTGGCGCGTGGTCATGGCGGCCAACCTCTGGCGGCGGGCATCGCGTGCCTCCGGGCTTTGTTTCAAAGCCGATCCGTGTGTGTCGCCGCCAAAAGCCAGACGGCGGACAATCGTGGCCGCGCCGGACGGCGGATGTCCGAAACGCCCCACGCTCCGGCGAGCGTGGCTGCGGCGTTTGTAATGGCTCGTTCGTAGTGACCCGATTCATCGGGTCCTGTAAAGACTGTACAAGTACGGTCACTACAAGCGGCGGCCAATCACTCTCCACGCTCTGGCGAGCGTGGCTGCGGTCTTGAAGCAACGCCTAGCGCAGGATGCCGGCCTGGGACAGCTTGTCGAAAAACTTCTGTTCCGCCTCTTCCGCCGAGGTGCTGGCGATCTCCTCGTCGCCGAACTTCCAGTTCATCGTCTCCCCGCACCGTTCCCTGCAAAACGAGCCGGCCAGCAGCACCTGTTCCTGAAGCCCTCGCTGCTCGATGATCTCGGCGAACCGCTTCAACAGGGTCCGCGACCCGCGAATGTGACAGGAGCTGCCCACGCAAACGGTCACCGTCACTGCCACGTCAGCCCCTCCGGCTCTGTGGGGAAACGCCGCTCGCCAACGCCTCCGGCCCGCCGTCACCGGCCGCAGCCGCGGCCGCCGCGGTGCGCGCCCGCGCTCGCGCCGCCTGCCGGTCCACCTCCTCAAAGGCCAACGCACCCACCGGGCACGAAGCCACGCACGCCGGCAGCAACCCCTGCGCCTGGCGCGACTGGCAGAGATCGCACTTGATCACCGCCTTGCGCAGGCCCTCCTCCGTGCCGACCGTGGTCTCGGCCAGCGTGATCACGCCGAACGGACAGGCCTCCATGCAGAAGGCGCAGCCGATGCACTTCTCCTGGCTGACCATCACCGGACCCGACTGGTCCGGACGCCACAACGCGCCCGAGGGGCAGACCCGCACACAGGGCGCGTCGTCGCAGTGCCGGCATTGCAGGGGCACGGCCAGTTGGCCGGCGGGCTCGATATAGATTCGCGGCCTGGCCCGCAGGCGAAAGATCGCCTCGACCAGGTCCTCGGTTCCCGCGTGGGCCAGCGCGCAGGCCAACTCGCAAGTGCGGCAGGCCACACACCTGGCTGCGTCGGCCACGATGCGTTTCACCGTCAGTCTCCTTGATGGGCGTCAATCCGCCGGGCAGACCACAACAGCCCGACGCGGATTGCCCTTATCCACGCTGGGGCGAGCGTGGCTACAGCGTTTGTAATGGCTCGTTCGTAGTGGCCCGATTCATCGGGTCCTGTAAAGACCGTACAAGTACGGTCACTACCAGCGGCGGCCAATCACTCTCCACGCTCTGGCGAGCGTGGCTACAGCTTCCAGTTTCCAAGCTTAATCCTCGATCCGTACGTTGCCCGGACAGGACCCCACCGCGGCCACGGCCTCGCCTTTGGCGCCGGCCTGGCTGGTGGGGGCGGCTTCGGCGGTCTTGGGCTTGTAGGGCACCTCGTACATCGGCCCGGGCAGGCCCAGGTCCGCCCGCTTCTGGTCAATGTGGTCGATCATCAAGTGGGCGGCTTTGATCGGGTCGACCTCGAAGGCCCAGGTGGCGCCGAAGTGTTTCTCAAACGTTTCGCAGAGCAGTTCTGCCACCTTGGGCGAGCCCTGGACCGGCAGCGACGGATTCACCACGGTGAACACCCCGCTGGCCACGAAATACATGCCGATGGAAATGGCCTTCTCACTCATCCACTCCGGTGCGGCGCCGGCCACCGGCAGCTTGTCGAAACTGTCGCCGATACCGCCTTCTTTGACCATCTCGGCGCAGGCGGTGAGAATCCGCGAATTATCCACGCAACTGCCCACGTGCAACACCGGGGGAATTCCCACCGCCTCGCATATCTCTTGCAGTCCCTTGCCGGCATGCTGGAAGGCGGCCTCGGGCGTGAGCAGCCCGCCTTTGCCGCAAGCGATCGCGCTGCAACCGGTCTGCACCACCGCCACGTCGTTGCGGATCAGCTCCCGGACCATCTGCAGGTGATAATCGTCGTGGGGGAACTTGGGATTGTTGCAGCCCACCACGCCGGCCACCCCCCTGATCCGGCCGGCCTGAATGCCGTCGTTCAGCGGCCGGTAGCTGGGCCGATAGCGTCCGCCCAGAATCTGGTGGAGCACCTCCGTGGTAAACCCCGCCACCAGCGGTGTGTGAACATCGGGAATATGTACCTTGACAGGATCGCGATTGGGGAAATTCTCGATGGCCACGCGCAGGATTTCCTTGGCAATCTCCAGCGCCCGTTCTTCGTGAAACTCAATGTGCGTGGCGCCGGGGAACTTGGCCTTGGGACTGGTGGAGATCACCTTGGTGTGGAAACACTGCTGCAGCTCGGTAACGGCCGGGAAGATGCACTGGACATCCACCAGCATCACCTCGACCACGCCGGTGGCCACGGCCAGCTCCTGCTGGAGAAAATTGCCCGCCAGCGGAATCCCGTGCCGCATCAAGATCTCGTTGGCCGTACAGCAGATGCCCGCCAAATTGATGCCCTTGGCCCCCTTGGCCTCGGCCAGAGCGAGGATTTCCGGGTCGCTGGCCGCGGCCACGATCACGTCGGAGAGCGTGGGTTCGTGCCCGTGGACCACCACGTTGACTTCGTCCTCTTTGAGCACACCCAGGTTCGCCCGCGCCCGCAGCGGCTGCGGCTCGCCGAACAGGATGTCGGAGACGTCGGTGGCGATCATCGACCCGCCCCAGCCGTCGGAGAGCGCTGCCCGCACCGCTCCCATGATCAAATGCTCCGGGTCATTGTCCACGCCGATGTGGGTCATGTGCATGCCGGTGACCACCTCGCGGTCCACGCCGCGCGGCACCACGCTGGCGGCCTCCCAGTTCTTGCGCTGCTGCTCGGGCACCCGGCCCACATTGACCAGGTGGCCTTCCTGTTTGCCGAATTCGGCCAGCAGGCGCAAGGCGAGCTCCCGGGCGATCTCCTGGTCGCTCCGCCCGTCGAGTTTCACGCCATACTCTTCGGCCAGGGCCAACAGCTTGCGCCGGCCGCGAAGCTGGTAGGCCCCGGATTTCCCTTCCGCGGCCAGCAGCAGGGCGTGGACGATGTCCCGCCCGTGGTCCGAGTGTGCCGCGGCTCCCGCGAGCAGCGCGCGCAACAGCCCCCGCGCCACAATCGTGTCTGCAGTGGCCCCACAGACGCCTTTCTGCGCGCCGTTGCCGAACGGGTCAATGCGGCAAGGTCCCATCAGACAATGCCGACAACACAGACCCAGCTTGCCGAAACCGCATTGCGGGTCCTGGGAATCCAAACGCTCCCAGGCGGTCTCCACCCCCATTTGCGAGGCCAGATCGAGCATCTGCTGGGCCGCGGGGTCCACGGAGCGGTGTTTCCGCTCAGGCATGACTCACTCCTTGTGTAACGAGTACCAGCGGCGGCCGGCCGTCAAGCGTGACCGCGGAGGTCTCACCTCCGGCAGCCTGCTCCCTGCCGGTCGCCCAATTGTTCCTGAAGCGTCTCACCCAAACGACGAACCGCCTGGGCAAAGGCCGAATCGTCGAGCTGTACGGCTTCTCCATTCAAGTCGGCCTGGGCCAGTTTGTCCGCAAAAGGCAGCCAGCCCACCAGCGGCTGCTCGGCCAGCCGCTCGCTGAGCACCTCGAGCTCCTCAGGTCCGCGCACCTTGTTGGCCACTACAAAGGTCCGCTTCAGGCCGATATCCGCGGCCAGCTTGTGGATGCGCTCGGCGGTCTGCACGCTGCGCATCCCCGGCTCGACCACGGTGATCATCGCATCCACGCCAAGGGCCGAGGCCCGGCCCATGTGCTCCAGCCCGGCCTCCATGTCCAGGATCACGTCGTCTTGGACGCGCAAGAGCAAGTGTTGCATCAGGGCCTTGAGCACTGCGTTTTCGGGACACATGCAGCCTTTGCCGCCCGTATCCACCGTGCCCAGCACCAGCAGCTTCACGCCGGCCGCCTCGGCTGCGAACCGCTCGGGCAGGTCGTCCACGCGCGGGTTGAGCTTGAAGATCAGTCCGGCCCCTTCGTCGCGCGCGTTCGTGCGTTCGAGGATCAGTTCGCGCATCTGGGCGATGGGCTGCGGGGCCCGCTCCGGCGAGACTCCCAGCGCAGCGGCCAGATTGCCGTCCGGATCGACGTCCACGGCCACAACTGGTCGAGCGAGCGCGGCCCGCCATCGGGCCAATGCTGCGGCCAGCGTGGTCTTGCCTACACCACCTTTGCCCGCCACGGCGAGTTTCATCGCCCGGCACTCCATCGAGTCTGAGCAAAGCCCTACGCAACCGCGATCATCGACAGCAGCCGATCACCTGATCGCGATGCACCATGGCCTCGCGTTGCCACCCGGTCAGTCACCTTGGTTCTGCGGCAGAGCCGAGAGGTGGCCTTGTGGGCCAACCGGGCCCTGTGCTCCGCCATAGCAGTGAAGAAGGTGCTGCAACCATCTCGGGCCGCAACGTCGAGGGCTCTCCCGGCCCGGCTTTTTTTAACAATTAACCTTGTAAAAAAACGCTTCCTACATTAGAAAGATACTAAGTTGGCGCGCAACCGTCAACCGGCCGGTCGGCTTTCTCTTACCCGGCCCGGTTGACGACCAACAGGAGCGCAAAGAAAGGGCGAATCCCTCGGCCTGCACGCAGCCTGGGTGCGTATGGTTTCGCACCTCTTCGGGGCCGGCGGTCCCGGTCGCAAGGGCGGACAGGTGGGGGCGTGCGGTCTGCTTTTGAGCGGCCGGCCTTGGTGCCCCCGGCATCCACGGCCCGGTATAATACCCACGGCAGCTTGCCGGCCGGGCTCGTTGGGAGCAGGCTGCCGGCGATTCGCAGTCGCCCTGATCGTGCGGCTCCGGGGCCGTACCACGGCCCCTTGGAGACCCCTCCAACGAAGGATAGGGGGTCACAAGCGCAGCGCGGCCGAACTCGGAGGTGCCCTCCATGCGATGTCCCGGACAGGATCCCCGCTATTGGACCGAGGACTTTGTCTTCGAGGTTCCCTGCCCGGAGTGTGGGGTTCCGGTCGAGTTCTTCAAAGACGAAGCCCGCGGCCGCTGCCCGAAGTGCGGCCATCGGTTCCGCAACCCGGGCGTGGACCTGCGGTGCGCCCAGTGGTGCCCGCTGGCCGAGAAGTGCCTGGGTTTCGTGCCCGAGCGCCAGCTTGCCGATCCGGACAAACGTACGGCCCTGGCCGGTCGATTGCTCCAGGAATTGAAGGAGTGTTTCGCCGGGCGGCCTGAACGTCTGGCGCTGGTGCTGCGCAGCTTCTATTTTGCCCGGGAATTGGTTGCCCAGGAAGGCGGCGAGCCGAGGGTTGTGCTGGCCGCGGCATTGTTGTACGAATTGGCTACAGAGCCGACCAAACCCGCGGCGGAGCCGGGGCAAGCGCCGGCTGACCAGCCAAGCGAGCAACTGGTGCGCAGCGGGGACGAACGGATCGAGCGTCTTCGGCACCTGCTGGCCCAAGCCGGTGCTGACGAAGAAACCACCGCCCGCGTGCTTGACGTGTTGAACGGCTGCCGGCCACGCAAGCCGGGCGATGCGCCAAGACCTGCGGCGGAGGCGGACGAATGCCCAGCCGGCCACAGCGAAGTGCAGATCGTGGCTGACGCCGTGCTGTTGGCCCGGCTGTCCCTCGAGCTGTCGGCTGCCTGTGCCGAAGGCGGCGATTCCACTGAGGCACGGGCGCCGTCGGCCGCCGAGCAGCGCACGGCCGAGCAAGCGGCCGCCGCGGACCAACTGGTTTCGGGCCTGAGCACCGCCACAGCGCAGCAGAAGGCCCGGGCCATGGCGGCAGGTGTCGGGAAGCAAGCCGGCGGCCGGGGCTCGACTGGCAAGCCGGAAGCGTGAGCCGGAAAGAAGGTGACAGGCACCATTTGTGCGAAGCCGGGCACCAACCGAAGGTTGGTCTCGGGCCGCTGAAGGCAAATGGTGCCAGTCACCTTTGTCCTGTACCCTGCTAAAGTCGGCAGGTTCGCAATGCCCGAATTCGAGGAGCCGCGGTTTGACCGCCCAGGGTGATCCATCGCGACAGATCAGGGTGCCCCCGCCGCAGCGCAACTACCAGCGGGCCGCGGAGATGGCCTTCGAACGCCTGGCCTGGCAAGACCCCGAGCAGCTTGTGTTCCTGGGGGCCGGTGCGCAGGGCAAGCAGTGGGCCCTGCCCGTGCTCAACAGCGCGTTTGAAGTGGATATCGAGGGCCGGCGGGTCACCACCGACGGCCGGGGTGTGGGCTTGGCGTGGACCGTGCTGGCCTTGCACTACTTGGCCGTGCGCAGCCGGCCGGACCGCCTGGCGCCGGAGGTCACCTTTGCCGACCTGTCCACCGCGCGGTCCTATGCGGGCGTGTACGACCAGCGCGTGATCGCCCGACTGTGTGCCACCGCGGGGCGCACCGCGGCAGGCCTGGAGCAGGCCGCTCGCTTGCTGGGTGCACGGCCGGGGCCGGGCGGCGACGCGGCCTTTGATTTCGACGTGTTTCCGCGCCTCACGCTGCGCCTGATCTGGCACGCGCCGGACGAGGAGTTCCCGCCGTGGGCCACCTTGCTCTTGCCGCGCAACATCGAGGAGTTTTTCTGTGCCGAGGACGTGGTGGTGCTCTCCGAGCGCCTGGTGGCCCGCCTGGGCGGAAGGCCGTTTTGATGGAAGTCGGCTGGTCGGCTGGTCGTTTAACGGCAAGCCGCAGGCGACTGTGTCTGTCGGAGGCCGGAGGTCGGCTGGTCGTTTAACGGCAAGCCGCAGGCGACTGTGTCTGTCGGAGGCCGGAGGTCGGCTGGTCGTTTAACGGCAAGCCGCAGGCGACTGTGTCTGTCGGAGGCCGGAGGTCCGAACGCGGCGAGCCGGGAGCGTAAGCTCCCGTTTCGGGCGACAGTTCCCATTGACGGACAACTGCGAGCCGCGGGTTGATCCCCACGGGGGGCGAAAGCCGAAAGCCGGGACCGGAAGGAGCGAATCCCAAATCCCAGATGTCAGATCCCAAAGACCAAGCACCAAAGACCAAGCACCAAAGACCAAGCACCAAAGACCAATGACCAAGCACCAATGACCAATGACCGGTGGCGCATTGACCTATGATTGGTTCGGGCAGCGACCGACCGGACGTTGATCGGCACGCATTTAAAAGAGAGTGTAGCATCAATACAGGCGCTCGTTGCGACAGTCACACTTCAGAGACC
>CAYXPN010000185.1:0-11728 GCA_964467075.1 uncultured Planctomycetaceae bacterium
TACCACTGGACCGGGCACCGGAGCCACCACCCCTCTCTCAACTTTCACCTATTCCGGGGACATCTTCGAACGCAGGTGATGCATGGCAGCCAAGAAGAAACGCTCCGCGGGCGCGAAGAAAAAGCAGTCCGGGCGGCGGCGCAAGCCGGCCGGCCCCCGTTGCGGCCTGTGCGGCAATACGAAGAACCTGACCAAGACCGAGTGCTGTGGCAATTGGATCTGCGACGATGAGCACGAGTACGTGATGTTCTCCTACGCGCGGAACAGTTGCCGCCGGAACCACCGGCGTTACACGCTTTGTGCCTATCATCACACGGAAGGCCACCACGGCGACTGGAAAGACTGTCCCAAATGCCGCGAGGCCTTTGAAACCGAGATGTACGTCTGGTACGGCACCAACGAGTTCAACTTCGAGAAGCTCCCCGACCCGCCCGAGTACGAACCGACGCGCTGCGCAGATTGCGGCAAGGTGATCCGACTGGGCGAGGATGGCTATTCGACTCGTGGAGACGACTATTGGTGCGAGCGGTGCACGGCGAAGCGGATGCGGGAAGGGCGCTGAGTTCCAACCTGGGAGCCTACGTGTGCGTGATGCCGGGACAAGCGATTAGCCATTTTGCGGCAAACCGGCCTGCTTCTCTCTGCTGGCCGACGTGCTGGCTGAACGGCCCCAGAACTTGACGGCCTTGGAGCTGCTTCACCTGCTGGCCCAGGACCTCAACTGCGAGGGCGCAGCGACGTGGCCGGACCGCTGCTCCGGCTGCCGGACCAGCACCCCATCCGCGTGCGCCGGCCGCGGCCGCCCCTTGAGAGGGCTTCTTGCCTCCACCGAAAGAGGGGCTCCGAATGAACGGAACGGTGATCGCTTGAGTCGTAATTCGCCAGAAGCTTGCGGGATATTCTGTGCACAAGCATAATGACTGCCAGAAGCCTCACTATCGGAACAGCTTGCTTCTTTGGGCCAGAGAGGCTGGCACGCGCGGCAGACGCGGCGTTCCCCGTGCGGTGTCGGGCAACCGTTTCGCGCCCCCCCTGGCTTAGGCTGCGCAGACAGCGTGCGTAGAACGGAGGCAGGGAGGGACTGGCTCTGGCTCGGTGTCCGTCGGCCTGATCCAACGCGACCCTGGACGCGGGGCGGATGATCGCGCGGCGGCTCAGCGCGAAAGCACCGCTGGACTCTTCGGGAGAGAACTTCCATGGCTGGCCGATTATCTTGGCGCCGCCGCGCCGCAGCGCGCAGAAGCGCGACTTGGCCCCGCGGCAGCGCTTCGCGCAAGAGGAGCGCCCGGCGCGATTGCCGGCTGCGGATCGAAAGTCTCGAGCCCCGGTTGCTGCTCGATGCCGGCCCGCTGGTGGTCACGGAGCTCAACTACGCGCCGTTCGCGCCCGAGCCGGCCGAGGCAGGCTATTCGGCCAGCGACTTCGAGTTTCTGGAACTCAAGAACCTGGGCACCGACCCGTATGACCTAAGCCAGGTCACGATCAGCCAGGCAGTCACGTTCTCGTTCGCCGGCAGCGGAGTGACCACGCTGGGGCCGGGCGAGCACGTGGTGGTGGTGGCCAACCAGACGGCCTTTGCCCTGCGCTACGGCGCCCGCGTGGATTTGGGTCAAGTGCTTATCGCCGGGCAGTTCTCCGGCAAGCTGGCCAACGAGGGCGAGCGGGTGGTGGTAAGCGACGGGCCGACCACGCTCTGGGATTTCACCTATGGTTCGACCGGTCCCTGGCCGGGTCGGGCCGACGAGAAGGGCAGCAGCCTGGTGCCGCTCGATCCGACCGGCGACTTGAACGACCCGGACAACTGGTACTCCAGCCGCGAATACGGCGGCTCGCCGGGCAGCGACGGGCTGGGGCTGTATGCCGACGTGGTGGTCAACGAGGTGCTCTCCAACCCGGCGCCCGGCGGCCAGGACACCATCGAGCTTCTCAACGCCGGCACCACCACGGTGGACATCGGCGGCTGGTATCTGAGCGATTCGAGCGCGGAGTATCGCAAGTATCGCATCCCCACGGACGATCCCACGCTGGATACCGAGCTTTCGCCGGGCGAGTTCCTGCTGATCGACGAGAGCCGGTTCAACGCACCGGGCGATCCGAACCGGTTTGGGCTGGGGGCCGGCGGCGACGACGTGTGGCTCTTGGCGGCGGACACGGGCGGGATGCTCATGCGGTTTGCCGACCACGTGGAGCTGGACGCCGCACCGGAGGGAATCACCCTGGGGCGCTGGCCGGACGGGGCAGGCCAGTTCGTGCTCTTGAGCCAGCCCACGCTGGGCAGTGCGAACAGCCTGCCGCGGGCCGGCGATGTGGTGATCACGGAACTCATGTATCACCCGGCCAGCGAGTTGGACACCGAGGAATACATCGAGCTTTACAACCGCGACGTGGTGCCGGTGCACCTGTCGGGCTGGCAGTTTGCCGACGGGGTGGACTACACGTTTGCCGACGTGACGATTGAGCCGGGCGAGTATCTGATCGTGGCGTCCGATGCCGCGGTGTTCCAGGCCGCGTACGCCACGCCGCCGGGCACGCAGGTGCTGGGCGGCTGGAACGGGTCGCTGCGCAACAGCGGCGAGACGGTCGAGCTGGTCGACGCCTTTGGCGATCGCGTGGACCGGGTCAGCTACGCGGACGAAGGCGACTGGGGCACTCGCCAGTTAAGCCCGAGCGACTACGGCCATCGCGGCTGGGAGTGGACCGCGGGGCACGACGGCGGCAGCAAATCCTTGGAACTGATCAACCTAGGCTTGTCGAACAACTACGGGCAGAACTGGGCCGCCAGCGTGCCGGACCTTGGCACGCCGGGGGCGGCCAATTCGGTGGCGGCCGCGGACATCGCGCCGATGATTCTTGAGGTGACCCATTTCCCGGTCATCCCGCGGCCGGACGACCCGGTGACGGTCACGGCGCGGGTGGTGGACGAGCTGGCAGCAGGAGTGACGGTCACCTTGCACTACCGGCTGGACCAGTCGGTCTATGAGCAAAACACGTATCCGCCCTATTCGGGCGCGTACGTCGCCACGCCGATGCTGGACGACGGGCTGCACGGCGACGGCGAGGCGGGCGACGGGGTGTATGGGGCGGTGGTGGACGACGCCCTGCTCCGGCCCGGCGGGTTGCAAGACGGCGACGTTGTCGAGTTCTACGTGTCGGCCGAGGACGCCGGGGCCCTGAGCCGCACGTGGCCGGCCCCGGCAATCGTCGACGGCTCGCCCGAGCAGGTGACCAACCTGCTCTACCAGGTGGATGCCTCGTTCGATCCCGGCCAGGTGTGGGACCCGAACGACCCGCCGGTGTTCTACCTGATCATGACCAATGCCGAGCTGGGACGGCTCGACGACATCGGCGGCGGCGGCGGCGACCAGGAGAGCGACGCGCAGATGAACGGCACGTTCATCTCGCTGGACGGCCGCGGCATGGAGCTGCGCTACAACGTGGGGCTGCGCAACCGCGGGGCCGGCAGCCGCACCGCCAATCCGAACAACCACCGGGTCAACTTCGTCCACGACAATCCCTGGCACGACGTGACACGGATCAACATCAACAGCCGCTATACCTACGACCAATTGGCCGGCAGCGCGATATTCCGTTTGGCGGGCATCGAGGCCGCGGACGCGGCCACGGTCGAGGTGCGGGTCAACGGCGAGGACCGGGCGAACGGGGGCGCCCCGATGTACGGGCGCTACGTGTATGTCGAGGTCCTGGACGGCGACTGGGTGGACCGCCACTTCCCGGACAACAACGGCGGCAATCTCTATCGCATCCGCGACGACGCCGGGCCGACCGGCGACCTGCGCTGGCTGGGCACGGACCCGGACGCCTATCGGCCCACCTATTTCAAGGCCACCAACGAGGACGAGGACGACTGGTCGGACCTGATCCAATTGACCGACGTGCTCAACAACGCGTCGGAGGAGACCTTTCTCGAAGATGTCAGCCAGGTGGTCGACGTGGACCAGTGGCTCCGCCTTCTGGCAGTGGATACGCTGATCGGCAACCGCGAGGGCGGGCTGCAAGCCGGTCGCGGCGATGATTACGCCATCTACCGCGGCACCACCGACACGCGCTTCGTGCTCGTGCCCCACGACTTGGATACCATCCTCGGCCAGGCCACCTCACCGGACTACGACCGCGACATCCTTGACGATTACCGCCGGGTGGACGGTCTGGAGCGGTTCTTGAATCATCCCGAGGTGGTTCAGCGCTATTACGCCGTCATGCTGGACCTGATCGACGAGTTCTACAACCCGGAGACGGTCGGCCCGCTGCTCGAACGTCTGTTGGGCGGCTGGACCGCGCCGGCCACGATCGCCTCCATGCTGGATTTCGTGGGCCGGCGGATCGCGGGCGTGCTGCCGCAGATTCCGCAGGATTTCAGCATCCAGCCTGGTTTGCCGCAGTCGGAAGGCTACTATTACTCCACCACCGACACGGTGCAGCTCGACGGCACGGCCGACGCGGCGCGTACCCGCTCAGTGGTGGTCAATGGACTGCCCGCCGATTTTTCGCCGCTCGACGGCACCTGGTCGATCGACGCTTCCACGAGCAGCTTCATCTCCGACACGCTGGTTTCCCACGGGGCCGAGCTCTCCTACCGCGTGCCCACCGCGGGCGACGATCCGCTGGCCTGGACCGCCCAGACCTTTGACGACAGCTCGTGGGTCGATACGGTCGTGGTGGACGGCGCCGGGCTGCTGGTCACCGAGGTTTCCGCGGGCACGACCAAGCTGGTGGAGCTTCAGAACGTTTCCCGCGATGCGATCGACACCAGCGGCTGGCTCGTGCTGCTGAACGACCCGACCGGCGGAGTCAATGCCGTCAACACCGTGGCGTGGGACCTGAGCACGCTGCCCGGCCATCAAATCGCCCCCGGCGAGGTGTTCTACCGCACGGACGATCCCGGCGACAACTACTGGGGCGACGCGATCGACTGGGACCCGGCCCAGCCCGGCTGGGTGATGATCGTGGATGCGGGCGGCGCGGTGCGCGACTTCGTGGCCTGGGGATACAGCGAAGCGCAGATCGGCGCGACGAGCGTGGATTTCGGAGCCTGGACGGGGCTCGGCGCGGCCGGCCAGTGGACGGGCGACGGTGCGGATTTGCAGGGCAGCGGCCTGCCCGGCCCCGAGGAGGACGTCATTGCCTTCGGTTCCACCTGGGCGTGGATGAACCCGCTGGACGGCGTGGACCCGGCCGACAGCGACCCGGACTTCGATTCCACCTGGATGTTGTCCGCGGCCCAGTTCGCCACCCAGTACAACGGCCCGGCATTCGACCACGCGGGCCCCGCCATCCTGGGCTACGGCACGATCGACGGCAATGGCACACTCGGCCCGATCACCTTCACCAGCGGGATGCCGGGCTACATCGGCGATCCCGGCAGCGGCGACCGCTACACCGCGTATTTCCGCAGTGAGTTTACGCTGACCGAGAACATGGCCGAACTGGGCATCGAGGTCCTCAGCGACGACGGGGCGGTTGTTTACCTCGACGGAGCCGAATGGCTGCGCAACAACATCGACCCGGCCGAAGAAGACCGCTTCCACACCTTTGCCGAGGGTTACCACTACCCCAACGGCGACAACACCGAGCGGGTTACGAGGACCTACAGCCTTTCGGGCCTCAGCGCCGGCACCTACACTCTTGCGGTTTCCGTCCACCAGAGCTCGACCACCAGCAGCGACCTGGGGTTTGACCTGCGATTGTTCGGCCGTCCCGTGGCCGAACCCTCCACCGGTCTGGAGCGCACCGGAGCGACAGACGCCGACACGGCCGGGGATTTCCAGGGCACGTTGAGCGACTCGCGGGGCCTGCAGAACGCGGGCCTGACCGTGCCCTTCGGCAGCGAAATCGCGGCCACCACGGGCATCGGCTTTAGCGACAACCAGCCGGGTTTTGAGGCCTTGATCGCTACGGACGTAAGCCAGGCCGTGCAGGGCGGCCAGACGTCGGTTTGGACGCGTATCGAGTTCAGCGTGGCCGACGCCTCGATCTACGATGGGCTGAAGCTGCGCATGAAATATGACGACGGCTTCATTGCGTATCTGAACAGCACAGAGGTGGCCCGGCGCAATGCCACCGGCTCGCCCACCTACGACATGGCCGCCAGCGCCGACCACGATGACGCCGCGGCCGTGCTCTTCGAGGAGATCGACATCAGCGACCACCTGTCCGAGTTGGACACGGGCACCAACGTGCTGGCCGTCCACGCGCTGAATTACCCGGCCGATGCCGAAGACTTGCTGATCGACGTGGAGCTGGTGGCCACCTCCGGCGATCCAAACGCCACCCTGCGGCTCGATCCCGGCATCAACCGCATCGTGGTCGAAGCCTTTGACGGGCCCCACGGCACGGGCAATCGGCTGGCGGACGACTGGATCGACATCTGGTACGACCCGGCCACCTCGGGGCAGCACCGCCAGTTGGACATCACCGTGCGCGACAGCTACCTGCCCGGTGTGCCGCTGCTGGTCAGGCTCGAGGTGCTCGACGGGCTGGGTCAGGTGGACCGCTCGCTCTGGGACGCTGTGGCCACGCTGGAGAGCGACAACGCGAACGTCCTGCTCACCTACGATGCGCTCTATCTCTACAACGGTCTGGGCAGCGTGCTGGTCACTCCCACGCTGGTCGATCCCATGGGGCCTTCGCAGTTCACGCTTACTGGGCGGATCGACACGCTCGGCCTGGAGATCAGCGATACGCTGCTGAGCCTGGCCCAAGAGCCCGTGACCACGCTCTCCGGCACGCTCTCAGGCGGCGAGCTGAACTGGAGCGGCGTGGTGCGCGTGACCGGCGACGTGACCGTGCCCGACGGCCAGACGCTCTTCATCCAGCCGGGCACGCTGGTGCTCGTGGACGGCGTGGCCAGCGGCACCGGCGGCACCGACATCAACGTCCAGGGCGCCATCCAATCGCTGGGCACCAAGCAACAGCCGGTGACCATCACCGCCACCACGGCCGGAGAGAACTGGGGGCAGATTTACCACAACTCGGCCGAACCCTCGGTCTACCAGTACACCAACATCGCCCAGGGCGGCCGTTCGCCCTCGGTGGGCCACTCGAACACCGGGCCCACCATCCGCTCGGCCGGTGGGAGCGACATCCTCTTCGATCATGCGAACCTCACGGACCTGGCCGGCAAGGCGATGCACGGGACAAGCGGCGGCGAGCTGACCTTCCAGGGCGTCCACATGGCCCGCTCGGTGATGGGCCCCGAAATCTCGCCCGATGCCCTACTGATCCAGAACACCTGGATCACCGACATGCACCATTGGGACGATGCCGACGGTATCTATGTGCACGACACCACCGCCGGCAACGCCCTGATGACCGGCGGCGTGATGGCCGTCTTTGACGACGACGGCATCGACACGCTCGACGCCGTGATGACCATCGAAAACTATGTGATCCGCGATGCCTTTGACAAGGGCGTGAGCGTCTATGACGGCGATGTGAGCATCAACTGGTCGTTGGTCGTGGGCAACGGCACCGACTCCGAAGACGGCACCAGCTCCAGCATCTCGGCCAAGGCCAACTCCAACAGTACGGCCATCGTGCGCATGGACCACACCACGGTGGCCACCATCCAACAGGCCGGCATCACGGACGTGGGCATCCAGGTCCGCAACAAGTACGATCCCCAGAACCCCACGATCCTCTATTACGTCACCAACTGCCTCATCGCGGCCACCGACCCGGTGCAGACCGACTATCCCGAGCAGATCACCAACATCCAGATCGACTACACCAACACCTTCGGCGAAAACTGGACGGCCACGGGCACGGGCAACATTAACGCCGATCCGATGTTCCTCGATCCGGCCAACCACGACTATCACCTCCAGCCGGGCTCGCCCAGCCTGGATGCCGGCGATCCCGCTTTTGCCCGCGATCCCGACGGCAGTGTGACCGACCAGGGCTATCTCTCGCCGGCCTTGGCGCCCTCGGGAACATGGGAACAACTCGCCGGCGGCACCCTCACCCAAGACCTGGTCCTGCACCCGGAAAACGGACCCTACCAGGTGACCGGCCAGGTAACCGTGCCGGTTGGGGTGACGCTGACCATCCTGCCGGGCACCACGCTGTTTTTCGACGACGGCGCCGGGCTGACGATCCGGGGCCGGCTGCTGGCCGAAGGCGAGCAATACCGCGAAATCCGTTTCACGCGCACGCCCGGGCAGACCGATTGGGCCGGCATCCAGTTCGACAACACCCAGCAGGACAACCGCCTCACGTGGGCCATCCTGGAGTATGCCACCACGGACGCCGGCATGGTGGGGCTGACCGATTCTCGGTTGCTCGTGGACCATGCCATCTTCGACCACGCGCTGCGCCGCCAGATCCGCACGACCAACTCCTCGCTCGTCGTGCGCAATTCCTTCTTTGCCGAGATGTTTCCCGGCAGCACCCCTCCGCTGACCGACAACCGCAGCGAACACATCTGGGGCAGCGCGCCCACGACCGGCGAGCTGGTGATCGAAAACAACGTCTTCGGCGGCACCAAGGGCCACAACGACGCCATCGACCTCAACGGCAACTCGCGGCCCGGGCCGGTGATCCAAATTCGCAACAACACCTTCCTGGGCGGCGGCGACGACGCCCTGGACCTCGAAGGCAGTGCCCACATCGAGGGCAACGTCTTCGTGCACTTCCACAAGGACCAGTGGAACACCGACCCCGGCAATTCCAACGTCATGTCCTTGGGCTCGGGCCACGAGTACGTGGTGCTCCGCAACATCTTCTACGACGTGGACTACGTGGCCCAGGTCAAGGACGATGCCTTCCTCACCTTTGTCAACAACACCGTGGTGGACGTAACCGGTTCGGCCCTCTACTTCCTGCCCCCGGACGGCTCCGGCGGCCCGGGAGACGGGGCCTATGTGGACGGCAGTATCTTTCTCAACACCACGCTGGTCTTCGACGAAGTGGTGCCGGCCACTGACCTGACCGTCCATCGTTCCATCCTGCCCGCGGCCTGGCACTCCTATGGCACCGGCAACATCGACGAAGACCCGCGGCTGCTGAACACCACCGACGTGACCGACCCGTGGGCCGATTTCCAACTGCGCCCAGGCTCGCCGGCCTTGGGCACCGGCCCGAACGGGCTGAACATGGGCGCGCTGGTGCCCGCCGGCCCGCCGATCAGCGGAGAGCCGGCCCCATTGACCGCCCAGACCGCGGCCACGCTCACCGTGGGCTTTCCCGAGCCCGCGGCGCCGCACTTCGCGCCCTTAAGCCATTACAAGTACCGTGTGAACAGCGGGCCGTGGAGCGGCGAGCAGCCCGTCAGCGCGCCCATTGAGTTGACCGGCCTGGCCGACGGCACCTACACGGTCTACGTGATCGCCAAGAACTCGGCCGGCGTCTGGCAAGACGAGGCCCAAGCCACCGCTTCGAAGACATGGACGGTGGATACCAGCGCGCCGCGCCTGCTCATCAGCGAGGTGCTCGCGCGCAACGACGCCGCGGTGGAGCACGAAGGCACCTGGCCCGACATGATCGAGCTGTACAATGCCGGCGCAGTGCCCGTGGACCTCCTGGACATGGCCCTGAGCGACGAGCCGAACGATCCCGCGAAGTTCGTCTTCGACCAGTCGCTCGTGCTCCAGCCGGGCGACTACCTGGTCCTCTATGCCGACGATCGCAGCGATTTGCCCGGCATCCACCTGGGCTTTGCCCTCGATGCCGGGGGCGAGGGCGTGTATCTGTTCGACGCCGCGGCCCAGGGACGCACGTTGCTCGACAGCGTGGAGTTCGGCCCCCAGGTGGCCGACCTCTCCATCGGGCGCGTGGGCCAGGACCAGCATTGGGCCCTCGCGCAGCCGACTTTCGGCGCAGCCAACCAGCCGGCGCGCACCGGCGATCCCGCGGGAGTGGTGATCAACGAGTGGTTTACCAACGGCGAGATTCTGCTGACTGACGACTTCATTGAACTATACAATCCCGATCCGCTGCCCGTGTCGCTCGACGGCCTGCACCTGACGGATCGGCCTAACGTGCGCCCCGGCTGGTTCGAGATCGCCCCCTTGAGCTTCGCCCCGGGCAACGGCTATGTGGCCTTCTGGGCGGACGAGAACACGGACCGGGGGCCCGACCATCTCAACTTCCGGCTTTCCTACTGGCAGGAGATCCTGGGCCTGTTCGATCCAGCGCTTACGGAGCAGGACAAGATTCTCTACGGTCCACAAACCACCGACTACTCCCAGGGCCGCGATCCGAACGGCGGCGAGCAGTACAGCTTCTTCCGCCTGCCCACGCCGGGCGTGGCCAATCCCACCAGTGGTCCGACCATGACGCTCATCGACCAAGGCTCGGTCTGGTGGTATTGGGACCAGGGGGAAGTGAGCGGCAGCCAGTGGCGCAGCGAGCTGGCCTATGATCTGACCGGCTGGGGCTCGGGCCCGGGAGAGCTGGGCTATGGCGACGCCGGCCAGGGCCGGCCTGAGGCCACCGTGATCGGCTACGGTTCCGATCCGAACAACAAGTACATCACCAGCTACTTCCGCCGCACCTTCGAGCTGGCCGACGCCGCCAACATCGCCGCACTGACGCTCTACCTGATGCGCGACGACGGCGCTGCGGTCTATCTCAACGGCGAGTTGGCCACCACCAGCAACCTTTCGACTGAGCCGCTCGCCTACTCCACGTTGGCCGACGACTTTGTGGGCACTCCCGAGGAATACACGTATCTGCCCATTCCTCTTGATCCCGCTTTGCTCCAGGACGGCACCAACCTGATCGCCGTGGAAGTCCACCAGGAATCGGCCAGCAGTCCCGACCTGAGCTTCGACCTGAGCCTTGAGGCCACCTATCTCACCGACAATCCCGACGCCACCCGTGCGCTGAGCCTGCTCGACAACCTGCGCATCACCGAGTTGATGTACCATCCGGCCGAGGACGCCGACCTGGAGTTCGTCGAACTGCAGAACGTCGGCTCCAGCACCCTCGACCTGACCGGCGTGGAGTTTACCGACGGCATCCAGTTCACCTTCCCGGCCATGGTGCTCGATCCGGGCCAGTACGTGGTGCTGGTCCGCGACCTGGACAAGTTCACCGCCCGCTACGGCCCGGGCATCAACGTGGCCGGCGAGTACTCCGGCAGCCTGGACAATGCCGGCGAAAAGCTGCTCGTCGAATTGCCCGACCCCTTGCCGCTGGGCATTGCCCGTTTCACCTACGAGAGCTTCTGGTATCCCACCACCGACGGCGGCGGCTTGAGCCTGGTAATCCGCGATGCCCTCAGCCCGCTTTTCGCCTGGAACCAGTCCGCGGCCTGGCAGCCCGGCAGCGAGCTGGGCGGCTCGCCGGGCCGGGCCGACAGTGAGCCCTTTGAGCCCACCCTGCTCATCAACGAGGCGCTCACGCACACCGACCTGCCGCAGGTCGATACCATCGAGCTCTATAACCCCACGGCCGGCGAGATCATCGTGGGCACCACGCCCGGCTATGAACAGCTCTGGCTGAGCGATTCGCGCAACGACTACTTCAAGTTCGAAGTGTCTGCGGGCACCGTGATCCCAGCGGGCGGGTTTGTTACCTTCGACGAGGACGACTTCAATCCCGGCGGCGGCAGCCTGCCGGGCGACTTCGCCCTGGACGGGGCCCATGGCGACAACTTGTATCTCACCGCCGGCGACGGCACGGGGCGCATCCGCCGGTTCCTCGACTACGTGGCCTTCCCCGCGGCGGCCAACGGCGAGTCGTTCGCCCGGTTTGTCAACTCCGCGGG
>CAYXPN010000186.1:0-2507 GCA_964467075.1 uncultured Planctomycetaceae bacterium
CGCCTTTTCGTCCTTTCGTGCTTTCGTGGTTCCTCTGTAATGTTGCTACAGACTCGGGTTTTCAGGCAGATAGCGAGGTGTGGCAGTATGAAACGTGGTTGGGGACTGCCGAAAGCTGCCCACGTGGTCCGGGTTTCCGTCAGGTGTGAAGAGACCTGGGCTCAGCCAGAAGGAGCAGCCAGCAGCCCACTGCACAGCAATTGCTATCCGAACGTCAACAAGCGCGCGATGCCCCGCCCCCAGCAACAGCATTCTCTCGCAGACCGAAAGCCCCCAGGTTGTCCAGACTTCCCAATATTGGTACCTGGCACCTTTTCCGCGGGTTACTTCTTGTTCAGCGCCACGAACGCGGCTCCGGCTCCAGCCCCACCCAAGACGAGCGCAATCACCAGGTAAAGCAAGAACCTGGATACTCCCGGAAAGGAGAAGCCGTGCAACCACCAAAACAGCAGCATGACCACGATCACGATCACGTTGAACACCAACAGGGCGATCATGGGCGGGTTCGTTTCGTCCATCCCTTGGGCCTCCTGGAGGACAGGTGTATGAGGGTGTACGGGAATTCGGTGTGCCACTGCTTCGCCAGAAGCAGTGCCTCGCTGCTGCCAGCACTGCTTGCCCGCCGGGCAAGCAGTGGCACACTACGCGTTTTCCCGCGAAATCCGGGGGTTGTTCCCCCGCACTCTCAGGTATCTTGGATTGGGTCTTACCTCCCTCGCAAATCGGCGCATCGGTCCGCGATTCAGGCCCGCGGCCCGGACAACCTGCCGATGCGGTGTCAGTTCGGGGGCAACTCTTCCTCGAAATCGGGAATGATCGAAGGGGTCTCGGACGAGTCGGGCGCCTCTTGGGGAGTCGACGGCTCGCCCCCGGCGTCGGGTTCGCCCGCCGGCGTTTGCCCGGCTTCGGCCCCAGGCGGTTCGGTGGTCTCGCCGGCCGGCTGCCCGCCGGTGGGCCCCGAAGGCTCCTGGCCGGGCTCCTCCGGCCCTGGCTGCGGTTGCTCCAGTGGCGAAGGCCCTTGCTGCTCGAGGAACTCCATGCCGTAGAGCAAGGCCCAGGCGTATGGTTGAAACTCGCTCAGTGTGCCCTGCAAGGCCCGCAACTCCAAGGTGTATCGCCGGCCGCCGGCCACTGTTTCCAGGAAGTAGCGTTCGACGATCTGTTTGCCCGACTTGCCTCGTCGCTGATAGGTCACTGCGGGGCGCCCGCCGATCAGGATCGGGGCGACCGGGGCGATCAGGCCGGCGGACTCGCCTCGCTGGGCGATCTCGTCGGCCACCTGCGTGGCGAACTGCTCGACATTCTCCGGCGACAGATCGAAGATCGGCTCGTAATCGGTCGCGGTGACAAGGATCGTCGGGTAGGCGATGTCCTGCGCGAGGCGGAAGCGGATCACATAGTCGCTGTTGCGCACCGGGATGTACCACCCGCTGAGCGGGGCCACCATCACCCGGCCGTCGTCCAGCGGCCCCAGCGCTGGATCGAGCCCCGGCAGGTCCTCTGCCTTGACAATGGTCGGCCCACTTCCGGCGGGTTGTCCTCCGGAAGGCTGGGAACCGCTGTCCCCGCCGCAGCCAAAGGGCACGGCCCAGGGCAGGAGCATCAGTAACAGCGCGATCGGCTTCCAATGGCTGGCAGCAGCGCTCATTGAGGTCTACCTCCACCTGGCCCGACCCGCGACCCGGCCGGGGCGTTTTCGGCCGGTGACCGGGCTCGCCTGGCGTGCGAGCTGTTTTCGGTTCGACCGAACCGACCGGAGCCTCCTATTCCTCGATCACCTCTTTGACAAGCTGTACGAAGTGCGGGGTCTTCTGCGACTCGGTCAAGTCGCTTGCCTTCTTCTCGGCCTGGTCACGGTGGCCGTATTCGAACAGGGCAACCCGTTTCATCGACTGGCTGAAGACCCCCCAGAAAGCCTTCAGCCGCACCTGCTTGGCGGCCGACTGGCTTTTGCGCCGGGTGGCCCTGGGTTTGGTGGCTTTCTTTTTCTTGCCGGTCTCGGCCTGGGCAGCGGCGTCGGCCTGTTGGCGCAACTCCTTGCGGCTCAAGGTCTTGCGAGCCATGGGATGTCCCCCGAATCGCGGGGCCGGATGGATCAAAACGGCTACGGCCAAGCCTTGAGGACCCTGGGGCCCTCCGGCCGCGCCCAACGGGCAGCAAGTAGCGGATAGGAAACAGGATAGCCGATCCGCCATAAGTTGACCAGTAGCCGCGGCCGGGCGCTCCTGACAGGATTACGCACTTGACAGGATGACAGGATGCACGGGATCAGAGAATCGACCGGATGACAGGATGCACGGGATCAGAGAATCGACCGGATGACAGGATGCACGGGATCAGAGAATCGACCGGATGACAGGATGCACGGGATCAGAGAATCGACCGGATGACAGGATGCACGGGATCAGAGAATCGACCGGATGACAGGATGCACGGGATCAGAGAATCGACCGGATGACAGGATGCACGGGATCAGAGAATCGACCGGATGACAGGATGCACGGGAT
>CAYXPN010000186.1:2607-11682 GCA_964467075.1 uncultured Planctomycetaceae bacterium
GGATGACAGGATGCACGGGATCAGAGAATCGACCGGATGACAGGATGCACGGGATGAGGAGATGGACCAAAACCGCCCGCGGCCGGCGCCCCCAAGCGCACGAACCCAATCCGCTCGCCTATGCCCCGCCGCTGACCAAGTGCCAAGCCACCGCACATGCGCGGCGGAACTCGCCCAGGTCCAATCGCTCGGAGGTCGTGTGGGGGTGTTGCTGCCCGCAGCCGAGGGTCACCGTGGGCACGCCTCGGGCCACCAGCCAGTTGGCGTCCAGCCCGCCCCGGGACACGTGGCGCATCGGGCACCCACCCGCAGCCCGCAGCGCCGCTTCGGCCGCCAGCACGCAAGGTTCGTCGTCGGGCAGCTTGAAGGCCTCGTAGTCGAGTCGGCCCTCGAACTGCACGCGCCCGGTGCGCCCGGCGGCGTTGCGCACCGAACGGGCCGCTTGTTTGAAGGCCCGCTGGACGGCGCGCACGATCTGTTGCCGGAAGGCCGGCTGGTGGCTGCGCGCCTCGCCGCGCAGCTCGAGCCGGGGCATGACGATGTTCGTGGCCTCGCCGCCCGAGATCGCGCCGAGGTTGCTCGTGCCGGTGCGCGTGCCTTTCTCGATGCGCCCCAGCCAGCCCTGGCCGTGCAGTCGGGCGATAGCCAGCGAGGCGATCGTCAGCGCGCTGACCCCCTGCTCCGGACTGCCGCCCGCGTGGCTGGCGATGCCGTGGACGGTGATGCGCATGCGATAGCCGCCCGTGGCGCCCACGGTCACCTGGTCCGCAGGGCCGCCGTCGAAATTGAACGCCAGTCGCGGTCTGCCCCAGAGCGCTTTTCGGGCATAGCGGGCCCCGAGCAGCCCGAGTTCCTCTTGCACGGTCCAGAGAAACGTGACCGGGGGGTATGCCTCGTGGCGCTCCTTCAAACGGCGCAGGGCCGCGGCCAGCAACACGGCCGTGCCCGAGCGGTCGTCGGCGCCCAGACCGCTGTCGCGCGACGGAGGCAGGAGCATGCGGCCCTTTCGGCGCGGCCTGCCGCCCCGGCACAGGGGCACGGTGTCCACGTGGGCCACCAGCATGCGCCGCCCGCTGCGGCGCGCGCCGGGCAGGCGCAGCACCAGGTTGCCCGCTTCTCCGCCGTAAGGACTGCGCCGATGCGCCTTGTCGCTGTGGATCGACCCGGCCGGCGCGCCCGCGGCTCGCAGCTTGGTCGTGATGTATTCCAGCACCTTGCCCTCGTGGGTGCTCGATCCCGGGATGGCCAACAGCTCGATCAACAGGCGCTCGGCCTGTCGCAGGTAGCGTTCCATGCGTTTCCACTCCGTAGCCCAGTGTGCATCTTGTAGTCGTAGCCACGCTCGCCAGAGCGTGGAGGGAAACACGTTGTTGCCCACGGCTTGCCGGGCTGCTCGACCGGCGTCCGAATCGTTCGCCCGCGTCGTTTGCCCAAATGTGGGCAAGCGCCGTGCCACGGGAACCGCCCGCTCCGGGCTGGCCGAAGCCCGCTCCCGCCATGTATGCTAAACGAGCCGTGCGAGCAAGGGTAGTAGCCCGACACACGCAAAGTGGCGAGTTGGGTGCCACTGCTGGCTTGTCCAGCAGTGCCGAATACACGGTCAGGCAAGCCAACCGTCGCCCCCCACAGTTTCGCCGTGTCGGACTAAATCACCGTGCGCAATTCGTGGGCGCCACTGTTTCGCGCCATGCTCGGAGGGGCCGGGGTTGTAGGGTGGGTCGAGCGATAGCGAGACCCACCGACAAGGCGAAATGGTGGGTCTGCGCCTACGGCTTGACCCACCCTACGCGCCTGGCAGCGACACGAGTGTTCACAAATCGCGTACGCTGATTTAGTAGTGCTGCGCGGCGCTACGGCGCACGCGAAACACCGGGCCCAAAGGCAAGAAGGAGAGCGGACATTCAACAACAACAACCGCGCTGGCGCGTGTTTCTGGCGGGGATTCTCCAGGGCTCGCTCCTCGAGCCGGCCCTGCACGACCAGCAGTATCGCGCGCGCATCCGCGCCGCGCTCGCCCGCTGGCTGCCCCAGGGCGAACTCTACGACCCGCTGGCTGCGCATCGTGATTCGCTCTACTACGACGAGCAGACCGGGCGCCGGGTGTTCTTCGAGCACAACCGCATGTGCCGCGAGATCGACGTGCTCGTGGCCTTCGTGCCCCAGGCCTCCATGGGCACGGCCATCGAGATGTGGGAGGCCTACAGCCACGGCGCCGCGGTGGTCACGATCAGCCCGCTGGAGCACAACTGGGCCGTCCGGTTCCTCAGCCACGCGGTGTTTACAGACCTGGACCAGTTCGAGGCGGCGCTCAGCAGCGGGCAGTTGCGCCGGCGCATCGAGGAGGTGCTTTCCCGGCGCCGGCGGGATGAGGGCGAGGTGAGCTAGAAGTCGTGAAGAAGAGACAAACATGTTGCGGGCGTGCCGCCGACCCCCGCACCCGTAAATGCAGATGCCGGGAGTTGTATCTCTACGAATTAAGAGCTACGTGCTGCCTCACTTGCCCTTCGTACGTTGCGATGGCCCGTTTGGAAGCAAACCCCTGTGGCGCGAATACGGCACTGGCACTGACACTGAAGGCAGGCCAGGAGGGAGATTCCCCTCGAACTGCAGAAAGTCCGGGTCAAAGGAATGTATGACGTCCGCCTGATGCGCGCATGCCGTAGCAAGGATGATTGCGTCCATGACCTTGAGTGGGCGTTGGAGGTGTAGCTCTCTTAGCTGGCGCGCTCTATCGGCAATCGCGAACGTCAGATCTGCACGGATCACGTTTGAACGCCTCAGGAAGTCTCGGTACTGATTCCATTGAGACGTATCGAACTTGCCTTTCTGCACTTCCACATAGACCGCGGCAGAGACCAAGAGACACGCCTCTTTCTTGTCAATCTCGTCCACGATCAGCCCGATGTCTGCAAGGGGCTTGCCCTGCTCCTCCTTGAACCAGGCGATGAAGACAGAAGTATCCCAGCAATAGATCCGCCCGCGACTACTCTTACTCATCGCGCAGTCTCCGCACGAACTCGACGGAGTCCAATTCCCCGGTGCAGTCTGGTGCAATGCCTCTCAAGCTGGACAGGCTCGGCAGCTCTTCATCCGGCGGATGCCTCTCGATTCTGGCCACTCGGGCCTTATACGGTAAGACCTGCCCCGGCTCGTACGAAAGCTCTCCATAGACGGTTACCTGGCGCCCCAGCGCCATTCGCACATCGTCAAACTGGTCATGAGCGAAAAGGCACTTGACGTTGCGATCAGGGATTGGCGGATAGATGAAGAACTCACGCTTATTATGTAGGTTCACTCTTTCCAGCAATCCGGATACCGATCCGTGGCTGGTCAGCGATCGCTCCAAAATCTCGTCAATCGCCTCGTCAATCGCAGGCGTGACTGGTGAGGCATCGACCCATACTTGGGCCACCTGTCGACGTAAAGGTCTCGTCAATTCTCGAAACGCATCCAGATCGCGAAACCTAATCCGCGGGTCGAGCGGCTGACGAGTCTGCAGACTCCGTACGGTACTGCGGAAAAGCCCGATTGTCTCTGCACAAAGCGCGCCGTCTCCGTCGGGCGCAATGGCTTCCACGTCGATTTCAGCGCTGCCCGTCCCCAGGTTTCGAATGCGATACCGAAGGCGAGATCGTTCCCCGGCGACAGCTTCTTCAGAAACCCGGAGGCACTTCTTGAGCCCGCCACAAAAGGCCAAGAAGTCGTCTAGCTGAACGAGGCCTTGATCCTCCGGGCTTCCCACCAGCTTGGCTCTGACTACAGGTGCAGGCATTGGAGTGTTTCCAATTACCAAGAGTTAGATGGGTCCTTCGCCGCACAGTTTACGTTTCGGCAATCAAGCACCCGTCCATGAGAGCAGCGCCAGCACTCCTTACATTTTCAGTGAGACCCCACCGCCAAGTCAACGATCTGCCCCCTTCTACGTCTTCCCAAGGGAAGAGAGGGTAGCGGTGAAGACCGCATGGCCCGGCTGTTCGGCACTTCTTGCCACCTAAAGGTGGTAGAATCCGACGTCGCGCCGACCGGGCCATGCCGGACGGGATGGCCCCTTCCTCTGCTCTAAGCAGCCACTCGCCGCACGCCTACTCGATCGACTCGAGCATCTCGATCAGCTCGTCTTCGGAAACCACGCGCGCATCCACGTCGGCCATCAGCATCACCGGGCCGCTCTCGCCCTGGAAGACGCCCGAGACCTGCACGCGCGGGGCCCCGGTTTCCGGGTTGCGCCCCCGCCCGATGGTAAATTGGACCGTCTCCCCGCGGATTTCCACTTCGTGGTCGCGCGTTGTCTCCACCTGCCACTGGCCGGGCTCCTGGAATCCCTGCTCGCGAAGCGACTGCCTCATGCTGTTTTTCATTTGGCGTTCCGCGTCGGGCCCGAAAATCTTGCCCATGCCCATCAGCATCAGCACGCTGTTGCTCTCCTGGTGGCTCCAGATGGCCATGGTCATCATCTGCCGGCCGGAGAAGGGCACCTTCAGGTCCATGGCCGCCTGGGGAGCGAGCGCGTCGGGAATCTCCAATTGGGCCAATTCGGCCGTGGTCGCGCGCACCGTCTGGGGATCCTCGCTGAGCGAGCGGGCGAAGTATCGCTGCATCAAGACCCCGGAGATCATCACGCCGCCACAACATAGCAAGACCAATCCGCCGAAAACGATCCCCAGGATGAGCAGCACCTTGGCGCCGGTGCTCATGCCGGGTCGGGGGGCGGGCTCGGTCGGCCCTGGAGTCTCGGGCGGCCAGGTGCTCATGGCTGCGGTCCTTGGTTTGGGAATCAGGACGAAGCTCAGCGGGTTTGGCAAACCCGGCGGCCCGAGGGGCGCCAACAGCACACCAAGCCGCGCCGGATCGGCGGAAAACGACCGGAATCGCCTCTCGCGGCCGCATTGTTGCCCCTGCCCCGCAAGCCTGTCAATCCCTTTTGTGCGGAGGTGTCCTCGGTGGGTGCGGGCCTTCGAGACGCCCGGCCGGCAGGCCCGCGCATTGACCGTCCTGGCCGAACCTGCGAAAGATGTAAGGAAACAAGAGCGATCGCCATACGTCGGCTGCCTTCGCGCGCAGGTAACCGGATCACAAACGAGTTCGAGATATGACCAGCACCCCGGACAACCAGGCCCTCGGCACTGCGCTGGCGGGGCTCTCCCGCGATGAGCTGCGACAGTGGTTCGTCGGCCAGGGACTGCCGGCCTGGCGGGGTGACCAGGTTTGGGGCTGGCTCTATCAGCGCCAGGCATGTTCGTTCGACGCCATGACCGACCTGCCCAAGGCCCTGCGCCGGCGCCTGGCCAGCCGGCTCCGGCTATTCAGCACCCGGGTGGCGGCCCATCAACAGGCCGCGGACGGCACCGAAAAGCTGCTGCTGGAGCTCGACGACGGCCAGCGCGTCGAATGCGTGCTGTTGCGCGACGAGCGCGAGCACCGCACGGCCTGCATCAGCACGCAGGTGGGTTGTCCGGTGGGTTGTGCCTTCTGTGCCAGCGGCCTGGACGGGCTGGTGCGCAACCTGACCTCGGGCGAAATCGTCGAGCAGTTGCTCCGGCTCGATCGCCTGCTCGAGACGGACGAGCGCCTCAGCCACGTGGTCGTGATGGGCGTCGGCGAGCCGCTGGCCAACCTCGACGCGCTGCTGCCGGCCCTGCGCCGGGTCGCGGCGCCTGAGGGGCTGGGCATCGGCTGGCGACGCATTACTGTCTCCACGGTCGGGCTGCCCGAGGGCATGCGCCGCCTGGCCGCCCATCGCCCGGCTTGCCATCTGGCCGTCTCGCTCCACGCGCCGGACGACGAATTGCGCAACCGATTGGTGCCCGTCAATCGACGCATCCCTCTGGCCGCGGTGCTCGAGGCGGCCGACGACTACTTCCAGCAGACCGGACGCCGCGTGACCTACGAGTACGTGCTGCTGGCCGGGGTGAACGACCAGCCCGAGCACGCCCGAAAACTCGCCGTGTTGCTCAAGGGCCGCGCTGCCCTGGTGAATCTGATTCCCTTCAACCCCGTGGCCGGACTGCGCTTCCGGCGTCCCGACGAGCGCACGGTGGCGCAGTTTGCCGACCGGTTGCGCCGCGGCGGGCTCAACGTCCAGGTGCGCCAGCGCAAGGGCCACGAGATCGAGGCGGCCTGCGGGCAGTTGCGCCGCGGGCAAGTGCAAAGGGCCCCCCGGAGGGAAGGTCTGGTGGGCGGCTGATCGGCCGGTGGGGTGACGCCTTGCGCGATTGCACCCCGAGACGTGCCCAGGCTTTACGGCCCGGCGCCGGGCAACTATGATTGGTGGCAGGGTGTAGGGTGGTTGGTTGCAGCGGTCCGTAGGGTGCGTGCTTGCACGCACGCACAGTGGAACTTTGAGGTGCAGTGGCCTTCGTGGCACAGGAGTGTCGCCTGCAACGGAGGGCCACGCTGAAGTCGTGGCCGGGAATCAACACCCAACGCCCGCAAGGGACGTGACCGCCGCAAGTCCCCCGGGACTGCTGCACTGCTGGACGAGCCAGCAGTGGCACCCAGCGCGTGCGTGCAAAGCACGCACCCTACGCAGTTGCGCAGCACCGGACATTCGAACGTTGCGCCGAAGTTGCCAAGCCGGCGTTCTCGTTTTCCAGAACAGCCTTGCCCACACATAAACCCGCCTATGGGTCGCCCTGGTCCCGAACATCGCGGTTCCCGCCCTGCATTTCCGAGCGTTACGGGCCGGGGGTCCCACGCCTCGCGGTCGTCTCAGGCTTCCCGGCGCGCGCCGAGGCGCAAGATGAGCAAAGAGGCCCAAGTAGTGCTCATCTGCGGCGTGGCCGGCGGGGTGGTGCTCATGTTGGTGTTGGTGCTGGCCTTGGTGCAGGGCGGGCCGGGCTCTGGTTCGACCGCGGGTGCGACAGGACACGCCGACGCGGGCGCGGGGCGCGGCGGCAGTTCGACAACCGCCCAGGGATCGTCCCGGCGGCGCCGACCTTCCTGGCGCATGGGCACAGCGCCGCCTCCCGGACCGCGCACGCTGGCCGACCTGCTCGAGGCCCCCCAGGAACCGCTCGCCGACCCGGACTCCGCAAGCGCCCTGCTGGCTGCTGCGCGTCGGGCCATGGCCGGCCGCAACCTCGACGCTGCCCGACATCATGCCGAGGCGGGATTGGAGAAGGCTCGCACCGAAGAAGAGAAGGCCGAGGCGCAGCGCGTACTGCGCTTGCTCGGTTTCCTGGAGCAGTTCTGGGAGGCGGTTCGTGCTGAGGCCGGCACGCTCAAGAGCGGCCAGGAGCTGGCGGTCGGAGAGAAGCGCCTCATGATCCTCGAGGCTACCAGCCGGGGGCTCGCCTTCCGACACGAGGGCGAACTCTACAGCCTGCACGTCGAAGAGCTGCCCGTGTCCATCGCCGTGGCCCTGGCCCAGCGCCGCTTGGGCGCCGAGGGCCCGGTGGCGCATCTGTGCGTGGGGGCCTTTTTGGCCGTGGACCCCAAGGGCGATCTGAAGCAGGCCCGGGAACACTGGCAACAGGCGGGCACCACCGGGCAGCTCTTGCTGGAAGAGCTTGAGGCCTCCGGGCCCCGCGGCTCGTCGGCCCTGTAGCGTGGATGGCTCATCCCAACAGGCTCTCGCCACTCAGGGCGTCGAACAAGTGGAGCCGCTCCGCGGCCACGGTCATCTCCACGCGATCGCCGGCCGAACACCGTGCGTCGCCCGAGAGCCGGGCCACCAGCGTGCTGCCGCCGCTTGCCAGATGTACGTGGCACTCTGCGCCGAGCCGCTCGACCGACGTGATCCGGCCGGCAAGGCGCACCCGGCCCGGCTCCGCCGGCGCGTGCTCGAAGCCGGGTTGCACGCCCGGCAGATGGACGTCCTCCGGCCGGATTCCCAGTGTGGCCGGCTGGGGCCCGGCAGTGCCGAGTTTTGCGCACCACGCCTCGGGCAGGGGCACGATCAGGGCCGCGGCGTCTTCGCCGCCTGCCGGGCCGGCCGTCTCGGCCCCCGGGGCCCCGGCCAGGGTGTCGGCATCGGCGCGCACTCCCCGGGCCACGAACACCAGGCGCCCGGCGCGTGGCTCGATGCGCCCGTCGATCAGATTCATGCCGCGCCAGCCGAGCATCTCGGCCACGAAGCGATTGGCGGGCCGCGCGTAGAGCCCGCCGCCGGTGTCGATCTGCTGGAGCCGTCCTGCACGCAGCACGGCAATGCGCTGGCCCAGGGCCAACGCTTCGAGCGGGTCGTGGGTCACATACAAGGTCGTGGTGCGCAATCGTTCGTGGAGCCGCCGCATCTCGTCGCGCAGGCGCACACGCAGCGGTGCGTCGAGATGTGAGAGCGGTTCGTCGAACAGAAACACCCGCGGCCGGCGCACGATCGCCCGGCCCAGGGCCACGCGCTGCTGCTGGCCGCCGGAAAGCTCGTCCGTTCGGCGGTCGAGCAGGTCCTCGATGCCCAGCAGTTCGGCCGCCTCGGCCACGCGGCGCTTGATCTCGGCACGCGCCATGTGGCGCAGCCTCAGGCCGAATGCCAGGTTGCGGCGCACGGACAGGTGGGGATAGAGCACACAATGCTGGAAGACCATGGCCACGTCGCGGCGCACCGGCGGCAGGCGGTCGACGGGGCGCCCGTCGATACGGATCGTGCCCGCGGTGGGCCGCTCCAGTCCGGCCACCAGGCGCAGGGTGGTGGTCTTGCCGGAGCCCGAGGGGCCCAGCAGCACGAGCAGCTCGCCGTCTTCGGCCCGCAGCGAGAGCCCATCCACTGCCGGCAGGTCGCCGGGAAAGCGCTTCGAGAGGTTTTCGAGTTCGAGGATTGCCACTTCAGCGCTCGTAAGGAAGTGACTCCGGGTCGCGGGTGGCCGGGTCCGGAGGGACGCCCAAAGGGTGGCCCGAAGCCCCAGTTTTTCCGGGGTCTCGCTACTGGTCTGTCAACCTTGGTTTGATGCAGCGACGCTACGCTCCAACCCCGGCCACCCGCGTGCCGAATTGTTCAACCCTCTCCCGCTGAAGCGCAGGATTGTGCACAAGCTAAGCGGGACCAACGAATGTTTGCACGGTGGCCTGGCGGCCTGGAAAAAGGTGACAGGCACCATTTGCCTTTGGGCGGCCCGCGACCAACCTGCGGTCGGTGCC
>CAYXPN010000187.1:0-11533 GCA_964467075.1 uncultured Planctomycetaceae bacterium
TGGAGCCCCTTGCTGGCCAGCATCTCCTTGATCTCGCTAAGGCTGGTCTCGCCGAAGTTCTTGCTGGCCAGCAGCTCCGCCTCAGTACAACGGCAAAGGTCACCCAGCGTCATGATGCCCATCTTCTGCAGGCAGTTGCGGCTGCGCACCGAGAGCTCGAAATCCGTGACCGGAATGCTCAGCATCTGGCTCATCCGGTCGCGCTTGCGTTGGGCGTCCTCGTCGTAGTACTGGCGCGCGGCCGCGTGACTGTCCTTGAAAAACAGCCTTGCCCGGGGATGGTCGGGCACCGCGTCGAGAACCCGCTGGTAGCACTGGGCCGCGCGGTCGTACTGTTCCACGTCCTCATAGAGGATGCCCAGATTCAGCAGGGCGCCCAGATGGGCGGGAAAGCGGGAGACGGCCTGCTCATACAATCCCAGGGCCTGCCGATCGTTACCCCGACGGTCGTTTTCCAGGGCCAGGCCGAACAGGGCCCCGGCATGGCTGCCGTCGGCCTGTACGGCCCGCTCGTAGAGGGCCACGACCTCCTCTGGATTGCCGCCCAGCGCCGCGATGGTGGCCGCACGCTGGGCCAGATACTCGGCTGTCTGCTCGACCGCACCCGAGAGATCGTCCAGCACCTGCAGCGCGCCCGCGGGATTGCCCGACTGGCGCAGCGACTCAGCCCGGCCCAGGGCACAATCGTCGCTGTTGTATCCCGCGCGCCGGGCCGCTTCGTATTCGATCACGGCCTGTGCATGCTGCCCGTGGGCCGCATAGCACTTGGCCAGGTAGAAACGCGCCAGGGCCCCGCCGTCGCCTTGCTGCAGGGCCTCGGCCGCGGCGTAATAGCGCCCCAGCAAGTAGAGGCACACGCCCAGCCGGACCATGCTCGCCGGGCTGGGCTCTTCCTTGGCCTGCAACTCGCCGACTGCATCGCGCAACACCCTGAACTGGGACGGGTCCTGGGAGATTGCTTCGCCCATCTGCGCGATCTCACGCGGACCAAACGTGCCGTCCATCACCACCATCTGCCGGATGTTCAGCAGGACGCCTTCTGCCATGCCGTGCGCCATGGGCTGTTTCTCCCCAGACACAATCAGATGCCAATCAAATCGCCGTCGATCCGGCTGTGGTGCGCGCTCACGCCGCGCCCGACTCAAACCGCCGCGCTGCGGCTGGCGGCCCGCTCGACGCCGGCTCTCGTAGTCCGACACACGTGAAGTGTCGAGTCGGGTGCCACTGCTGGCTTGTCCAGCAGTGCCGAGTGCACGGTTGGGCAAGCCAACCGTGGCACCCCGCAGTTTAGCCGTGTCAAACTACCAGGGTCTTCGCCCCCGGGAACGCCCGGGCCCCGGGCGCACCACGCGGAGCGAACACTGCGGGGTTCGAGCCGCGATCGGGTCGGTTGTGGGCCCGCGGTCCTGCCGGCACACCGGATCGATACAGAGCCAGCGGTGGGACTCGAACCCACAACCCCCGCATTACGAGTGCGGCGCTCTGCCAATTGAAGCTACGCTGGCTTGTCGGCTCGAAGCCGGGGGGCGCGGCCACGCCTCCGCACCCAATGCGCAGACCCCCACCGCGGCCGCAAACCCTCAAGTTTACCGGAAAGCCGGTCCCGGTCAAGCCGCCTTGCTCACCGCTTCAGAGGGGGAAGGGGGTGCCTGCGCCGGCAGCGGCCGGACGAAAACACGGACCTGCCCCCGTCGGCTTGGGACAGAATGACAGCATCGCCGGATGGGCAGATGAGATCACACGGCCCTGATAGGGTGCGATGCCAAACCAAAGCGCAAATGAGTGCCGGGCCTCCCCACGGCTGAAGAGCTACGCCGAGAGGCCGGCGGCCGTTGTCTCGGCAGCGAGCATCACCCGGCCGGGTCATCCAGCCACGCAGGGGCCTGGGCGGCCTGGGCCTCGGGCTGGGCTGCCGCGCGACTGGGCTCCAGGTCCAGGTCGGTGATGATCACCTCGGCCACCGCGCGCATGCCCAGCGACTCGTTGACCTGTGCCTGGATGCGGCGCTTCAATTCGATCAGGCACGGGTCGTCGAAGTCGCCGGCGTGGGCCTGGCGCAGCAGTTGTTCGATGTCCTGCTGCACCCGGCTGCGATGAATCGCCAATTGCTGCCGGCCGCTGTCCTCGAAGCCCTCGAGCAGGGCCACGTAGAGCGAGAACTCCGCACCGGCGATCGGGCCGGACTCGACGTCGTTCGCAACGAACCGGAACTCGCCCAGCTCGATCTCGTGCTCCGGCGGTGCCGACGCCTGCCCGCCCAGCCGGTAGTAGGCAAAGGCGAAACCGTGAACCACCAGCGAGACGACCAGCAGGATGGCCAATCCCCTGGGGCTGACCAGGGCCCTGAGCAGCTCCCGCCAATGGCGCAAAAGCGATGCCTTGGCCTTGGCCAGCATGCTCGATTGCCCCACGGCAGCCGACTGCCCGTCGGGCTGTTCAGGTTGGTCTGATTCCTTGGGCATGGTGCTTCCCGGGTCCGACCGGCCAAACGGCCCCGGCCTTCGAAGACGTCGTGCGTTGGGGGCGGATATGCCTCGATACCACCGTACTTGTTCAAGTCTAGCTTACCTTCCGGTGGTTCGGCCCACGCGGCCGACCCGAGCTACCGGGATGCCGGTACTCCTTCCGAGGTTTGCCCAATAGAGCCCGGCAGCGCCGGCCAAGTGCCCCGACAGATGGGGGGATGCACGGGGAGCCCAATAGAAAAAGGGGCTCTGACGCGCCACGTTCCACCGTGGCGGACCGGGCGGTAAGGGCAAGGGAACCACCCGATCACTGGTCGTCAGAAGCCCCACGGGCCAGCTTCGGTTTGGGCGAGCGCCAGGCTCGCCGTCCCCTGTCACCGCAATCGGCGCGCCGATCAACTCCCTAGTCGGCCGAGGAAACGGACTCTCGCTGTAACTCGTTTGCATAAAAAGGGTTACGACGAAGCTCAATAGCCCGAAGCCGATCCGAGCAGGAACGTCCCCCTCTATCGAGTGTATTGTTCTGCTGCACCCGTTCTGAGAAATGGCCCAACTCGGCTCGGCGGCCCGAGCCTGGCCGCCGGCGCCTCGCGCCATATCTGCTTCGCCCCTGGACGGCGCGCCGGTGGCCGGGTGCCGCAACTTTGCAGGGCCGCCTATACTGGCGTTGTGGGGCTGGACATGCCCGACGGTTTGTCTGGCAAAGGGCTTTCGGCCGTAACCGCCCGTCCGAGCAGCGCACGAATCGTCAGCACCGATCGATCGAGACTCGCCCTGATGCCCTGCAATCCTGGTGCGTCGGCCCCGGAGTTGCGCCGAGTGGTGATCTCGACCAACCCGATCGCCGGGGCCACATCCTCTGCCCGTCGCGTGGACTCGCTGGTCGAACACCTCGCGGATCGGGGCCTGGTCCCCGAGGTGTTCACCGAGCTGCCCGCGGCCGTGGGCCGGGCCATCGAGTGGTTCGACAAGTGCGAACTGCGGGCCCTGGTGGGTGTGGGCGGCGACGGCACGGCCTCGGAGCTGGTCCGCCACACACCGCCGGGTCTGCCCGTGGCCCTGCTGCCCGCGGGCAACCAAAACCTGCTGGCCCGGCACCTGGGCATCGGCCCAGAGCCCGAGGGGCTCTGCGAGGCGATTGTGGCCGGCCGACAGCGCCGGCTGGACGCGGCGGCCGCGGGCGGAAAGGCTTTTTTGCTGATGATCAGTTGCGGGTTCGACGCCGAGGTGGTCTGGCGGGTGCATTGCCGGCGTCGGGGCCATGCGGGCAACTGGGCCTACGCAAAACCGATCGTGCAGACGGTTCGTAGCTATGACTGGCCGACGATCCGTCTTGAGTGGCAGCGGCCCGACGGCCGGAGCGGCTCACTGGCCGGTGGCTGGGCATTTGTTTTCAACGTGCCCCGCTACGGCGGCGGATTCGGGCTCGCGCCTTGGGCGATCGACGACGACGGGCTGCTCGACCTGTGTGTGTTAGCCCGCGGCGGGCCCTGGCAGCTTGCGCGCTACGTGGCCCACGTGCTGTTGGGCCGGCACCAGCGACTCAAGGACGTGACCGTGCTGCGGGCCGCCCGGGTGCGCATCGAGTCGGACCGGCCGGTGCGCTACCAGTTGGACGGCGACCCGGGCGGATGGCTGCCGGTGGACGTGGAGGTGCTCCCTGGTCGGGCCACGTTGGTGGTGCCGCCGGGGTAGCGAGGTTGGAGTGGTCGGGTCGGGAGACCCGACCACAACGGAGGTAACTGCTGCTTCAGGACGTAGGGTGGGTCAAGCGCCAGCGCAGACCCACCGAGGGCGCGATTTCCCGGCGGGTGAGGCAACTGGTGGGTCAGCGCCTTCGGCTCGACCCACCCTACGACCTCCGAAGCGGTCCAGCGGTGTGCAGCCCAGACGGCCGCACCAGAAGCCAGTGCAGCCCTGGCTGTTCAGACGGCTGAAGTCACCCCGTTTTGACGGCAAAGAAGGTTCCCTCGTGGCCGACAATCCTGTGAACATTGGACCGTATCGCTGCGGCCGGGGCGAGCCGTTGCTGGTGATCGCCGGTCCTTGCGTGATCGAGGACGAAACGACGGCCCTGGCCGTGGCCGAACAGCTCGGCCGGATCGCCGAGCGCCTGGGGCTGGCACTGGTGTTCAAGGCCTCGTTCGACAAGGCCAATCGCACGAGCCTGGAGTCGTTTCGCGGCCCCGGGCTGGAAAAGGGCCTGGAGGCCCTCGATCGCATCAGCCGCACCACGGGCCTGCCGGTGACCACCGACATCCACCAGGCGGACCAGGCCGCGCCGGCCGCCGAGGTCTGCCAGTTGCTGCAGATCCCGGCCTTTCTTTGCCGCCAGACCGACCTGCTACTGGCGGCCGGGCGCACGGGACGGCCGGTCCACGTCAAGAAGGGCCAGTTTCTCGCCCCCGACGACATGCGCCACGTGGTGGCCAAGCTGGAAGCGGCCGGCTGCCGCGGGGTGCTGTTGGGCGAGCGGGGCACGTTTTTCGGCTACGGCCGGCTGGTCAACGACATGCGCGCCATCCCCCAGATGAAGGCCCTGGGTGTGCCGGTGGTCTTCGACGCTACCCACAGCGTGCAGGAGCCCGGGGCCCGCGGAACGGCATCGGGCGGAAATCGGGCGATGGTTGAGCCGCTGGCCCGGGCCGCGGTGGCCGTGGGCGCGGATGCAGTCTTCCTGGAGACCCACCCCGATCCCGACCGCGCCCCGAGCGACGGGCCGAACATGGTGCCGCTGGATCGCCTGGCCGAGCTGCTCGAACGCCTGCTGGCCGTGCGCCGGCTGGTGGAGGGTTTCGTGTAAGCCCTGCGGCAGACAACGGGCCGAGTGTGCCATCGCCCGCCTGCCAGCGCCAGAACGGGAGCGTTTTTTCGTGAGCCACGATACTGCGCCCTGCAAATTCCCGCCCCGCGAATCCCGCTTGCGCCCGGCCCGCCGGGTGCGGCCGGGGCCGATACGCTTGCTCCTGTGGCTACTGTGTGGGGCCCTGTTGATCGCCGGGTGCGACGGCAGCAGGACATCGGGCCCCTCTGCGCGGGGCCCGGGCGGCCAGACGCCGGAGGTGTTGCGCGAAGAAGTCTTCGAGTGGGCCATGGACAACCTGGATCGGCTGGAGCAGTTCGGTGCCGGCCAGATTCCGCAGCAGATGCTCCGCACCCTGGGCTCGCTGCCCCGCACCACGGCAGACTGGCCCGGCGATCGCGACCCGCTGCTGTTGAGCTGCCCCCAGCCGGAAATGCTCGGCCAGATCGTGGATCGGCTGAATCAATGGGCCCGCGCGCAGGCGCCGGCCGCGGACTGGCAGCCGGACCCGATGCTTGGGCAACTGCCCGAGCCGCTTGCCCGTCTGCCGATGGTCCAAGACCTGGGGCGCAAGGAGTTTTCCCGGCACGACGGCTTTGTGTTGCGCGAGGCCCTGTGGTTGCGGGAAATCGCGGCCCGGGCCAGGGGCGAGACGGCCGACGAGCTGACCGCGGCCCGGCGCCTGTTCGACTGGACGGTGCGCAACATCCAGCTCGAATCCAGCCGGCCCGACCGGTTGCCGCAGTTGCCGTGGGAGACGCTGTTCTTCGGTCGGGGCACGCCGCTGGAGCGGGCCTGGGTGTTTCTGTTGCTCGCGCGCCAGGAACACCTGGATGCGTTTCTGCTGGGCGTGTCCGATCCCGACGATCCCCAGCACACTCCGGCTCGACCGTGGTGTGTGGCAGTGCTGATCGAAGGGCGGCTCTACCTTTTCGAGCCTGCGTTGGGACTGCCCATACCGGAGCCGGACGGTTTGCGCCTGGGTGAGGACGGGGCCCTGGAAATCCAGCCGGCCGCGTTGAGCGAGGTGGCGGCCGATGACGCGCTGTTGCGCCGGCTCGACCTGGAGCCCGGGGACCCGTATCCGCTCAGCGCCGAGGACTTGAAGCACGTGGTGGCCTTTGTGGAGGCCTCGCCCTGGAACCTCTCGGCGCGCATGCAGTTGCTCCAGGACCGTTTGGCCGGCAAGCGCAGCCTGAATCTGGTCGCCTCGCCCAGTGCCCAGGCCCAGCGGCTGCAAGGCCATTCCCGGATCGCCGAGCTTCGGCTCTGGACCTACCCTTACGAGGTGGTGTTGCGCCGGCGCGGGGCCTCGCCGGACGAAATCCGCGTCCGGTTGCTCGCCTGGTTGCACTACTACACCCCGTGGCCTTGGGACTCGGTCAACACGCTGGCCCGCGCGCGTGTGCTCCACCTGAAAGGCAGGTTCGAGGACGAGGACGGAGCCATCAGGGCCTATCAGGAGCTACGCTTCTCGGACCGGCGGCTCGAACGGATGCGCAAGGAAATCCTGGAACAGTTCAAGGCGGCAACCCAACAGAACGCCAACGCGGCGGGCGCGCCCCAGCAGCCCCTGCCCAACGTCCCCGACCCTCAGACCGCGGCCCGGGAAGTGGAGCTGAGAATTCAACTGCTCCGTCAAATCACACAAGACTCCAGCTACTGGCTGGGCCTGATCACGTTCGAACGCGGCAATTATGATGCCGCCATCGACTGGCTGTCCGTGCGCACGCTGGAGGCTTGGCCCGACGGGCCGTGGACCGCGGGGGCCCATTACAACCTGGCCCGGGCCTACGAGGCCGGTGGCCGGCCGCGGGAGGCGATTTCGGAGTACCTGGCCAACGCCAACTCGCCGGCCCATTACGGCGAGTTTCTGCGCGCCCGCTGGCTCGACCAACTGCTCGCTAAGCAGCAGCAGGCCGCGCCCACGGATGGTGCTGCGCCGCAAGCACACGAGGGCGAATCACCCCAGCCACCAACGCCGGAACCACCTTCGGAAGGACTGCCCTCCCCCGAGCCGCCCTCGGCCGAGCCGCCGGCCGAGGACACGCCGCTGCCGCCAGCCGAGAAAATGCCCGTGCCCGGGCCGCCGCTGGCAGCGCCTTCACCGTCCTAGACGCCCGTGCCGGACCAAGGGGCGGGCGTGCCCGGCCTTGCCGCCCGGCCGGCCGGCCGGTACACTGAAAAGTCTGTGACAGTCAAGACCGGCTCCGGCAAGGTGTGCGGCGGCCAGGTGGCTCGAACATTGGGTCGGCCGCCCCGCGATCGGCCCGGGCAGCCTGCGTCGGCTGAGGCACACTGAGACGTGCGGCCTGAGCGCGGCAACTCAGACGCGCCCGCGGCGTGAAGCTCGAGGAAACGCGACCATGAAAGAGAAAACCCATCCCCGATACGTGGTCACCAAGGTCACCTGCGGGTGCGGCAACAGCTTTGTCACGCGCAGCACCCAGCCGGAGATCAAGGTGGACATCTGCAGCGCCTGTCACCCGTTTTTCACGGGCAAGCTGAAATACGTGGACACGGCCGGCCGGATCGAGAAGTTCCAGCGCAAGTTCGCCGACACCGGCTATACCAGTCTCCAGCGCGGCCGGAAGAAGCCTGCTACCGAAGAAGCACCGGAAGAAGGGGCCTCGTAGGGGCGGTGGCCGGTGTTTGGTTCCGGAAAAGCGGGTGCCTCCCGGATCGTCCTGGCAGTGTGGACCGGGCCCGCGATCCTGCCGGCGCGAGAGCTTCGCAGAAGCCGACGATCCCCGCCTGTGATGATCCGGGGTCAACTTGTTGACCAGCCGTCTTGTGGGAATCTCTGAAGCGTTCGAGACGGCGCGCCAGCCGCGGGAAATGAGCTGCCATGCGCCGCGAACTGGAAGAAAAGCTCCAGCGTTTCGAGGAGCTGGAAAGGCTGCTGGCCGATGCCGCGGTGCTGGCCGATCCCGCGCGCCTGTCTGCCGCGGCCCGCGAGCACGGCCTGCTGGCCCGGCTGGCGCAGAAGTATCGGCGTTTCAAGGAACTCAACGGGCAGCTTCGCGAGGCCCGGGAGATGCTCGCCGGACCGGACGCGGAGCTGCGCGAGCTGGCCGAGGCCGAGCTTCCCGAGCTGAGAGAGGAGCGCGACCGCTTGTGGAACGAGCTGCTGGAGCTTACCGTGGGGGGCGAAGATGCGACCCGACGGCGCTGTGTGCTGGAGATTCGGGCCGGCACCGGGGGCGAGGAGGCCGCGCTTTTTGCGCGCGACCTGTTCCAGATGTATCGCCGCTATGCGGAGGGCAAGGGCTGGAAGTTTGAAGTGCTCGACATGCACCCGACCGAGCTGGGCGGGCTGAAGGAGGTGGTCGTCGGGCTGGAAGGCGAGGGCGTGTTCCGCCACTTGCAGTATGAAAGCGGCGGCCACCGCGTGCAGCGCGTGCCCGCCACCGAGGCCAAGGGCCGCATCCACACCTCCGCGGCCACCGTGGCCGTGCTGGCCGAGCCCGAGGACGTGGAGATCGAGCTGCGGCGCGACGACTACCGCGAAGAGGTCTTCCACGCCAGCGGGCCGGGCGGCCAGCACGTGAACAAGACCGCCTCGGCCATCCGCCTGACCCACCTGGAAACCAGCATCGTGGTGAGCATGCAGGACGAAAAGAGCCAGCACAAGAATCGGGCCAAGGCCCTGCGCGTGTTGAAGACCCGGCTGTATGAGCTGCGCCGCGCTGAAGAGGATCGCAAACGGGCCCAAGAGCGCCGCACCAAGATCGGCTCCGGCGACCGCAGCGAGAAGATCCGCACCTACAACTTCCCCCAAAACCGCGTGACCGACCACCGCATCAACCAGGACTGGTACCAGCTCGACAGCATCCTGGCGGGCGAGCTTGAGCCGGTGATCGAGGCCTTGTGGGAATACGAGCGCCAGGAGCAGCGGTCGGCCTTCGGGCTGGTAGAGTGAGCGCCGGACGGGCCGCGGTCGAATCGGGGAATGGGGTCCAAGATGTCCGAACAGGAAGTCTGGACGGTCGGCCGTTTGCTCCAGTGGACCACCAACTATCTGAAACAGCGCGGCGCAGACAGCCCCCGGCTCGATGCCGAGTTGCTCCTGGCCCGGGCCCTCGGCTGCCGCCGGATCGACCTCTATACCGGCTACGAGCGTGTGCCCGACGAGCCCCAGCGCGCCGAGTTCCGCCACCTGGTCCGTGCCCGGGCCGGGGGCAAGCCGGTGGCCCATCTGCTCGAAACGCGGGAGTTCTTCTCGCTCGACTTCCACGTGACCGCGGATGTGCTCATCCCCCGGCCCGAGACCGAGCTGCTGCTGGTGCGCCTGCTGGAGTGCGCCCGGGCGATGCGCGCCGGCCGGGGGCTGGAAATCGCCGACGTGGGCACGGGCAGCGGCTGTGTTGCGGTCTGTGCGGCCCGGGAGCTGCCCGACTGCCGGTTTACGGCCATCGACATCAGCCCCGCGGCCCTGGAAGTGGCGCGGGGCAATGCCCGGCGCCACGGCGTGTTGGAGCGGATCGAGCTGGTCGAGAGCGACCTGTTCGCCGCGGTGGGCCCTGAGCGGCGATTCGACCTGGTAGTGAGCAATCCGCCCTATGTAAGCCAGCAGGAGTGGCGCCACCTGGCCCCGGATGTGCGCGAGCACGAACCGCTGGTGGCCCTGGTGGCCGGGCCGCAGGGCACGGAGATCATCGAGCGGCTGGTCGCCGAGGCGGTCGAGCGCCTGGGCCCCGGCGGCCGAATGCTCATGGAGATCAACCCCGCGCTCCACCAGCGCGTGATCGAGCTGATCGCGGCCCAGCCGCTCTTGGAGCTGGGGCCCACCACGCGCGACCTGGCCCGACTGCCCCGCGTGGTCGAGGCCCTCAGAAGGCAATCAGCGCAGGGCGCGTGACAATGGATACCCAAAGCATCTCGCCAGCCGCGGCCGGCACGCGGCTTTACATCCAGGGCGGCAAGCCACTGGCGGGCATACTGCGCGCGGCAGGGGCCAAGAACGCGGCGCTGCCCATGATGGCCGCGGCCTTGCTGGCCGACGAGCCCATCGAACTGGGCCGCGTGCCGCGCCTGGCCGACGTGCGCACCATGGCCCGGCTGCTCCGCCGCCTGGGTGTCGAGGTGGTGCGCGCCGGCGAACGGCTGCAGCTTGCCGTGGTCGATACGCGGCCGGTCAAAGCGCCCTACCGGCTCGTCGAGCAAATGCGGGCCAGCTTCTGCGTGCTCGGTCCCTTGCTGGCCCGGCGCGGAAAGGCGATCGTTCCCTTGCCGGGCGGGTGCAAGCTGGGCGACCGGCCGGTGGACCTGCACCTGAAGGGCTTGGCCGCGCTGGGGGCCCAGTTGCGCCTGGAAGGCGGCTATGTGGTGGCATCGGCCCGACGACTGCGCGGCGCGACCGTCGAGCTAACAGGCCCGCGCGGACCCACGGTGACCGGCACGGCCAACGTGCTCTGCGCAGCGGTGCTGGCACGCGGCACCAGCACCATCCTCGGCGCAGCCCGAGAGCCGGAGATCGTCGATCTGGGCCGGCTGCTCGCGGCCATGGGCGCGCGCATCGAGGGCCTGGGCACCTCGCGGATCGTCGTGCGCGGTGTTGCGCAGCTCGGCGGGGCCTCGCGGCGCGTGATCCCCGATCGCATCGAGGCGGTCACGCTGCTCTTGGCCGCGGCCGTCACGCGCGGCGAGATGACGCTCACCCGCGTGATCCCGCGACACCTGCGCGCGGCCCTCGACCTCTTGGATCGGGCGGGCGTGGAGCTGGAACTGGGCCCGCGGCGGGTGCGTGCGTTGGCCCCGAGGGGCCCGTTGCCCCTGCGCATCGAGGCGCGGCCCTATCCCGGCCTGCCCACCGACGTGCAGGCCCAGTTCACGGCCCTGGCGTGCCTGGCCGCGGGCCGGAGCACGGTCTGCGATCGGGTGTTTCCCTCGCGATTGCAACACGCGGGCGAGCTGCGCCGGCTGGGTGCGCAAATTCGCCTCTGCGAGCAGGGCCTGGAGGTCTGCGGCGTGGAGCGGCTTTGCGGGGCCGAGCTGCACGCGAGTGATCTCAGGGCCAGTGCGGCGCTGGTGCTAGGCGGGCTGGCTGCCGAGGGAGAGACGATCGTCCACGGGGCAGAGCACCTGGAGCGCGGCTATGAACGGCTCGACCGCAAGCTGGCCCGCCTGGGGGCGCCTATCCGGCGCGTGAGAGCCGGGGAGCCGGCCGGCCAAGGGTGAAGCCGCCGGTCTCCGCCGATCGTTCGCTTGGTTGTGGTGCAGGCGTCTCGCCTGCAAGCTGCACTCGTTGTGCAGCAGTCCTCCG
>CAYXPN010000188.1:0-7701 GCA_964467075.1 uncultured Planctomycetaceae bacterium
CGGGAAGACAGGATGAACAGGATAGGTGGCTGACTGGCTGACGGGATGACAGGATAGATAGCTGACAGGTTGACGGGGTGACGGGATGGCCAGGATAGGTGGTTGACAGGTTGACGGGGTGACGGCGTGAGGGGGCCCTACCGGCGCCGTTGGTCATTGGAGATTTCGGGATTTGAGATTTGGGGATTTCGGACCCGTGTTCTCCGCTTTCGGGTTTCGGCTTTGCCTCCCGTGGGGATAAACCCCACGGCTCGCTGTTGTTCGTCAACGGGTTGGTCCACCCGAACCGGGAGCTGAGAAATTGTAGGGGAAAAGGTGACAGGCACCATTTGTGCGAAGCCGGGCACCGGCCGAAGGCTGGTCGTGGGCCGTTGAAGGCAAATGGTGCCTGTCACCTTTTCCCGGGAAGTTATACCCTTACAAGTGCTGACGCTCCCGGCTCGCCACGTTTCGCGCTTTCGCCCTTTCGCGCTTTCGCGATTCAATCTACTTCCGCTTTCGGCTTTCCGCTTTCCGCTTGCCCTAAAGCGACCCCGGCTCCTCGCTCTGGGGCAGCTCGTCGAGCGAGTCGAGCCCGAAGACGCGCAAAAACCGCTCGGTGGTCCGATACCGGGCCACGCGCCGGCCGTTGCCTTTGCGCTCGATCTGCAAGAGGCCCCGGTGGACGAGCTGCGAGAGGACGTGGCCGCTGGGCTTGCCGCGCAATTGGGCCACCTGGTCGGCAGTGACCGGCTGCTTGTAGGCCACGATGGCCAGCACGTCCACGGCCGCCTGCGAGAGGCGCGCCTGGCGCTGCCGGGCATAAAACCGCCGCCGCAAGCGCCCGAACTCCGCGCGGAGCGTCATCCGGTAGCCGCCCCGGGTGCTGACGATCTCGTAAGGGCAGCCGTTGGCCGCGTACCGGGCGTTGAGCTGCCGGACCAGGTCGGGGACTTCTTCCGCTTCCACGCCGCGCAGCAGTTCCGCGGTCTGCCGGGCGGAGAGCGGCCGATTGTCCTGGTTGCCCACGAAGAGCATGGCCTCGAGGATCGACAGTGGGCCGACCGGGCAGCAGGCATCGTCCGCGGGCAGCGCTTCGGATTCCACGGGCAAGGCCGGTTCCGGTGCCGGCTCGGTCACTACTTCACCCCGGGCAGGCGCCGGGGGGGAAGGGCTGGCCTCGGCCTCAGGCTGCGCGGCCTGCTGCTCTTCAGCAGCAACGTCGGGCTGCGGCCCGGCCGCTCCGAGCCCCATGGCCCGCGCGTACGCCTCGCGCAGCGCCTCCAGCGAGACGCCCTGCTGGGGCGAGTCGTGCTCGGGCTCGGGAACGCGGGACATCAACGCCTCCTTGTCGCCACGCTGGCCAGTTTGTAGGGTGGGTCAAGCGATAGTTTGTAGGGTGGGTCAAGCCGTAGGCGCAGACCCACCATCTTCTTCCTTGCCGGTGGGTCTCGCTATCGCTCGACCCGCCCTACAAGTCTGTTTCAACGCTGGGTGCCACTGCTGGCTTGTCCAGCAGTGCCGAATACACGGTTGGGCAAGCCAACCGTGGCACCCCGCAGTTTAGCCGTGTCGGACGACTAAGCGGAAATCGGCAAAGGTTGCACGTGAAGAAAAAGGTGACAGGCACGAATGGCACTGTCGAGTTCGCGAAAGTGACCCCTTGTGCCGGAATCTGGGTCATTTACGGACGATCTGGCAAGGCAAACGCTTTTGCCTATAGTCTGTATCTTGCCCACTCAGGATCATCAACAGTGCCATTCGTGACAGGCACCATTTGTGCAGAGCCGGGCACCGACCGCAGGTTGGTCGCGGGCCGTTCCGGCAAATGGTGCCTGTCGCCTTTTTCCAGGCCGCCAAGCCACCATGCAAACATTACTTGGTCCCGCTTAGCCCCAGCGCCGGGCCACCTCGCCCTTCATGAACGCCAGCCCTTCGGCGGCCAGTTGCTTCTCGCTCCCGTACATGCGCCGCCAGATCTTGGTGGCCGGTATGAGCTTCTCCAGGGCCAGGCCGAACGCCTCGATCACCATCAGGTTGTCGTAGCCGATCTCGTTGAGCGTATCGAAGTTCTCCGGCCAGCGCACATTGCCCTGGCCGGGCGTGCTGCGGTCGTTCTCCGAGATGTGTACGTGAACCAGCAGGCCCTCGAGGGCGCGGATCGCCTCGGGAATGCTCTTTTCCTCGATGTGGGCATGGAACGTGTCGTACATCATCCGGCAGCGCGCATGGCCCACCTCGCGGCAAAACCGGGCACCGTCGGCCGCGGTGTTGAGGAAATAGCACTCGAAGCGGTTCAGATACTCCACGCCCAGGTCCACGCCCACCGTGTCGGCATGTTCGGCCACCTGCTGCATGCTCTCCACGCCCCAGGCCCATTCGTCCGCGCTAGGCCCCCGACCGGTGAACACCCCCAGGGCCGAGTGGAGCGGCCCGCAAAGCGTCTCGATCCCCGCGGCCTGGCAGCAATCCAACGCGGCCTTGGTGGCTTCGACCCCGCGGCGGCGCACCTGGGCGTCGGGGCTGATCGGGTTGTCGTCGGCCCCGCGCACCGTCACGCCCGTGCGTGCCAGCCCGGCGTCGTCCAGATACTTGCCCCACCGGGCGTACTTGTCCACGTCATGCTCGAAGATGGGCACCTCGACCGCATCGAAACCGAGGTCCTTGATGTCGTCGAGCAACGGGCGCACGCCGTCGTGCAGGGTGTCGGTCCACAACAGCAGGTTCATTCCATATCGCATGACGCTGTCTCCTCTTGAAAGAAAAACCTCCGCCTGCGCCACCCTCGGCGTCCAAGGCACTTCGTGTCCATCCGCGGCAGAATGTCTCACCGCGCGCTGCGGCCTCCGAGGGCTCGCCGCGGCGGCTCGGTCTTGGGGGGGAACTGCTGCTCACGCTCCCCCATCCTCCGGCAACTCGACCGGAATCCCCTCGAGCAGCTCCGCCAGACGCGCCGCGACCATGTCGCGGGCGGCCGGCAACAGGCCGATGAACTCGTCGGGCATCGGGTCGAACCCCACCCGCCGCATCACCTGGTTGAGTCGCCCCATCAGTTTGCCATCTTCCAGGTAATCCCACAAGATACGCTGCTCGCCGTAGGCCGCCACGAACAGGGCCAGGCCACCGGGCGGACGCGAACTGATCGCCGCCACGACCCGCTCGATGCGCTGCGGATCGACCGCTGCGAGCGCCTGGTAGTAGGCCTCCAGGCGCCCGGCAGACTGCTCGGCCAGTGCCGCGTCCAACAGCACTTCGACCAGCAGGTGGCCCAGGAAAGCCGGTTGATATCCGCTTCCAGCCTCCAACAGGCCGCGCGAGCGCACCGCAAGCTCCAGCGAAAGCTCGGCAAACGCGCGCGAGCCGTGGAATCGGGCGTCGTCATAGAAGTGCTGCACGATGCCCCGGGCCACCGCGGCGGTGATCGGGTCGCCGTCGCCGCGCAAGGCAGCCGCCCGGCGCTGGGTGACCCGCACCCGCCGATCGACCACCGACAGCCAGTCGGGCACGGCCGTGCCCGCGGCCAGATAGGGCTCGTCGAGAAACGGCAAGGCATGGGCCAGGTAGTTCATGGCGCGGATATCGTGTGCAGTCCGACCGGTCGCCGGCACCAGATGCGTGCAGACGTGCGTCAGCCAGCGAACAGGGGCGTCGTGATGTGCGGGCTCACGCCGACTGACACCGGATAATACGCGGGGGCAACGTCAGCGTCGAGGGAACTCGTTCGGGGACCGTTGGCTTTGGGGGTCGGGACCCCGATCTAACCTCCCAGCAGCCAAGCAGTTGCGAAATCCCTTCGCTCGCGGCTGAGTTCGCTGAATGCGGGTTCTGACGAAGCTGCTCGGCGGTCGCCTGCCGAGAACCTTTCCAGAGACGGGGAAGTACATTAACATAGAGCGATGCACTTGGAATGTGGGAGCCCCCTACAGCGGGGCCACTTCGGGAGTTTAGGTGGGTTTGAGCTAATCGGGGCCGGGGACAACATGGGTCTGCGCAAAGACGACCTCATCCTGACTGCTGTCCGGGTGGTGGCGTTCACACCCGAGGCTGCGGAATTCGATCCGCCGGCTTTGCTCGCTGCTGTGCTGAGCAAGTACGCCAAACGTTTCGATGGCACCGTGCAGGCCATCCCGCTGCCGGATGATGCTCCTCACAATCTGCCCCGTGTCGCACTCGCAAGCAAAGACCGTGTCTGGACCTTCACCGCATCGCCGTCGCGACTCACTTCGTCGTGGGCGCTGGGCGAGCAAGAGCAAGACCAACCTGTGCCACTGCCCGACGTTGTCACAAATTGCCGGGGGCCGATTGAAGATCATATTCGCGAGAACGATATTCGGGTGGGCCGGCTGGGCCTGGTCGTCACACGTGTCTGCCGCGCGGAGAGCCCTGCCCAGGTCCTAGTTGACCGCTTTTGCAGGGACGACGCGAAGGCTGCGGATTCCCCGGAGGCTCCGTTGAGACATTCCACCAACTTTGAGATTCATAACCACAAACGATACGAGCCTACACCCGGACTGACCGTGAATAGCTGGGTACGCTGTCGCACAGGGACGATGGGCAACCAAGCGACGCCTATCGTCAAAGTCGAACAAGACATCAACACTTTGTCAGAAGAGCTGGAGACACGGCAGTTCGGCCTGGAGGAGATTGCCGCATTCTATGGCCTGGCCGTGGACCAAATGGGCTCCATTCTTGCGAAGTACTTTCCGTAGTCGGAGACGTTGAAATGGCTGTAGTAGAAGCTCCCAGCCCTCGGGACTCAACCCCAGAGGAACACCCCGTCCTTGAGGCCACGCGGCGAATACCTGCCGGGTTGTTCGACTGGATTTCTATCGAGGATGAGCGAGCGACCCCGGAACCGGCTCCGCCTGGGACTGATTGGATAGCATTTGTCGATCCTTCCGGCTTCGCGGATATCGTTCGCGAAATTGGCGAGTTGGCCAGCGGCGACGAGAGCGACGAGTACGGCGTGTTGCGACCTTCGGATTATGCTTACCGCACGACCATGCAGCTACTGAAGAGGTCATTCTCATTGCTGAGTACAGGCAAGAGCCGGCTGGAGGCGCAGCAATGCCGCCGTTTTCCTCGCGGTGCCGTGAGCACCGATGAACAAGGTGGTCTGCGCATCGAATGGGTGGAAGGCGACCGGGCCGTGCATCTCGTTGTTCCTGCTGAACCGGGCGGCCAGTCTTATATCTATCATGAGATAGGACAAGACTACGCGGCCGAGAAGCGCGTATCTGGAAGCGCGCTGGCATCTTGGCTGGCAAGGCTCTCGGGCTAGATGAGCGGGGCAGGATGCACCAGCATACGCTCCAGTGCAGCGATATCGTGTTTCGCGCCCTGCTGCGGGCTACACACATCGACCGCAAGACAGGGCACATTCTGGCAGCCGCGTTCATTCTGCGCGCAAACGAATGCGGGCTGTCGGTCAGTTTCGACTGCACTCCCGAAGAGTGCGCTGCCCATTTCAAGACTTGCCATGGGGTGGTGAGCCTGCACGTAGGCCGCGTACGAAATCTCGGACTCGATGTGATCCCCGACGACACCCATCACGCCAACATCGTCGGTCTACCGCATCCCGAGGAGAAACCTGCCGAAGCGGAACACGTCGCGCGACAGTTGCAGGCACAGGCCCGATTGGCCTGGTCCCCGACCAGACCAGGCCCTGCAGGACACTGATTCAAGCCAGGATGGTTGGCATCTGAGCCGCCCCCGCATGGCGGTGTGCTGCGCGTCCAAGCGGCACCTGCGCCGCAGTCGCCGCGGTCCGGCCCGGGAACTCGAGTCGATTTGGGTCGATGCGTATCGGGCAACGTTCAGAGAATCGAAATCCTGCCGCTCACGACCCGCCTTCATTGACAGGCACGAACTGCCGGTCGCCGGAGCTGTAAACAATCACGGCCTTCATGGGCTCGTCGCCCAGAACCTTGGCCGCATGGGGAACGCCGGTGGGGATGCGCAGCAGGTCGCCGGCCTTCAAGGTGACCGTCTGGTCGCCGATCCGATGGGCGCACGAGCCCGAGAGCACGTAGAGCAACTCGTCGCAATTGGGATGGATGTGGAGCGGATTGTCCTCTCCGGCATTGATCTGGACCAGCCCGAAGGTCATCGGCGCTCCGGGATCGAGCTTGTCGTTCATCAGCCACCGAATCCAACCCCAAGGGTGCTCCTGCTCCTCCACGCGATCGAAACTCTGTAGCAGCGTCGCCAGCGCAGCCTTGTCGACTCTCGGCGGCCGGTCGGACGGCCTTGCTTCCGATCGGGCATCGCGCAAGGTCACCAAGCAGACCCCCAGGGCCGAAATCAGTGCCAAAACGCCGACTCGACACGCGATTCGCGACAGCATGATGCGCCTCCTCGTCCAAGTGGGAAACGTCGCAGGGTGATTGGCCGAAGGTCCCAGTCATTCATCGGCCGGCAAGACCCGTCGCGTGCCGGAACTCGAAACCACGGCGCTCAACATCCATTGGGCCTTGCGCAGCGCGTGATCCAGGCCGACCAACGGGAGGCCGGCTTTCAGGGACAGTCGGGGTTGATCCACCGATGATTTTCAACGTCGACACCAATCATCCTATCCGCGCACGCGCAGGAGAGCAAACCGCACGGGATCGCTTCCTCGCGCCGGGTGGCAGCCGGCGCAACCATCCTCCCCTACGCACACGATGCCTTCCCACCCGGTCCGGCTCAGTGTTCGCTCGTGGGCCGGCCCGTGGCCACGTCGAACTCGTAGACCGCGGGCACCAGCATGGCCGCGGTGGCAAAGCCATACGCAGCGACCACCACCAGGAACACGCCCAGCGTGGCGCCCAAAAGCGCGCTGGTGACCGCATAGAACGTGGCCAGCGGACACAGAAACGAGGCCACGGCAATGGCGGTCGAGGGGTTGCGCACTCCCAGGGCCACGTAGAGCCCCAGCCCCCCGCCGATCATGAAGGCCAGGAACGGGTGGAGTTGGGCCTGGAACGAGCCGCTGAAGGCCAGGATCATGCGCAGACACAAGGCCACGCCGCCGAACAGGAAGAACACCGTGCCCAGGCTCAGGGCGATGGCATGGCGCGAGTTGGCGTAGATCATGCCCATGTGGATGCCCAGCACGGCCACGAACACGAACAACACGGCCAGCCCGCCGCAGACGTACAGCAGGTTCTCTGCGCTCAGGTGCCCGCAGTAAGACAGATAAGCGCAGAGCAGCATGGGCGCGAGCACCACCTCCTTGGTGTTGTAGAACACACCGCCCAGCTTGCCGAAGATGATCTCGCGCGGCCTGAGGTCGGTCACCAGCAGCAGGTCCAGGGCCTTGGCGTCGCGTTCGCCGGTCATCGAAGTGACAGCCTGGGCATTGACCAGCACCAGGCTGAGCACGGCCAGCGGCACCAGCACCGCCGCGCCGCCGGCATAGGCGGCCAATTGCTCGTGACGGATCATCCAGTGCAGGCCCGCCGCGGCCAGGGCCACGAGCAACAAGTAAGCCGCGCGCACCAGCAGCATCTTGCGCCCATAGGCCCAGGTGCGCACCTCGCGCCAGACGACCGGGTTGTTCCACACGTGGCGAATCCGGCCCGCGCCGGGTGCCACTGCTGCCTTGCCCGGCCCGTAGGGTGCGTGCTTGCACGCACGCGGTCTTTCGATCTGCTCCCCGGGTGGCTCGCCCAGCAGTGCGGTATCCTCGCCGGGTGCCACTGCTGGCTTGTCCAGCAGTGCCGCGTGCTCGCCGGCGGGCTC
>CAYXPN010000188.1:7801-11376 GCA_964467075.1 uncultured Planctomycetaceae bacterium
CGCCGGGTGCCACTGCTGGCTTGTCCAGCAGTGCCGCGTGCTCGCCGGCGGGCTCTTCGCCCGCAACGCCGGGTGCCACTGCTGGCTTGTCCAGCAGTGCCGCGTGCTCGCCGGCGGGCTCTTCGCCCGCAACGCCGGGCCCACGCGTCGCCTCGCCCGGGCGCAGTCCCTGGCGTTCGGGCGGCGGGTTCCAGCGACGTACACCCCAGACGGCCGCGGCATTGAGCACCACGGCGCCCAGGCCCGTTGCGCCCAGGAACACCACGGCCGGGACGTTCAGCCAGAACCAGCCGGCGCCGCCCTCGGTGGCGGGTCGCGCCGCGGCGAGCACGGCCCGCCACGGGCTGAGCCCGATCGCTGCGCGCTCGCCCAATGATCCGCCCCATTGCGTGGCACGCACCGCCAGCAGGGCTGCCTCGCCCGCCGCAGCCCAGGCGACCAACACCAGCACGACCAGGGCCAATGCCTGAAAGGTCTTCTCGCGCCAGAAGGCCAACATGCCGCCCAGGCTGCCGCAGAATATCACCCCGCCCAGAGTGACCAGCATCACGCGCCAGATCTGGGCCGCGGACACGCCGCCGAAAAGCACCGTGAACATGAAGACCGGCAGCCCGGCCAGCAACATCACCACCACCAGCAACAACCCGGCCGAGAGCTTGCCCAGCACGAGCTCGCGGCTGGTCATGTCGGTCGAGAGCAACAAAACCAGCGTGCCCCGGTCCTTTTCCTGGGCCACGGAGCCGGCCACCAGAAGCGCGGCAAAGAACAAGGCCATCAGCGCCTGCAACGGGGCCAGGATTTGGAACAAGAGGGCCCCGAACCGGGCCAGATCGCCCACGTCGCGCACCTGCTGCGTGCCGCTGAGGACCAGCCACGCGGTGCCCGCCACCAGCCCCAGGGCCGCGGCATAGGCGGCCCGGGCCAGGTAGAGACGTGCCCGGCGCGGGACGATCGTGGCTTCTCGGGAGAAAACCGGTCCGAACAGCATCCTGCCGCTCCCTGGTTCCATGGGCGCGTGTTGCCCCGACACCGCGGCTGAGGCCGCCAGATAGAACCCATTTTAGCAGAGATGCGCGCGTGCGCTGAGGCGGACGGAGGAAGTCGGCCCGCCGTTTAACGGCAAGCCGTAGGCGACGGCGTCTGTCGAGAGTCGGAGGTCGGAAGTCGGAAGTCGGAAGTTGAAGGTCGGGTGGCCGGGGCTGGAGCGTAGCGAAGCCCCGGGACAAGAAGCCCATTCCAGGTGCCCGAGCCCTGAACGGGCGTGATACTCTGCGTCCTTGTGCAGGTGGTAAAGCAGCCTGACACCGATATCGCCGACCGCCTTCAGAGACCCTTGCGGGATTCCGGGAAGAAGGCCGCCCGATCGCCCCACGACCCCCTAGCGCGGCAAGTAGTCGCTGGTGCTGCCCGGCCGGTAGGTCCCGGCGGCGCCCGCCGCGCCCGGCGAGACGTAGGGCTCTGCCGGCGAACGATACGGAGTGGTTCCCGGCGGTTGATAGTCGTTCTGCCCAGGGCGGTAGTCGCTCGCACCGGGTTGGTAGCCGGTGGCCCCCGGCCGATAATCAGTCGCACCGGGCTGGTAGTCGGTCGCCGGCGGGCGATAGTCCGTTGCCGGCGGATTGTAGCCGGTCGCGCCCGCACGATAATCGGTTGCTCCCGGCTGGTAGTCGGTCGCCGGCGGGTTGTAGCCGGTCGCTGGTGGGCGGAAATCGCCGGCCGGGCTCGTGGGGGCGGTCGCGCCGCTGGAATAGCGGTCGGCCTGGGAGCCGGATCGCTCGGAGGCCTCGTAAGAAGAACGATAGTCGGCGCCACCGGTGCCGTAGCGGTCCGGCGTCGTGCCATAACGATCCGGTGTCGTGCCGTAGCGGTCTGAAGGCGTGCCATAGCGATCCGAGCCGGTGCCGTAACGGTCAGCCGGTTGTGCGTAGCGCGGATCGTTCGCTCCCGGGTACGAGCCGGCACCGACGGCGTCGCCATACGGTGACGCTGCGGCCGGGGGCGGATACGACCCCGCGGGCGCGCTCGCCGAAGGAGCCGACAGGCCCGACGCCGCGGTGCCTGCATACGGGTTGGTGGCCACATAGGGAGTCGCGCTGGCGACCGGCGGCGTGGTGCCGTAGTAGCCTTGCTGCGGCTCGACCGCAGGCGCGGCCGGGGACGGCAGGCCGCCGGACGGCGTGCCCGCGGGGACCGCGGCCACCGGCTGGGTCGAAGGATAGGGATATGGCGTGGTCGGATAGTCCGCGGCCGGCGGATAGGCCACCGAGGGCGGGGTGGGCGTGGGCGGCTGCGTGCTGGCCGCGGGGGCCTCGCTCAGAGCGGTGTTGCCGGCCAGGGCCGAGGGCCTGGGCGGACCATTGTCGGCCACCGAACCGGCCCACGGCCACTTCAGCCAACTGAAACTGGACGCCTTCGGTGAACCGCTGCCCTTGCAGCCGCAAAAGACCACGGCAACCAGGGCCAGCAACGCGCAGCCTGCTACGTGCGTCCGCATGACGGCCTATCCTTCCAGAACTGGTGACAAGAAAAGGGCCGGCTTCAACCCGCTGACCTCCCTGTCATGGGGACCGCTCGCCCGCTTCAGCGCCGCCGACCACCTGGGCCGGCAACCGCCCGGACGAAAAAAGCCGGGACCGAATGGGTGTGCCTATTGGTAGGATCGTTCCTGGCCGGCCGTTTCGTGACTGCTTCTCCAGTCTTCTTGACCGGCAGGGGCAGCCATTCACGGGCCGTTGCCGCGAGACCCGGCCCCCGGGCCGCTCCCCGGGCCCACCGACGACGCGCGGACCCTTTCGGCGCACCCCGGGAGCCCAGGTCCCAAGAACGGGCCGGATTATAGGACGCCGTGCGGGCGGGTCAATGCCAATAATTCGGGCATTCCCGGCGATTCTCGCCGCGAGGGCAGACACTCGCCTTTGCCCGCGGCGATTCAGTGGGTAAAGTCGGCTATGGAAGGCCACGCTCTGTCGTGGCCGTTTGATTGGGGCGAAGACAGACCGGGCGGACGCGACAGAGCGCGTCCCTCCAACGGGCGTCCATGGCGGCTGGAGCGCCACGGTCCGTCATGGCCGGGAATCAACTTTGCCCGCGGCGATCCAGTGGGTAAAGTCGGCCCCTGGGCCGAACCGACCGATAAGACGGAGAGGACAGCGGAACTAGTCACTCAGGGCAGTTCAGGCGATTCCGATGGCCGGCGAAAACCTCGATTTGACGAGCGAGCAGGCACGCTGGCGAAGGCCCTCTCAGGAGGGGTCCGTGGGCAAAGGGCGCCGCTTCGTGGGAATCCACTTTGCCTGCTGCGGCGTGTATGCGCGGGTCTACGTGAACCGCTCGGAAACGGCCTATCACGGCCACTGCCCGCGTTGCGGGCGCGCGGTGCACATTCGCATCGGCCCGGGAGGAACCGACTGCCGGTTCTTCACGGCCTACTGATCCGCTTGTCAGACGTCGGGGTGAGAATCCGCGGCGCCAGCGGCGCGACAATGACAACACGGGGGACCCCCAGTGCCCCCCGCGCCAGACCCTCCGGCCTCCGGCTGGCCCCTCCAGTTGACCTCACCCGGCCGGTCCGCTAT
>CAYXPN010000189.1:0-11236 GCA_964467075.1 uncultured Planctomycetaceae bacterium
GGGGATGGGGGATTGGGGATTGGGGATTGGGGATTGGAGATTGGAGACTTGAGATTTCGGGCGATTCCACTCTCGGCTTTCGGCCCATCCGGGGCTTCGCTTCGCTGAGAGCCCCGGCCACTCTCGGCTTTGCAGCCGAACCGGGAGCTGACGCTCCCGGCTCGCCACGCACCGACTTGCAACCTTGGTGATTGCTGCTTGGACCTTGGGATTTCCCCTCCCCTACCACCGCGACTTGCGCCCCAGCAGGAAGCCCACCACCAGGGCCACCAGCAGGCTCGGGCCGGGGAACTTGCGCACCACCCGGCCCAGGCCGTCCAGCAGGTCGCCCACGGTGGTCTCGCGCACTTCTTTGAGTTGTTCGGCCGCCTCCTGGCGCACCTTCTGGTAGTACTGCCAGGCACGCTCGAATTCGGCCCGCGCGCGTTCGACCGCCTCGGCCGCGGCTTCGACGCAAGATGCGTCTTGGGGTGCTGCTTCGGTCTGCTCCGAACCCCCGGCAGCCTCGGCCGTCTGTTCCGGTCCTGGGCCCGGTTGCGGCGTTTCGCCTTGCGGATTCGTGTGTTGGTCGTTCTCGGCCATGTGGTGACTCCTCCGTTGTGTTCGCCCCGCGCTCAGCCGTAGGGTGCGTGCTTGCACGCACGCCAACCCTGCGGGTGGCCGGCACCAAGGCATCATTCGACCGGTGTGGATTCCGGCCAGGCGCTCTCCAGCTTGCCCAAACGCACGCTCAACTCGCGCCGGCCCGTGCCGTCAGGTCCCAGCACGTCCAGGCGCAGGGTCTGGCCGGGCTTGTGGGTCCGCATCAGGCGAACCATCTGGTCCACGCTGCGCACCGGCTGGCCGTCGACCGCGGTGATCAAGTCCCATTGCTCCAGTCCTGCACGCTCGCCCGGGCCGTCCTTGCGCAGCACGCGCACCACCAGCCCCTGGGTGCCCAGCGGAAAGCGCTTCCAAAAGGAGGCTTCCTGCTGCCAGGCCTCTTCCACGCCCATGCCCATGGTGGCGGTGGCCGCGTGCCGGCGCCGATCGAGCAGGCTGCGCAACGCGCTCAAGGGACTCGCGTCAGCCACGCCCAGCGGGATCGCGTTTTTCGACATCACGGCCGATTGCACTCCGAACACCTGCCCGCGCTGGTTGAGCCATGGCCCGCCCGACATCCCGCCCGGCACAGTGGCTGCCAGGTGGCAGACCTCCGCATAGCTGTCCAGGTAGAACTCGAACGTCGTGTCCGGCCGGGCCACCATGCCGCGGATCATCACCCCGCGGCGAAACATCGGCGTGCCCAGCAGGTACACGTCTTCGCCCGGCTCGGGCAGACGCTCGGCCAGGCACAGGGCGGGGAAGGACTCGGCTGGGGGTTGTTCTTCGGGCTTGTCGATGGCCTCGCGGTCCATGTCCACGCGCAGCAGCGCCAGATCGTGGCCCAAATCCACGGCCACCACGGCCATGTCCAAACGCCGATCCGCGGCCGTGAGGATTTCCACATGGCGATTGGGTTGGCCGACCACGTGCGCGGCTGTGAAGACCAATCCCTCGGCATCGACAAAGAACCCGGAACCCTCCAGCCGTCCGTCCACCAGCACGTCCACCAGTGCCTCGCGGGCCTGTGCATAGAGCCGGCTGAGCTTGCGCGGGGTATCAGGGTCGTCGGCTGCTGAAAGCGCACCAGCCCAGGCCGCGGCTGCCAGCAGGCAAAGGAGAAACACGGTCAGCCGCCTCCAAATCGGCCGGCCCCCGGGATTGCCTTGCCGCAGATTGAGTGGTTTCACGCGGATGCTCCTTTGAGACGCACAAGCGGGGCTGCCCACCCGGATGATGCCCCCGGTCTTCGGGCGACGGGGCCGGAATGCCCGGCTCGCAGGATGAGCCCCGGTCGGCCCTTGCTGCCCAGTCGCCTCTGGCGCGGCGTCGGCTTCGGCCGACGCTGCCGAACCCGCTCGTCGGGCTACCTCACATACTACTCTCACCCCGCGGGCCAGTTCAATGACGAGCGGAAAGATGGGGCTGCGGGCGAGCTTCGGAACTCGGTAGCACTTCAGCCGTTTGAAGCGACCTGCCGGATGCGACATCCATGGTAGCCGCCGAAAGCCAGACGGCGGACAAACGCTCCAGGCATCGCCCATCACCATCCACGCTCTGGCGAGCGTGGCTACCGTTTCTCAAACAAAGCCGGGTAGGGGACACGGCATGGGCCCGAGTTGCTTTGCCGGTTCGATCGCTGCTCGCTCTTGTCGGTTGCAGTTGACAGCCAAGAGCGGTTGCTGGAGACTACTGGTTTCTGACCTCCTGGCGGGGGAAAGGACGATGGCGGCGAATCATCACTCGCTCACTCAGGTTGTACCCGAACTTGCCCCCCGCGTGGTGCCGGGCGCCTGTTGCTGTGCGCGCAGCGAATGTGCCGCAGGCCGCCCGGCTCGCGAGCGCGACCGCCCGAGGTTCCCGGTCTTCGCCGCGGTGCTCGTGTTTCTGGTGCCGGTAGTGGCGGCGCTGACCGTGGCGTGGTCCTTGGCGCACAGTCCCGCCGGCCAGGGCGCCGCGGGGGCTGCCATTTCGGTGCTGGTTTTGGGACTGCCGGCGGTTTTCGGACGATCTCGCCCGAGCGGCGCGCAGCAATCCACCGCCAGCCTCTCAGGCAAGGGCCGGGGCACGGACGCGTGCAGGAGCCGGCAATGACAGGGCTCTGCCCCGCATTTGCGCATTGGCTGGCCCGGTTCCCCGGCGGGGTCCATGCGCCGGAGCGCAAGGAGTTGGCGGCCGGCACGCAGATCGAGGTGCTGCCCACGCCGCCCGAGGTGCGCCTGCCGCTCTTGCAGCATCTCGGCGCGCCCTGCGAACCGGTGGTCGCGCCGCGCAGCGAGGTCGAGTTGGGCCAACTGCTCGGTGATTCGCAGGCCCGGGTGTCGGCCCCTGTACATGCGAGTGTGTGCGGCAAGGTGGGCCGGGCGGCGATGGTCACGCTGCCCAACGGTCGCCGGGTTTCAGCAGTGCCCATCCAAACGGACCTCGAGCGCACGCCCTCGGGCCGGCAGCTCTTCGAGGAGCTGTTCCGAGGCCCCTGGCTGGAGGCGTTGGCCGGCGAGCTGCAGCGCTTCGAGCCCGCCGAGATCGTCGAGGCAGCGCGCCGCGCCGGCCTGGTGGGACTGGGCGGGGCCGGGTTTCCGACCCATATCAAACTCACACGCAACCCGGAGAAACCCATCCGCTGGCTGCTGGTCAACGGCTGCGAGTGCGAGCCCTATCTGACGGCCGACCACCGGCTGATGCTCGAAGCGCCCGAGCCGATCCTGGCCGGGGCCCTGCTGGCTCGGCGGGCCGTGGGCGCCGAGCAGGTGATCGTCTGCCTGGAAGACAACAAGGCCGACGCGCTGGAGGCGCTGCAGGCCGCGGGCGCCGAGCAGGTGATCGCCTGCCTGGAGGACAACAAGGCCGACGCGCTGGAGGCGCTGCGGGCCGCGGCCCTGGGCACGGACGTCGAGTTCCGCGTGTTGCCCACGCGCTATCCCCAGGGCGGCGAGAAGCAACTGGTTCAGGCGGTGCTCCGGCGCGAAGTGCCGCTGGGCGGGCTGCCGCTGGACGTGGGCGCGGTGGTGATCAACGTGGCCACCAGTGCGGCGCTGGCCCGGGCCGTGTTGCGCGGCCAGCCGCTGACACACCGGGTGATGAGCGTCTCCGGGCGCGGCATTGCGCAGCCCAAGAACTTGCTGGTTCCGCTGGGCACAAGCTACGGCCGGGTGTTGGAGTATTGCGGCGGGTTGACGGATCAAGCGGTGCGCGTGGTGGCCGGCGGGCCCATGATGGGTTTCAGCCTGGGCAGCCTGGATGTGCCGATCACCAAGGGCACCAGCGGCGTGATCGCGCTGGTGCGCGAGGAGATGGGCCGAGTCGAAGAGACCGCGTGTGTGCGCTGCGGGCGCTGCGGCGAGGTCTGCCCCGTGGGACTGCTGCCTACGCGCCTGGCCCTGGCGGCGCGTGCGGGCGATGCGGCGCTGGCGAGGCGCTGTTTTGCCGAAGCGTGTGTGGAGTGCGGCTGCTGTGCGTTTGCGTGTCCCGCAGGGTTGCCGCTGGTGCAATTGATCCGTGCGGCCAAGCTGCTGGCCCGGCAGAAGTAGGACGATGAGCGAATCGAACCAGCCACGAGCCGCCTCGGACGTGCCGGAGACATCGGCACGCGTGGAGGTGGCACCCTCGCCGCACGTCTTCTCGGGTGCACAGAGCACCCGGCGCATGATGATCCACGTGATGCTGGCCCTCACACCGGCCGCGGCCGTGGCGGTGCTGGTGTTTCGCTGGTATGCGGTCGTCCAGGTGGGGCTGTGCGTGTTGAGTTGCCTGGCCACCGAGTTCTGCTGCGAACGGCTGCGCGGACGCCGGGCCAGGCTGGACGACTGCTCGGCCGCGGTGACCGGCGTGATCCTCGGTCTGTCGATGCCCTGGAGCGCCCCCTGGTATGTGTCTGTCTTGGGCGGCGTGGTGGCGATCGGTGTGGGCAAGGCGGCGTTCGGCGGGCTGGGGTGCAACATCTTCAACCCGGCCATGGTGGGTCGGGCCTTTGTGATGCTCAGTTTCGCCCAGCAGATGGGGGGCGGTGCCTATGTGGCCAGCGAACACCGGCTGGAAATCCTCACCCGCGCCACGCCTTTGTCCATCGCCAAGCAGTGGACCACCGACGTGGTCAGCGGCCGGCTGCCCGACGAAACCATACGAACCGAGCTGCGCACGCTGCCCGAGTATCGACGCCTGCTGCTGCCCAATACCAACGGCTCGCTCGGCGAGATCAGCGTGCTGGGGCTGCTGCTGGGCGGAGTCTACCTTTGCCTGCGGCGCATCGCGGCCTGGGACATCCCCGCAAGCGCGGTGCTGGGGGCTTTTGTCGCGGGCCAGGGGATGTACTGGCTGGGCCTCACTCCGCTCGACGGGCTGGGCCACGTGCTCAGCGGGGCCTTGCTTTTCTGCGCGTTTTTCATTGCCACCGATCCGGTCACCAGCCCGCTGGTGCGCCGCGGCCGGTTGGTTTTCGGTGTGGGGATTGGGATGCTGGTGGTGTTGATTCGTCTGCTGAGCGGCTATCCCGAAGGGGTGATGTTCGCCGTGCTGGTGATGAACGCGGTGGTGCCGCTGTTGAACCGGTGGACGATTCCCCGGCCCCTGGGGGCGCGCGGCGCGCGCAAGGCGGTGGAAACATGAACCACGGCGACCAGCAGAACCGAACCGGTTTCGTGCGCCAGGCCTGGCTGGTGATCGTGCTGGCCGTGGCCTACGGCGCGGCGCTGGCCGGGGTGCAGACCACGCTGGCCGAGCGGATCGCCTGGAACCGGCAGCAGGAAATCTACGCCGCGGTGCCCGAGCTGGTGCCCGGCGCGTCGGCCCCCAAGACCGTCGAGCGGCAGGTCGAGGGGACGGACGGGCGGCCGCACCGGGTGCTGCGCGCCGTGGGCACAGACGGCACGCCGCGCGGCTGGGTGGTGCCGGCCGCGGGCCAGGGATTCGTGGACCGGATCGAGTTGCTCGTGGGGCTGGACAACCAGGCGGAGAAGATCACCGGCCTGTACGTGCTCGAGCAGCGCGAAACACCGGGGCTGGGCAACCGGATCGCGGCGGAGCCATTTCGCGGGCAGTTTGCCGGGCGCCCGGCCGCGGAGCTGCGCGTGGTCCGAGGCGAGCCGACCGACCAGTCCGAGATTCGGGCCCTGAGCGGGGCGACGATTTCCTCGGAAAGCGTGGCCCAGATCGTCAACGAGGCGCTTGCGGCCCTGCGCCAGCCGCTGCGCGCACAGGCCGATCAAACCGAACCTTGACCATGGATTGAGACACCTGAGAACCATGTGTGCCGACACTTCACTGCTCGAGGGGCCCACGGCCCTGGAACGATTCCTTAATGGCATCCTGCCGGAGAACCCCGTCTACCGGCAGTTGCTGGGCATGTGTCCCACGCTGGCGGTGACCGCCAGCATGAAGCCGGCCATGACCATGGTCGGGGCCACGGCGTTTGTGCTCATCTCGGCCAACGTGATCGTCAGCCTGATCCGCGGCTTGCTGCGCCCGCACCTGCGCATTCTGGTCTTCACCCTGACCATCGCCACGTTCGTGACCATTGCCGACCGCTTTCTGGCTGCGTTTGTCTACCAGATGAGCAAGGAGCTGGGCCCCTATGTGCCGCTGATCATCGTCAACTGCATCATCATCTCCCGCTGCGAAATCTGCGCCTCGAAACAAAACGTGGGCGTGGCGATTGCCGATGCCGCGGGCATGTCGCTGGGCTTTGGCCTGGCGCTGGCCAGCATCGCCTCGGTGCGCGAAGTGCTGGGTTCGGGCACGTGGTTCGGCCTGCGGGTGCTGCCCGCGAGCTGGCCCGGCTGGGGGGTGATGGTCCTGCCGCCCGGCGCGTTCCTGACGTTGGGGCTGCTGCTGGGCCTGGTGGAATGGATGGTGCAGCGCCGTGCCCGGCGCAGCGCCGCACCATCAATGCGCCATAACGCGGAGGGCCACCCATGGAAACCGTGATCGTCCTGGCTCAGATCGCCCTGGGCGCGGCGCTGATCAACAACTTCGTGCTCCACTATTTCGTGGGCATCTGTCCGTTCCTGGGGGTCTCGCGGCGCGTGGACATGGCCTTTGGGATGGGCTGCGCCGTGACGTTTGTGATCTCGGTGGCGGGCCTGCTGAGCTGGACGTTCACCTATCTGCTGCTCCGGCCCGGCGCGCCGGTGCCGGCCTGGGTGTGGAAGGCCGCGGGCGGCAGTGCCGAGAGTGTGCCCAATCTGTCGATCCTCAGCTATCTGGTCTACATTTTCGTGATTGCCGCCTCCGTACAATTTGTAGAGATGTATGTGCGGCGGTTCTTCCCGGGCCTGTATCGGGCCTTTGGCGTGTATCTGCCGCTGATTACGACCAACTGCGCGATCCTCTTCGCCTGCCTGGAAATCCTGAAGCACTTGCAGGACCCCACGCGACTCTGGGGACTGCACGAGGCCATGACGCTGGCCTTTTTCGGCGGGCTGGGGTTCACGCTGGCCATCACGGTGATGGCCGGCATCCGCGAGGAGCTGGACCTGGTCGATGTGCCCCGGGCGCTGCGCGGGGCGGGCATCAGCCTGATCACCGCGGGCATTCTGGCCATGGCCTTCACGGGATTTGCCAGGATGGACAAGGGCATCGAAGGGGCCATCCGCCGGGTGTCCAGCCCTGCGGCCGCGGCGCGTGCCGAGAAGACCGCCGCGAGCGCGGGCCGGCCCATCCCGATCGGAGCGGCAACGAACCACTCGCTTTGCGTCGAGCAGGTATCATCCTGCGCGAGGTAGCCTTTGATGTTCACACTGACGAACATCCTGCTGGCCGCGGCGGTGCTGGCCTTGCTGGCCGTGGGGGGTGGGTTTGTGCTGGGTTGGGCCAATCGGGCCTTCCACGTGGAGGTCGATCCGCGCGTGGACGCGGTGCTGGCCGCCCTGCCGGGGGCCAATTGCGGCGGTTGCGGCTACGTGGGCTGCGCGGAGTATGCCGAGGCCGTGGTGCGTGGCGAGGCGGAGATCGGGCTGTGCGCGCCCGGCGGCGCCGGGTGCACCCAGCGCCTGGCCCAAATCCTGGGCGTCGACGTCGAGCCTTCCTATCCCTATCGCGCCGTGGTCCACTGCGCAGCCCATTGGGACGATCGCCTCGGGCGCATGCCCTACTACGGCGAGCCCACGTGTGCCGCGGCCAACCTGGTCTCCGGTGTGCAGGGCTGTGTCTACGGCTGCCTGGGACTGGGCGATTGCACGCGCGCCTGCCAGTACGATGCGATCCACGTGGTCGACGGCCTGGCCACGGTGGAGTATGAGAAGTGTATCGGCTGCAAGGCGTGTGCGCGCGCCTGCCCGCGCAACATCATCACCATGGTCCCTTTCAAGGCCGAGCGCATGCTCGTGGTGGCCTGCTCGAACCAGGAAAAAGGCCCGGATGTCAAGCAGGTCTGCAAGGTGGGCTGCATCGGGTGCGGCGTATGCACGCGCCACGCCGAGCTGATGTCCATAGAAGGCAATCTGCCGGTGATCGACTACGACCGCTACGACCAGCAGGCCGACTTCGCCCTGGCCCGGCAGAAGTGTCCGCGCGCGAGCATGATCTACGTGGGCAAACCCAGCCCGGAGGATTTGGCCGCGGTGGCCGAAGAGCCCCTGCCGGGGCGCATCGAGGTCGATTTCAAGACCACGGTGGATGAGACCGAATGGCGCGGATAAGGTCCGCCGGCTCCGCCGGTTGAACGCCTTTGTTCTGGAGCGGTCTCCCGGCCGGTTCACCACACACCACAACGGCGCACCGCTTAGGGCGGCTCGGACGCCCCGGCTGTTCTTCCCTCTTGTACCCTCACCTCAAGCCCCTCGGGCAGCGCTCCTGCGATCAGCCCGCGCATGCCCGACGTGCAAACCAGCCGGTGATCGTCCGGCGTGCCCACGACCAGCAGGGCCTCGAGCCCCGGCGGCAGTCGTTCGAGCCCCTCCGGGCCCAGCACGCTCAGCGCCGTGGCCCAGATGTCCGCGGTCATGGCATCCGGGGCCACCACCGTGGCCGAGGCCACGCCTTTGACGGGCCGGCCGCTGCGCGGATCGATGATGTGGCTTTGGCGCCGGCCGGCGATTTCGAAAAACCGGGCGTAGTTGCCGCTGGTGCAGACGGCTCGTTCTGAAAGGCGCAGTTCGAGCAACACGCCCGGGCCGAAGGGGTTCTGAATCTGGACCCGCCAGGCCCGCTCGCGCGGCGGACGGCCGAAACAGGCCACATCGCCGCCCACGTCGACCATCGCGCCTTCCACGCCTTCGGCCCGCAGAAGCTCGGCCGCCCGGTCGATGGCGTAGCCTTTGGCCATGCCGCCCAGATCGACGCTGGTCTGTGCGTTGTGCTTTAGCGCCCCCCGGTCGGTCAGCTCCAGGTTCCCCCAACCCGTTGCCGACCGGGCCGCGTCGAGGCGCTGCTGGTCAGGAGAGCGACCCTGCTGGGCAGCCTCTCGCCACAGTTGCAGCACCGGCCCGCAAGTGGCATCGAACGCGCCGCCGGTCGCCCGGTGGGCGGCTCGGGCCGCGCGGAGCACGTCCAGCGTCGAGGGCGAAAGCTCGACCAGCCGATTCGACTCCGCGGCGTTGAGCCGGGAAATCTCCGAATCGTCGAGCCAGCGGCTCATGCGCGCTTCCACCTCGCGCAGCGCCTTTTCCGTGCGACTCAACAAGCGGGCGGCTTCATCGCGCTCTCCCAAAGGCACGACCACCGCCAGCGTGCAGGTGGTGCCCATCATCGCCTCGCAGCGGCGCGCCACCACCACCCGCACGTCGCCGGCCGAACCGCGCGTCTTCCACAGCCCCACGGCCACCAGCACGCACAGCCCCAGCACCAGGCCCCAACCGATCCAGCGCTGCCACACTGCTGCGGTGCCGGACGGCGCGGGGACAGATGCAGGATGCTGTGGCGATCGGCTCATCAGCAGGTCGTCTTCTTCGCTTGTCGCGCTTTGACTGATTTACATTCAACGCGGCTGATTGTAGCATGATTGCCAGTGACTGATCAGACGTTCCCCCGGTTGTGCCCGGGAATCTCTCCAATACCGCGCTACCATGTCCCATTCGATTTCCGATCTGCGCCTGTTCTTCCGCGAGTTCCGGCGCAACTTCCATTCGACCGGGGCCTTGCTGCCCAGCAGTCGTTTCCTGGCCCGGGCCCTGGCGCGCTATGTGGCAGCCGGTCGCCGCGGCCCGGCGCGGCGCATCCTCGAGGCCGGCCCCGGCACCGGGGCGGTCACGCGCCGGCTGGTTGCGGCCATGGGACCGGCCGATCAACTCGATCTGGCCGAGTGCAACGAGCAGTTTGTGGATCGCCTGCGGGAGCACCTGCAAGCCGATCCAGGGCTGCGCTGCGCAGCCGACCGCATCCGCCTGTTCCATCTGCCGGTCCAGCAGCTCGCGCGAGAGTCGGGCTACGATGTGATCGTCTGCGGGCTGCCGCTGAACAATTTCTCGGCCGAGCTGGTCGAGCAGATCCTCGCTGCGCTCTTGGGCCTGTTGCGCCCGGGAGGGGTCCTCTCGTTCTTCGAGTACATGGCCGTGCGCCGGCTGCGGCTTCTCTGGGCCAGGGACGACGAGCGCCGGCGCCTGTGCGGCATCGACCAGGCCATGCGCCGGGCATTCCAGGGCCGGCGCATCCGTTGCGACTGGGTCTGGCCCAATCTGCCACCCGCCTGGGTCCATCATCTGCGGACTCGTGCCGGTTGAACCGCGCGGCTGCGACCAGCCGCCCTATCGCCCTGGTCGATCCAGAGCATTCTTCAAGTACCTCCGAGACTCAAACAGCTTCTGGTGGAAAGCCTCTGCCAGGCTGCTCGAACGATATCCGGATCGGCAGGGGTCGAGCTACGTGTCCTGCGCCTCGAGCCGCAACCGCCACTGGTCGCCCTTTTCGGCAAGCCGCTCGAGTGTGAGCCGTCCGGCCAGAGCGCGGCCGCGCAACTGGACGACCAGCTCCCGGTCGCTCGTGCGGATCGGCTCATAGGTGCCGCTTTCCTCGCGCACCACGCTGCCGCGACCGCCCGAGATGGGACCTTCGTAGTCCAGATACAGCCGGCGGTGGTCCGGCAAGGCGCGACAGACCGTCTCGCCGCCCGGCTGCGGCCATTCGGCCAGCTCCCAGGTGCGCAGCACCGGCCCGGCCTCCAGGAGCAAGTCCCAGTGCCGGCCTCGCGGGCTCTCGTGGCGCAGGAGAGCAAAACGGGGCATGGGCGGAAACGCTCTTCTCGACCGGCGAATGTCGATCCCGCAAACGGAACCCGCAGGCGCGAAGCCCGGCGTTCAGGCCAGGGCCCGGCGCGAGTCTTCCGCATTGGCCCGCAGCACCGACTCGACGCACTGGAAGAACCGCCCCAGGCAACCGATCCGCAGCCGGTAGTAAACGGTGGTGCCCTCTTTCTCGCTTTCCACGATGCCGGCGTTCCTGAGGATCGTCAGATGGCGTGAGACCGTGGACATGTCGCTGCCCACGGTCTGCTGCAATTCGCACACGCAACGCCGCCCGTGGGCGGAGAGCTGATCGACGATCATCAACCGCGCAGGATGGGCCAGGGCCTTGAAGATTGCGGCCCGCGCTTCGTATTTCGCCTGATGGTCTTTGGCCACGAGCTGTAACTCCCCCTGCTTGCGAGCCCGTCGTAAACCGGTTCTAAATGAGTCTGTAGCAACATTACAGAGGAACCACGAAAGCACGAAAGGGCGAAAAGGCG
>CAYXPN010000190.1:0-2948 GCA_964467075.1 uncultured Planctomycetaceae bacterium
GCGACTATCCACGCGAAATGGCCCGAAAACGGGCAGCGGCCCGTGAACGGTTACTATGGATCATGCAGATCGCCCCGGTGGCGGGGACCGACCCGACTGCATGGATGCCCAACAGCCATCGCAATGGTCTGGGACGGAGCAGCCCAACGGACGGGCCAGCCTCCATATGGCATAGAAGTGGCTTCGCGCCCAACAACGACCCGCCGAAGCCGGGTAAAATGCCGGAAGTCAATATGCGGTAAGATGTTACGGCTTCCGTTGTCTCAAGATGCTCGGGTGGGTGGCCCTCGAAAGCCGCGCTCACAGCAGAACAGGGCTTGACTTGCCGATGGAGATTAGGTATCAAACAATCAATTGACAACTTAATGACTTGATCCTGTCGCGAGGGCCTGATCCTGTGACCACGCATCGTCGATTCACGGATTCCATTTACGACCAGTTCGCGCGTGTGGGCAAGGCGGTCGCCAGCCCAAAGCGGATCGAACTGCTGGACTTGCTATGCCAGGGGCCGCGGAGTGTGGAGTCGCTGGCGGCGTTGACGGGCCTTTCCGAGGCCAACGCCTCCCAGCATCTCAAGGTGTTGCGCGGAGCGCGTCTCGTCGAGGCTGAGAAGTCGGGCGTACGCGTGATTTACCGGTTAAGCGGGCGGGAGGTCGCTGACTTGATCCGCAGTCTCCGTACCGTAGCCGAGACGCGCTTGGCAGAGGTGGAGCAGACGGTTCGCGCTCTCTTGAAAGGCCGTCAAGGGTTTGAACCGGTAGACAGGGAGGAGCTGGTCCGCCGTGTTCGGGATGGAGAAGCGATGGTCCTCGACGTGCGGCCCAGTGAGGAGTATCGGGCCGGTCATTTGCCGCGGGCGATTTCGATACCGCTCGACGAGTTGCCCGCCCGTCTGGCCGACCTGCCCAGGGATCGACAGATCGTGGCCTATTGCCGCGGGCCGTACTGTTTGCTGGCCATCGAGGCCGTGGAATCCCTCAAGAAGGCGGGGTTTCGCGCGGTGCGGCTGGATATGAGCATTTGGGACTGGAAGGCGAGAGGGTTTCCGGTCGAGACAGGCTGTTCCGATCTGCAAGGGGAAGCGCGCCATGCGGTCGATCGAGCCTGCACGGGACACGATCGCGCAGCGGAACCTTCATGTCGTTTTCTTTCGGACTCCGGTTAGTCGCCCTCGCTCTTGGGCCGTGCAAGGTGCAATCGTTGGAAAGGATACAAGGACATGCGTCGCATTTATCTTGACTACAACGCCAGCACTCCCATCGCCCCGGAAGTCGTGGAAGCGATGGGCGGTTCCCTGAGAGAGAACTTCGGCAACCCATCGAGTCCCCATTGGGCGGGAAGGCCGGCCCGCGCAGCGCTCACACAGGCGCGCCGACAGGTTGCCGCTCTGCTGGGGGCTTTACCCGAAGAAATCGTGTTCACCAGCGGCGGCAGCGAAGCCAATAACCACGCCATCAAGGGAGCGTTCTTTGCCCTGCGGTGGCGCGGCAATCATCTCATCACCACGCGAATCGAGCACCCATCCGTCATCCAGCCCTGCCGGTTTCTGGAGATGCTCGGAGCCGAGGTGACATATGTTCCGGTGGACGGCACGGGCAGGGTCGATCCCCAGGAAATCCGCGAGGCCATCACCGGCCAGACCATCTTGATTTCGGTGATGCACGCCAATAACGAAGTGGGCACGATCCAGCCGCTTGCGGAGATCGCGCGTCTCGCGCGTGGGCATGGCGTGCTGTTCCACACCGACGCCGCGCAGACCGTGGGCAAGATCGACACGCGGGTGGATGACCTTGGGGCTGACTTGCTGTCCATCGCCGGGCACAAGTTTTACGCACCCAAAGGAGTCGGGGCACTTTATGTTCGGCAGGGCGTCGCCCTGGAATCGCTGATCCACGGCGCGGGGCATGAAGGGGGTCGTCGTGCGGGAACGGAGAATGTTCTGCTCGATGTCGGCCTGGGAGCCGCGTGCAAACTGGCGCAGGCTCGACTCGAAAGAATGTCGGAGGTCCGGCGAGTCCGCGACCTGCTCTGGGCTCGGTTGCTGGAGTCGTTCGGCGATCAAGTCGTGCTGAACGGGCATCCTGAATACCGGTTGCCCAACACGCTGAACGTGTCCTTTGCAGGCAAAGTCGGGGCAGACATTCTCTCGAAGCTCTCCGATGTGGCTGCATCGACCGGCTCCGCGTGCCACGAGGGGGCCGTAGAACTCTCGCCGGTCCTCCGCGCAATGGGCATTTCGCCGAACGTCGGCATGGGGGCGATCCGCTTCAGCCTGGGCATCGACACGACCGCAAAGGAAATCGAGCGGGTCGTGCATCGGTTGAGGCAAGTGATGGGCTGTGCCCACGAAGGATGCGCGGAGACGGAAGAAGACGAATTCATACCCGACTACAGCATCTGAGAATCGTGCGGGCCTGCCGATCATCACGACGACTATGGGACCTGGCACAGATTATGATCGAGGCCGACGGGCGGAAGACGGGTCTTGAGCACTTGCAACGCCATGACTTCTTGGGAAAAGGTGACAGGCACCATATGCCTTCAACGGCCCGCCACCAACTTTCGGTCGGTGCCCGGCTTCGCACAAGTGGTGCCGCGCGCGATTTGACGTGCGCCCTCGAATCGCGGTAATCTGGGGAGCGCAAGCCGAGCCCCGTTTGCGCCCCAAGCTCCGGGAGCCATGGCATGAGCATCAGCCGACCAGAGTTGCCATCCGCTCGCGCGATGCTATTGCGAGCCCTGTTGATCTTCGCCTGGCTCGCGGCACTTTGGCCCGCCTGTCCGGCGCAGGCCGCAGACAAACAAGCCGGCGCGCTCGCGGTCCGGCATCGCGCGGGCCAGACGTTGCTTACCTGGCAGGAGGTGGACCCGCCGGTGCTCAAGGACGCCGTGCCCGTGCGCGAGCTGTTGCGCATCAGGCGCGAGCTCGCAGAGCAGAAAAAGGTCTC
>CAYXPN010000190.1:2958-11174 GCA_964467075.1 uncultured Planctomycetaceae bacterium
GCGTCTATCGTTCCACCGAGCCCATCGAGTCGCTCGAAGGACTGCAACCCATTGCCGAGGTGCCGCCGCTAACGTGCTGGAATACCGACTTCTACGGCGACTCGCACACGGACGAGCCGGCGCTGCGCTACGTGGTCGAGGAGGGCGCCTCGCCGGTGGCGCCGGGCACGGGCATCTTCTGTTTCAATCCACAACAGGCCGGCCAGGCGTGGTATGCGGTGACCGCGGTGATCGACGGGCAGGAAAACCGCTCGCTGGGGCCCGGCAATGCGCTCGCCCGTCCGGTGCGCGAGACCGTCGGACCCGGCGAGCCCGTGTTGCAGCGCATCGAGCGGCCCGAGCAGTTCAACTACGTGCGTGGGCCCGCGCTCCGCTATTTCGTGCGTTGGGAGTCGCCGCCGCGCTCAGCAGTCCAGGGCAAGCCGTTCGACTACCTGGTGGCCATTCCGCCCCAGCCGGCAAAGCCTGCGCCGGTGGGCATCCATTTGCACTGTTGGGGCGGCAATCTCAAAGGCGGCTACGGCTGGTGGTATCAGGCCGAGCAGGGCCATCTGCTGCTGGCCACCAACCAGGTGCCCTATGACTGGTGGACCGGCTATCACGAACTCTACTGGCAGACGCCCCCCAACGCGGCCGCCAAGCAGCGCCGCCGTCTCTGGGAGGATGGCGTGGTGCGACCGTATACCCAGACGCGGCTGCTGGCGTTTCTCGACTGGATGGCCACGCGCTGGGAAATCGACCGCTCGCGTACCCACGTGGCCGGCAATTCCATGGGCGGCTCGGGCGCGCCGATGCTGGCCATTCGCCACCCCGAGCGGATCGCCTGGGCGACCGGCTGGGTGGGGGTCCACATCCCGGCCCTTTCGCCCCACTTTCGCGGCTCCTATGCGCGGGTCTATGGCGAGCCGGACTGGGGCGTGAAGTTCGAGGACGGCACGCCCGTGTGGGACTATTTCAACGACGCCTGGTATCTGCGCCGCTATCCGGAAAAGGAAGTAGGCCTGATCTGCTTTTCCAACGGCAAGAACGACGGCGGCATCGGCTGGGCCCAGGCCGTGGAGTTTCTCCGCGCCTTGCAGGAGACGCGCCGGCCGTGTGTGTTCGTCTGGGGTCAGGCCGGTCATGGCCAGCGGGCCCGGTTGCCCGGCTCGCTCAGCGACCGCTACATGCCGCTCGACCTGCGCACCGACCAGAGCCTGCCCGCGTTTACCCATTGCAGCCTGGACGACGAGCCGGGCGACGGCCAGCCCGACCACGGCGATGCCGAGGGTCAGATCAACCTCTATCTTGTCTGGCAGACCGACGACGTGGTGGACCAGCTTGACCGCTGGGAGATGACCCTGGGCCTGGTCGATGCGGCCCCGCGGAGCGAAGCCACGGTGGACTTCACCCCGCGGCGGGTGCAGCGGTTCCGGCTCGCCCCGGGCACCAGGGTCCAATGGCGCAACACCGCACTGGCCGACGGAAAGGAAATCCAGACGGGCGAGGCAACGGCCGATCGCCTAGGGCTGGTCACGCTCAAGGGCGTGCGCCTGGGCAAGGGCGAGAACCGCGTTCGCATCCGGCGATAGGTCGCGGCCGGCGCGCGCAGGGCGCAGCGACAGGGCATGACAGTGGTTTGCGCGCCGCGCGCTGTTGATCGGCGAGCCGGAGGCGTGAGCCTCCGGTTCGGCTTTCGCTGCCGAGAACCGCTGCGCCATGCGGTCCCTGGAGCCCTGTAGTCGGTTCGGTGGACCGGTCGGCGGCGCCCGCTCCACAACGAGGTCGAGCAGTGTCACACGGCGCGTTCACCGCTTCCGGCTCTGCCTTCCGTGGCGATCGACTGCGGGCTCGCCATGAAGTCGGCCATGCCCGCCATGGGGGTGGTTATGGCGACGGCACCGGCTCGATGCGCAGCACCTCGTCGAGCTGGGCCAGGGCCTCGAGCTTCTCCACGCCGATCGTGCCGATCAAGAGCTTCACCGTCCTGGTGCGCGCAAGCTCCTTGAATCCCAGGGTCTCGAGCTTCTTGAGCACCGCATCGTCGAGCGAGGCAAGCTGCACGGAGATTTCCAGCCGGCCGTCTTTCACCCGCACCTTGCCCTCGGTGAGATTCTCGATCTTGCCTTCGCCGGCCACCTTCTCGACCAGTCTGCGCAGCTCGGGTGTGAGCTTGGCCAGGTGCTGCTTGCCCGGCTCCGGCTGCGGCTCCGCGCTCTCGGCATCTTCAGCGGGTTTTTCCCCTGCAGACTGGCGATCGGCTTGCTCCCGCAGCGGGCGCCCGAAGAACCCGGGAGCCGGCGCGGCCGCCCCGGCCGGTGCGCGCGCCGCGGCGCTCATGCTGTACAGCGCGCGACTCCTCCGCAGTGCCATGCCGTTGCCGAACACGCCCTCGTAGCTTACGCCCTCGGGCATCTCCACGGGCACGGGCACGGTGCGCACCTGGTCGCCCTCGGTGATGCGCAGGTGTTCGACCGCCACGAAGCTGGTGAACTGGGTCATGATCTGGAAGCGCAGCCCCAGGCCGAGAATCTCTTCCTTGACCGCAGGGTTGGGATTGCCCTGCTGGATGCCCGTCAGGTCCTGTTGCATCAGCTCCTCGACCTTGGCCCGGGCCCAGAGCGGGGCGAGCACGGCGTTCTCGGGCTCGTCATCCGGCAGGGTCACCTGAATCTTGCGCTCGAAGGGCCCTTCGCCGGTCATGCCGCTGAGCGTGATCGTGCCCTTGCCGCCGCGCTTGTACTGGCCTTTGAGCACCACGGGCTTGGCGGCGAACAGGTCGGGCACGTGCGGTGGATAGACCTCGGTGACCTGAAGTCCGCCGAAGTCGATCTTCACGTCCGTGAGCACGGGCGTGCGCACGCGCTCGTAGAACCGCTCGGCCGCGCCTTGGGCCTGCTGCTCGTTGAGGATGTAGTGGACCTCGCCACGGCCGGCCCGGGCGATTCCGTCGAGCAGGAAGCGGTTGACCGAGGTGCCGATGCCGAAGGCGAACACGCGCGCGGTGCCGGCGTTTTTCTGCACGGCGTCGATGATGGCCATGTCGTTGCCCACGTAGCCGTCGGTCATGAAGCAGACCACGCGCAGGCGTTCGGGATCATCCTGACCTTCCAGGCAGGCGTGGATGGCCTTCATCATTTCGGTGCCGCCGCTGCCTTCGAGGCTCTGGAGATAGGCCAGCGCGTGGCGGAGGTTCTCTTCGGTGTTGGGCATGGGTTTGGGGAAGCAGAAGTTCACCCCGCCGGCAAAGCACATCAGGTTGAAGGTGTCTTGCTCGTGCAGGCCCTCGATGCACAGGCGCATGGCCTGCCTGGCCGTCTCGATGGGGAAACCGCTCATCGAGCCGCTCTTGTCGATCACGAAGATGATCTCCTTGGGCACGATGGCCGCGGTGCGCACGCGCTTGGGCGGCTGCAAGACAAAGGTGAAGAACCTGCCCCGCTCGTCCGTGTGCGTGAGCAGCGCGTCTTCGATTCTCTCGGTGGCCGTCTCATAGACCAGCACGAAGTCCTTGTTGGGGAGCGTGCGCTGGGATTTGAGCCGGATGACCGCCTCGCTTTGCTCCGTGTTCTGGTATTCCACCACCACCTCGTGCTGCCGCGAATCGAGCCGCCGGATGGGCAGCCCCGCGCTGAGATGCACGGTGACCGAAATGTCGTGGCCGGCGCGCGTCTCGGGCGGGGTGACCGGCGGCGAGATGCGATCGGCATCGGGCACCTGGTCGGTGGGCGGGGCCCAACCGGTCGTCGGTGCGCCGGTCGGACTGCCCGGCATGTAGCGAGGGCCCACCACCATGGGGAAATCGAACTGGTATTCGCCGTCCTTCCAATCGAGCGTTTCGCTGTACGCGATGGTGATGTCCACCTCCTCGCCGGGCTCGATGTTGGCCACCGACTGGGTGAAAATGTTGGGCCGCTCCTGGTCGAGCAGGCTGGCCACCTTGCCCTCGGCCCTGGCCTGTTCGTAGATGGCCCGCGCTTCACCCCGCTCCTTGACCTCGCCCACGATCAGCCGCTCGCCCACCTTCATGGTCATGTGGTCCACGGCCGCGTCCTGCGAGAGCGGGAACACGTAGATCGCCTCGATCTTGTCCTCGAACGGGTTGTGGAACTGCTGGCGCACGGTGACCCGGGCGATGAAGCCCGAGATGTCCACGGTCACGTCCGTGTGTTTCAGCGGACAGGTCCCCAGGCTCTTGCCCTCCGGACCAAAGGCCTCCAGCCGGCCGGGATCGAGTCGCGCATCTTCGCGTGCCGGGGCCGGGCGCGACGCCCAGATGATCCCCAGACCCACGGCCACGCCGCAGGCCAGCAGGCCCAGGCACTTGAGTCTCGGGCTCGTGGTGGGGCTCTTCGGGCGGGCCCCGTGTTGTGCCGCCGCGTTCTCAGCAGCCATGATCGTGCTCCTTTGGGCTTCGTAGCCTTTGAGCCGTGTGAAGCGGTCTACCGGCCACGACGGAGCGTGGCCCTCCATACGCACTTCGCGGTTTTGCCGGGATTCACCGGGTTCTCTCGCAGGACAGCCGGATGCTCGGCAGTCTGCCTTGTTTCCTCCCCCCGTACCGTGGGGTGTGGCCCGGCGCAGATGCGCAGAGTCGAGCTAATAGCATAGACGGGCCGCGGGGCCGGAAAGTTCCCGGGAATGCCGGCGCGGAGCCCTATTCCTTTAGGGCCGGAAGCAGGTCATTCCTTCAGGGCCGAGACCAGATCGAGCATGGCCTTCTTGCCGTCGCCGAAGTACATCAGGCAGTTGTCCAGGGCAAAGAGTGGATTGGGGATGCCGGCAAAACCCGGGCTGAGGCTCCGCTTGACCACCACCACCGTGCGCGCCTTGTCCACGTCGATGATCGGCATGCCCGCGATGATGCTCTTTGGGTTCCGCGCCTCGGGATTGACCACGTCGTTGGCCCCGATCACCAGGGCCACGTCGGTCTGGGCCATGGCCGAATTGACGTCGTCGGGCTCCTTCAGCTTGTCGTAGGCCACCTCGGCCTCGGCCAAGAGCACGTTCATATGGCCCGGCATGCGCCCGGCCACCGGATGGATGGCGAACTCCACCTCCACGCCGCGCGACTCGAGCAGATTGGCCAGATCGCGCACCGCGTGCTGGGCCTGGGCCACGGCCATGCCGTAGCCGGGCACGATCACGGCGCGCCGGGCGGTGTCGAAGAGCATGGCCACTTCTTCGGCACTGGTGGCCTTGACGCGCCCGCCGTAGACGTCGTCGGCCTTGGCCGTCTCCTCGTCCGGCCCGAGCACGCCGAACAGCACGTGGGCCAGCGAGCGGTTCATGGCCTTGCACATGATCGAAGTCAGGATCAGACCCGACGCCCCGACCAGCGAGCCGGCGATGATCAGCACGCTGTTGTTCAGGACGAAGCCGGTGGCACAGGCGGCCAGTCCGCTGTAAGAGTTCAACAGCGCGATCACCACCGGCATGTCGGCCCCGCCGATGGGATTGACCAGCGTCACACCCAGCAGCGAGGCCAAGAGCACCAGCAGCAGGTAAATCCACGGCGAGGGCGCCAATGCCCCCCAAACGGCCACGGCCACCACCAGCGCTGCCAGCAGGGCATTGAGCGCGGTTTGGGCCGGATAGCGGAAGGGCACCTTGAATGCCTTGTATTCCTGGAGCTTGGCAAAGGCCACCAGCGAGCCCCAGAACGTGACCGCGCCGATCAGGCCCGAGGCCACCGTGGCAATGGCTACCGAGGAGGCGGCCGTAATGGGATCTTCGGACGCGGGCCCCCGCATGAACAGCTCGGCCCAGGCCACCAGGGTCGATGCCCCGCCGCCGAACCCGTTGAGCAGGGCCACCATCTGGGGCATGGCGGTCATGCGCACCGTCAAGGCCAGCACCCCGCCGATTGCCGCGCCGACGATCAGGCCGACGATGATCAGCCAGTAGCTGACGATGCCGGTATGAAACAGGGTGGCCACGATGGCCACCAACATGCCCAGGGCCCCCAGCAGATTGCCCCGCACCGCGGTGCGCGGATGGGTCAGGCCCTTGAGTCCGAGAATAAACAACACCGCGGCCAGCAAATAGGCCAGGTTGATCAGACTTGCTTTGTCCACGGTTTGCTCTCTTGCCGGTCTGCGGAAGACTTGGGTTTGGCTGACAAAGGGATTTCCGGCCGTAGCCGCCGAAAGCCAGACGGCGGACAAAACACGTCTCTGCACATGGCAATCCACGCTCTGGCGAGCGTGGCTACGGTTCTGAGACAAAGCCTACTTCCGGCGGAACATCTCCAACATGCGGTTGGTCACCAGGAAGCCGCCCACCACGTTGATCGTGGCCATGATCACCGCAACCGTGCCCAGGATGGTGGCCAGCACCGACTGTCCGGCTCCGGCCGCAACGATCGAGCCGACCAGCGTGATGCCCGAGATGGCATTCGATCCGGACATCAGCGGCGTGTGCAAGGTGGGCGGAATCTTGGTGATGATCTCGAAGCCGACGAAGATCGCCAGCACAAACACGGTCACATACAGCACCAGTGCGTTGGTCGAGGGCGCCTCGGCCCCGGCCGTGCCGGCATCGGCCTGAGTTGCAAGCAATATCATGGTTTCGACCATCAGTTCGCTTCTCCTTCGCCGGACGCAGAGTCGGGCGATGCCGGGGGATCGGTCGTGGGCTGCGCAGCATCTTCCGCGCCCGAAGCAGCACCACCGCCGTCGGACGCTCCAGTCTGCGGCGCGTTGAGCCCCAGCAGCTCGGCTACCCGCGCGTGCACGATCTTGCCGTCGCGCGCCACCAGGGTCTCGCGCGTGATTTCGTCTTCCAGGTCGAGCTGCACCCGGCCGTCTTTGACCAGGTGCAACAGGAACGTCGCAATGTTCTTCGAGAACATCTGGCTGGCATGATAGGGCACCTCGGCCGGCAGGTTGGTGGGTCCCAGGATCGTCACGCCGCCGTCCACCACCGTCTCGCCCGGCCGCGTCAGCTCGCAATTGCCGCCCCGCTCCGCCGCGGCATCCACGATCACCGAACCCGGGGCCATGCCGGCCGCCATCTCGCGCGTGACCAGCACCGGGGCCCGTTTGCCCGGCACCGCGGCCGTGGTAATCACCACGTCGCTCTCGGCCACCACGCGGGTAATCAGCTCCCGCTGCTTGCGCAGGAACTCCTCGCCCATCTCGCGCGCATAGCCGCCCTTGTCCTCGGCCGTCTCGGTTTCCAGCTCGAGCTCAACGAACTTCGCCCCCAGGCTTTGCACCTGTTCCTTGACCGTGGGACGGATGTCGTTGGCCGAGACCACCGCTCCCATACGCTTGGCCGTGGCGATCGCCTGCAAACCGGCCACCCCCACACCCATCACGAACACCCGGGCCGGCGCAATCGTGCCCGCGGCAGTCATCATCATGGGAAACATCTTCGGCAGCGTCTGCGCCGCCAGCAACACCGCCCGATAGCCCGCGATCGTGGCCATCGACGAAAGCACGTCCATGCTCTGTGCCCGCGTGATGCGCGGCATCAGCTCCAGGGCCAGCAGCGTGATGCCACGCTGGGCCGCGGGTTGGAGCGCCTGGGGATCGCCCAGCGGGTCGCACATGGCGATCACCACCTGGCTGGGGCGCATGGCGTTGATCTGCTGCCGCCCCTCCGGGCCGTCGGTCCCGGCGAAGCGCACGCGCAGCACCACGTCGGCCGAGAACAGCTCGTCGGCCGATTGCACCACCTGTGCACCCTTGTCCTCGTAGGCCCGATCCGGATATCCAGCCTCGGAGCCGGCCGCTTGCTGGACGAGCACTTCCACGCCCGCCTTGGTCAGCGACGGGACCGCGGCGGGTATGAGTGCGACCCGCCGCTCGCCGGGCAACGTCTCGCGAATGACGGATACTTTCATTGTTCTCCAAGTCGATCAGTTAAGTAGTAATCAGATGATCAGACTATGGGATTCCGACTGGTTTGACAAGTCTACTTCCCGGCTGGAAGCGGCTGGGGTGATGCATTCGGCGGTCCCGCTGTGGTGCTGACTCGGGCCCGCGGCTGGTGGTTTGCCCCGGTCGGCCGTTGGTCTTTGCGAGGAAGGGGAATTATCGCACGTGACCCATTTGGGAGAAATCCCCCCTATCGGGTGGAACGAGGTTCGTTTTGTCACGCCGTCGGCGGGCAGTGGGGCAAGAAGAGAAGGTTTCCCGCACCATTGGTCTGGGCCATCCCTGCCTTCCCCGGAGGGGTTTCCGCTGGTAGACTGCGCGTGGAATGTTTCCGCTGGTAGACTGCGCGTGGAA
>CAYXPN010000191.1:0-4084 GCA_964467075.1 uncultured Planctomycetaceae bacterium
ACGTAGCTATTGGGGGGGCTCCAACGGACTACTCCAGAAGTTCGACGAGGCGGCGGGAGTGATCTCCGTGCTCCTGGCCGCGGCTGCGACCATCGGGCGCCCCGGGTCCAACCACACAGGTCCGGAGGGGTCGCGGAGGGTGGCGCTGGGAGTGACAGGGTGGGCCCTCTTCTGGGCGGCGATCCTGGTTTCGGCCGCGGCGATCGTGATACGCTACCTGGCGACGGCCTGATCGCAGGAGAATCGTGTCGCAATCGCAGCGGACCTGCAGACACCAAGATGCACAAGATGTCTTCGCAGGACCGGCCACGGCATCCGCTCATCCGTTGCTGACCAGCTCCTTCCCGCCGCTGATCCAACTCTTCAGCCAGTCCCAGGGGAGTCTGCCCGGCTCTCTGACGCATTGATCTTCTTCGGTGACGATCTCGTTCAGCCGTTCGACGCTGACCGTCCAGACGGGTCCTTCCACGGGGCCGTCCAGGGAGATGGGCTCAAACAGGCCGTTGTGGAAGCGGACAGCGGCATGGAGGACCGGCTCATCGGGCTTGTCCACGTAAAGCCGCACGCCCAAACACCGGCCCCGGAGTCGCTCCCCGCACTCGCTGAGCATCTGCCGGTAGGCCGTCGATCCGCGATGCGCATCCAGGGCCCGGTTCAGCACGGCCAGGGCGGCAATGAACAGGTGTTCCCAGTTTGTGTCGTGGTTCTCCAGATTCATGACAGTCTCCTCACCGCGAGAGGTCGGACCGGTTAGTCGGACCGATTACACGTCCCAGTGCCTCAGCTTCCGCTGCAACGTGCGCACGGAAATCCCCAGTGCTCTGGCGGCCTGCGTGCGATTGCCCTGGTGCACCTCCAACGCCCGCCTGACCGCGGCGCGTTCCAGATCGGCCAGCGTCTTGATCCGTTCGGTCGAAAGAGAATCGGTGGAACCCTTCCCGTTGCCGGAAAACGAGGCGCGCAGGTGATCCATTTCCAGCACTTCTGCGTCTTCCCTCTGCAACATCTCCTTCAGGCAATCGCGAACCTCGCAGCCGTTGCCGGGCCAGGAACCTTCAAGCAAGCGCGCCATCAACTCCGGATCGACCGCCGGAACCCGCTTGCCGTGGGCCGCACACAACTCGCCGAGCATCTGCCGCACCAGGCAGGGAATGTCCTCTTTCCGCTCCCGCAACGGAGGCACCCGAATGGTTACCACACTGAGCCGGTAATACAAATCCTCCCGTACGGCACCCCGCTCCACGCTCGCGGTGAGTTCATGCCGGGTGGTGGCCATCAGCCGGAAGTCGATCGGCTGCCCCGCGGAATTGCCCGCTTTTGCAACCCGCCGGCCCTCGACCGCGGCCAGCAGCCTCGCCTGCCCGGTCGGCGCAAGCCCTGTAATCTCGTCGATCAGCAGCGTGCCGCCCGCCACGGTCGCCAGTCTGCCGGGTTGCCCGGCCGCGCCGAACAGCTTGTCTTCGGCCGATTGCCCCGAGCTTCTCTGTGTTGAAACGATCACCAGCGGGCTGTCGCCTCGGCGGCTTCGCCGATGGATCATCCCGGCGACCAGCTTCTTTCCAACACCCTTCTCGCCCCAGATCAACACAGGGCTGTCCGCCTGTGCGGCACGTTCGATCCGCCTGGCCACCTTGAGCATTGCCGGCGATTTGCAGACCAGAGGGTGCACTGTTACGCCTCGCTCCGCGGTCGGCCGCTCCCAATCCACGTCGGCCTGTAAGAGCGGGCACCCAGCCGGTGCTGACCGCGTGTTCTGAGGGCAAAATCGAAGGTCTTTCAGGGCGCATGAAATGCCGAGCAAATCGTGTGCCGGCTTCTCTGCGCCGCGCGCCGGTTCTGACCGTCCGGCATGCACAGGCCCGTACGTCACCACCCAATCAGCGCTCGCGTCCGCCAGTCACCGCTACGGCGCCGATGTGCGCCCCAGCGACACCCTGCCGCGGCACCCCGTCAGACTGTCGGGCCGCTGGCTGTCCAATCAACTCGATTGGGGGGCGCTGCGCCGGCCGAGGCAGGGGCGTGGCGACACTCCGCCGTCGCCGAGCAACGCTCAGCGAGCCGACAATCAGTCGGTCCGGTGCCGCGTTGGACGCCGTGGCGCTGCGTTGGCGTCAACGCTACCAGCCATTCCTGCGAGCGGATCGGCCCGCCACGTGGGGCCTTGCTCCGGGCCGGCAACGAGCCCCGGAAACCACCGCAGTGGCACCGCGGTTGCAGGGAGATTGCTGGAGCCTGTCCATCCCCGGAGCGTGTGTTCGGGCATTGGAGCAGCGGCAGAATCGATTGCCTGATCCGTGCGCCCAACCGCGGCGAACCAAACGGCTTGGGCAACCGTCCTGGACGTGTGGCAGCACTTGGAGAATCAGTCCCCCGGAGGCCGGCCAGCGATGGACGCCTTTCCATCTTCGGTTGAGGTGGTGGTTCGAGCGGTCTTCGCCGTGCTCGGTGCCGGCGCGCTGGGCTGGCAGCGGGAACGCCACGGCAAGCCGGCCGGGCTGCGCACCCAAATGATGGTCGGCCTGGGCGCCGCCATGTTCACCATGGTCACGCTCAAGCTCTACCAGGCCGCGCTGGAGACCGGGTCACCAGACCGGCTCGATCCGCTACGGGTCATCCAAGGGGTGGTCGGCGGCATCGGCTTCCTTGGTGCGGGCACGATCATCCAGGCCCGCGGGTCGGTCAAGGGAATCACCACCGCGGCCACGATCTGGGTCGTCGGGGCCTTCGGGATCGCCTGCGGCTTGGGATACTATTTCCTGGCGGTGGTCAATCTGGTTTTCGCGCTGCTCATTCTCAGTGCGATGGGGGTGCTGGAAAAGCGCCTGCTTGGCGACGTTGCCCCCCAAGCCGAGGCCCCGGAGGAGCGGCCCGCGGAGTCGGAGCGGTCGGTGAGCAAAAGCAGCGACGATTGATGTTGGCGTTGTCAACGATCAGTGCGTCAAGCCCCCGCGCCCCAAAGCCGGGCGCACGCTGGTCGGCCTGGATCATCAGCGCTGCAAGGCCCAATCGTCCGCTTTCATCTCTGCTGGTGTTTCTCCTCACATTGGACGCATCGTGAGGCGAACGGCAGGGCGTCCAGGCGAACTCCAGGGATCTCCTCCCCGCAGTCTTCACAACGCCCGTAGCTGCCCTCCTCGATACGCGCCAGCGCGCCGTCGATCGCCTCGAGCATCTGCTCGCGATTTGCCTCCAGCGCCATCTCACGGTCCAGCCCTTCGCTGTCGCGATCGGCAGCGTGGGTCGGCACGTGGGAAAGTTCATCTGCGGCCGCGGCCCTGTCGGCCGCTCGGTCCACCGTCCTGCGGACCTTACCGGTCAGCCGGCGCCGCAGCTCGATCAGCAGCTCGCGATAGCGGTTCAGTTCGTTCTTGTGCATCAGAGTGGTGCTCATACGTTTTGCGTTGCCATCAGTCGTGTTATTGCCAGCAGATGACACACCCTGCTGAGAACTTGTAAACGGATGATCTCCCCGATTGGAGGGCCAACCCCGGGTGGCCGGGGCTCACGGCGAAGCGAAACCCCGGGAAGTAATACCTTTACGAGACCTGAGCCCCGCGTTTCGCTCGCTCACCGGTGGTCATTCTTCCAGCCGCAACAGCACGAAGCGGGCCGGGCCGCCCGCGACAATCTGACGCGACGGTCGGGCGGTTTGTCCCGGCTCCCGCGGCCGGCAACCCGACGGGACCGGAGCCGCCGGCGTGCGGGACGACTCATCCACGGGACGCGCAGGCCCGACCGCTGGTGCCGGCGGCGATCGCAAAAGTCGCTGTACGGAACGCGCTGCGCGGCATTGCGCCGGGCAGCCAGGTTACTGCTGCGGTTGCGGGGCGTTCGAGCCGGCGTCTTGTTCGGCCGGCGGGCCCGGTTCGTCCGCCTGGCGCGCGAGTTGGTTGAGTGTGCGGCTCAGCTTTTCCAAGGCGTCGCCGGCATCTGCAAAACGCCTCTCGGCCAGGGCCTGCAAGTAATTGTTGAACGCCTCGTTGGCCTCCTTGGCAAGCCGGTCCGACGGTCGCGCTTCGGTGGGCGGCACGCCGGGCGGCGCGGCGCCGGGCGGCGCCTTTTCGCCATACAACCCCCGCAATGC
>CAYXPN010000191.1:4184-11102 GCA_964467075.1 uncultured Planctomycetaceae bacterium
CGCCGGGCGGCGCGGCGCCGGGCGGCGCCTTTTCGCCATACAACCCCCGCAATGCCTCGTCGAACGTCTCGGCGTAGCTCAGCCGATCGCCGTGCATCAGGGCCACCAGGCGCAGCTCGGGATAGGCGGCCGCTTGGGCCTGCAGGTAGATCGGCTCGACGTAGAGCAGCGTGTCGTCGATCGGGATGGCCAGCACGTTGCCGCGAATCACGTTCGAACCCCGCTGGTCCCAAAGCGTCAACTGGCCCGAGAGGTAGCTGTCCTGGTCGATCTTGGTTTCCACCTGCTGGGGACCGAGCACGCGCTTCTCCTTGGGGAAACGATAGGACAGCAGCCGGCCGTAATTCTCCCCGTCGCACATGCCGGCGATCCAGCCGATCATTACCTGCCGGTTCTTGGGCGTGAAGGGCAGAATCTGCACAAACTCGACGTCGTCCGACTCGGGCGGCTCCCACATCACGTAATACGGCTCGACCGGCTGCACCTGGGCATAGTACTTCTCCGTGGCCCGAACCCAGAGGTCCTCCTGGTTGTAGAACACCGTCGGATCGGTCATGTGATACTTGGCGTAAACCAGCCCCTGAGTCAGCAGGAAGCCCTCGGGATAGCGCACGTGGGCCCGCAGCTTCTCGGGCATTTCCTCCTTGGGTCTCAGCAGGCCGGGAAAGATCCGCTGCCAGACCTGGATGATCGGGTCTTCCGGTTCAAAGACGTAGAAGGTCACCGAACCCTCGTAGGCGTTGACCACCGCCTTGACGGCGTTGCGCACATAATTCTGCCCGCGCAGGTAGTCGGCCCCCTCACCCGTGGTTGTCGTCCGGGCGACCCGCCGCGCAGCGCCGCCCGTGCGACCCAAAAAGGGCTCGCTGTAGGGGTAGTAGCGCGAGGTGGTGTAGGCGTCGATGATCCAGTAGAGCTTGCCGTCGGCAAGCACGATGTAGGGGTCCTGGTCGAAGTGGAGGAAGGGAGCCAGCGCCTTGGCCCGCTCGCGAACCTGGCGGCGGAACATGATACGGCTTTTCTCCGTCGGGTAGCCGGACAAGAGCAGGCGCGTGCCCCCCAGCTTCCAGCCATAGACGAACTGCCGCCAGAAATTGTGCAGCGCCACGCCGCCTCGCCCTGCGTAGCGCGTGTAGGCGTTCTGGTCGCCGCGCGGATAGTCGAACTCCGGCTCGTCGGTATTGACCACCACGTAGGTGTCGGTCAACTCACCGTAGTAGATTTCGGGACGCTCGACCTCCAGGCTGGGCTGCGCGGCCTTGGGCGGGAGGTCCTTGACCAGCAGGTTGGGCAGCCCGTTGGGGGTGAACTTGCCGGCCGGGGCCAGTGTCAGGCCGTAGCCGTGCGTGTACTTGAAATGGCGGTTGACGAACGTCTGGCTCTGCTCGGGCAGATTGTCGAGGTGCATCTCCCGGGGCGAGACCATCACCTGGCGGTAATCGTCGCCGATCGTATAGCGGTCGATGTCCACGTCCGGAAACTCGTAGTAGAGGCGGATTTCCTGAAACTGCTTGTACACCTGCACCAGGGCCCGCGGGTCCCAGAGCCGCACCTGTGAGAGCACCTGCTGGTTTTCCTCGGCCGTTTGGCGCGTGAACTCGGCCGAGGCGGGAAACTGGCGCTCCTCGATCTTGTCCAATTGAAATCCGCGGCGGGTGAACTCGATGTTGTGCTGGATGTAGGGCTTCTCCATGGAGATTTCGTTGGGCTCGACCACAAGCCATTGCACCAGACCGGGCACCAACATGAGCGCCACAAACCAGACCGCGACCACCGCGCCGACCGGGACGCCCAGGGCCCCGACGGCGCCGAGCCGCTGGCCGCCCGAGGAGCGTTTGTGGTGCAATCGGCGGGTTGCCGCGGGCACCAACAGGACCACGCCGACCGCCGCGGTGACCGCCGCGGTTACCCAGTAGGCCGGAAGGCGGATCTTGACGTCGGTCCAGCCGGGACCGGCCACGGCGCCCAGCGAAGAGTACATCAGGTGAAAGATATTCAGGTAATGGCCCCAGGCCAGCACCAGCCCGAAGGCGCCCAGTGCGGCGTAAAGGGGCCGATAGTCGCGGTAGCCCCGACGCCACCGCTGCTCCCACCAGGGGGCTTCCAGCTCTTCGCGCCCGCGCGGCACGAGCAGGTACGCGGCCGCGGCCAAAAGGCCGATCACCGTAACACTGGCCAGCAGCCAGTAGAGGGCGTCGTAAAACGGCAGCGTGAACAGGTAGAATCCGGTGTCGCGGCCGAGGATGGGATCGGCAACTCCGGTGGAAACCCGATTGAGGTACTTCAGCACCACATCCCAGTTGTTCATGCCCCAACTCGCGCCGAGCAGAACGCCGGCCACCTCCGGCCAGATGCGCGCCAGCGGCGGCTCGCGGGGGATGGGCCAGGTGAGCAGATACACGGCCAGCCCGCCGGCCAGCGCACCGGCCCCACCCGCGGTCGCCAGGGCGAAGATTTCCGTCCAAAACCGGCCGCGGTAGCCCAGGGCGGCAAACCACAGCAGCTCTCCCCAGAAGCTCAGCAACGAAAAGAAGACCACGGTGGCCCCCAGCAGAATCGCACCGCCGACGGCCGCCCACGTCCTGCCCGAACTGAGGCCCCAGGCCAACCATCCCAACCCGACGCCGATCATCGCGAGCATCAAGAGCATATACATGGGCTCGGCCTCCTGAATCGTTTGTGTGCTTGGATTATCGTTTCTGTGCTTGCATTTCGGTGCAGCGCGACGTTCAGCCCCGGGCGGCTTGCGGTCCTATGAGCCCGCCACCGGGTGTTCGGCTTTCCCGGCCGCGGTGGTCATTTCCACGCTGAGTTTCGTCAAATCGGCCGCCTTGGCGTGTATGGAAGCCGAGAAGGTCATCGTTCGACTCCTTGGCAGTGACAGTAGGTAATGCCGAGTCGCTCGTATGTTGCGCAATGCCGTGTCTCTTGGGAAAGCCGTGAAACAATGAAACAATGGAACTGATGCCCGCAAATGCCGCGCCGGGCACGACGCCGCAAGCCTTGCCGGCTCCACAAACCGGGCGGCTTCGCGGTGCCACCGACCGGAACGGGGGCTTCACTCCGTCCCCGACTGCTGGGGGGCGACAGCATGACCGGCCGGCGCGACAAGATGTCGCACAGCCGTGGAATGGCCGACCGGAAAGGGTTTCGCATTCATGTCACGTGGGGGCCGGCCGTTGGTACGTCACTTGCACCTGGTCAAACACACGACTGGTGCCTGCTGGTATCTACGGGGGCGTTTTGTATTTAGAACTTGTAAACCAATTGTTTCCCCAATCCCATACCCAGGCCCGGGTGGGCGGGGCTCACGGCGAAGCGAAGCCCCGGGAAGTAATACCTTCACAAGTTGTTACCGAGGGATTGTGGGCCGGCTCGGTCGGCAATCCGACCGGGCGGCGGCACCCGACGTTTCATACCCCCGGCAGTGAAAGGGAAACAACGCATGTTCGGCAAGGGAATTCGCCTGTTCAGGCTGTTCGGCTTCTCGGTGGAGATCGACGCGAGCTGGCTGATCATCGCGGCCCTGGTGACCTGGTCGCTGGCGGCCGGCTACTTCCCGACCTTCTATCCCGACCTGTCGACCGCCACCTACTGGTGGATGGGAGTCATGGGGGCCCTTGGGCTGTTCGCCGCGATCGTGGTCCACGAGTTCTCGCACTCGCTGGTGGCCCGCTGGTACGGACTGGAGATGCGGGGCATCCGACTGTTCGTTTTCGGCGGCGTGGCGCAGATGGACGAGGAGCCGGAGAGCCCCGCGGCCGAGTTCATGATGGCCATTGCCGGTCCGATCGTCAGCGTGCTGATCTCGGCGTCGGCCTACGGCCTGTACGTGTTGGGCGTTGGGCTGGGGTGGAGCACGCCGGTGCGGGCCGTGCTGTTCTATCTGGCCTGGATCAACGCCGTGCTGGTGATCTTCAACATGATCCCGGCCTTTCCGCTCGACGGCGGCCGCGTGCTGCGCTCGGCCCTCTGGAAGCTGAAGGGCAACCTGCGGTGGGCCACGCGGATCGCCACCTACGGCGGCACGGCGTTCGCCGTGTTCCTCATGGTCACCGGGCTGGTAAGCCTGTTCGCGGGCCATTTCATCGAGGGCCTGTGGTGGATTCTGCTGGGGCTGTTTCTGCGAGCCGCGTCGGAAAGCTCCTACCAGCAAGTACTCGTCCGCCGTGCACTGGGCAACGAGCCGGTCGAGCGAGTGATGCGGACCGACGTGCACAGCGTGCCCTCGTCGATCTCCGTTGAGGAGTTGGTCGAGGACCACGTCTACCGGCACCACTTCAAGATGTTCCCCGTCACCGAAGACGGCAACCTCGTCGGCTGCGTGACCACGCGAAAGGTGAAGGAGATTCCCCGCGAGCAGTGGTCGCGCCACACGGTGGGCCAGGTGGCCGAGCCGTGCTCCGAGGAAAACAGCATCTCGCCGAGCACCGGCGCCCTGGAAGCGCTCCAGAAAATGACCCGCGACGGGCGGTCGCGTCTGCTGGTGGTCGAGGACGGCCGGCTCCGAGGAGTGATCAGCCTGAAGGACGTCAGCCGGCTGATTTCGCTCAAGCTGGAGTTGGAGGAATAGTCATTCGGCGTTTTCGGTTCTTTCCAGTTGCTCTTCGAGGCTGACCGCGGTCGTTCCCGGTTTGCGCCGGATCGGAGTTTGGAAGAAGGTGTTGTTGGGAATCTGGATCAGGCCGCCGTTCTCGTCCCGAAGGATCGTGAACAGCAGATTGAAGTTGACCACCTTGCCCTTGAGCTGCTGTGCGGGAAGCTCGATCATATCGCCCACCTGGAAGGGGTGCGTGACCAGCAAGATCACCGAGCACATGATATTGCTGAGCACGCTCCAGACGGCCACGAATCCGATGGCCACCAAAGCCAGCATGGCGGAAAGAAACGTCCAAAAGTCCTTCAGCAGGCCGAACCCTTGCAGCACCAGCACGACCGCCAGGACCACCGCGGCCCAGCGCAACACCCGCTGCAGAACAAAAGACAGTTGGCTGGGAATGCGCTGCCGGCGCTCGAGCGCGCCGATCGTCCTGCGCAAAACGCGATAGCCCAGATAGACCAGCAGGATCAGCAGAACGGCTCCGCCCAGGCGGCTCAACAGGGGCAAGAAAGCTTGCAGGGCGTCGGGCAACAGCGACGTGGTGTCTTCGGCCCCCAGCAGAGCTGCACAACGTGCGTTGAAGATGACCAGCTCCTTTCAATCTTGAGGATGATTGGCGCCCGCGCTGCAAATGGCCGGTGGATCGAGCACGAACAGCGCAATCACCGGCCTCGCGGTGGTCGGCCTCGCTCATCAGCTAAGCGGAGATCGGCAAAGGTTGCACGGTCGAGGCTGCATATTCCATGCCAAGCCGTGTGGGACCTTTTCCCTTTTCTTGCCGTGGCATACTCGCCGCTCGCGGCGCGCGCTTTGCATAGTCGTGGAGTTTCGGTAATCTCAGGCTCAGCGGCTCATCGGCAGCCGAACTCGCCGGAGTTGGGAATTCCGGTCTGTCCGGCCGAAGCCGCGGCGACTTCGGCTCCCGGGCCTTGCCCATTGCCGCCTAAAATCACCAGAAGATCACCAGAACAGAAGAACCGATCGCGAGGACGCCCCACATGAAGATGCTCACTCTGCAAGACTTCCGCCAGCTCGCCCAGGTGGCCGATGCGACGTGCGTGTCGCTGCTCATGCCCACGCACCGCAGCGGACGCGAAACCACCCAGGACCCCATCCGCTTAAAGAACCTGCTCGGTGAGGCCGCGCAACTCCTCACCGCCCGCGGACAACGAACGCCTGATGCCCGCCAGCGACTCGGGCCGCTTCGAGAACTGATCGACGATACGTCGTTTTGGGCCCATCGAAGTGAAGGGCTGGCCGCCTTCAGTTTGCCGGACGAGACGCACGTTTTCGCGATCCCCTTCTCCCTGCCCCAACGCGTCGTGATCGGGCACCACGCCTATCTGGTGCCCTTGATCCCGGTGGTCAGCGAGGATCTGCGCTTCTTCGTCCTGGCCCTCAGTCCCAAGCAAGTGCGCCTCTTTGAGGGCACGCGCTACACGGCCCGCGAGCTCGAGCTGCCCGGCTGGCCGGAGAATTTCGAGCAACTCGCCGCCTACATCGAGGAAGAGCCGCAGCTTCAGTTCCGTACCGAAGCCGCGCCTGGCTCGGCCGACCGCGGCCGGGCGGCCGTGTTCCACGGTCATCCGGGCGGGGAGGAATCCTCGAAGCGCAAAGAGCGGCTGAGGGAGTACTGCCGGCTGATCGACAGGCGAGTGCAGCAGGCCGTCGGCGATGCCGATGCGCCGCTGGTGCTGGCCTGCGACGAACGGCTGGCTGCGGCCTATCGCTCGGCGAGCGACTATGCCCGAGTGGTCGCGCAACCCGTGGCCGGCAACCCGGACTCCCGAAAAGCCGCGGAGTTGTGCGGCGAGGCGTGGCGCATTCTTGAGCCGGAGGTGGTCAAGGCCCGCGACGCCGCGGTGGCCCGCTACCACCAGGCGGCAGCCCAGGGACAGGCGGCCGGGCGCCTGGACGCCGTGCTGCCGGCGGCCCACGACGGCCGGGTCGACACGCTGCTGGTGGCCGCCGATGCCGAGCGATGGGGGCGATACGATCCCGACCGGCGACGCCTGGACGTACACGAGCAGCCCGCGCCGGACGACGACGAGCTGGTTAACCTGGCCACGGTCGTCTCCTACCGCCAGGGCGCGGCCGTACACAGGCTTCCGCAGGAAGAAATGCCCCACAAGGAGACGGCCGTTGCGTTGCTCCGATACTAGCGGGCGCCCGACTGCGCAGGCGAACGGTCCATTCGTTCCCCGCGGCAGTTGACGACGGACCGCCCAGTTGATCCCGAGGAAATCGAGGAAGCGGACAGATAAGGACTTGTAAAGGAATTGTTTGCCGAATTCGATGCGCAGCCCCGGGTGGCCGGG
>CAYXPN010000192.1:0-1786 GCA_964467075.1 uncultured Planctomycetaceae bacterium
CGAAGCTCTCGCGCTCGAACTCAAGCTCGGTCTCGCCGTCGTCGAGCGTGAAGCGCAGGTCGAAGCCGTCCGCCCGGGCGTGCGCGCCGATGTCCCCATCCTCGTCGATGGCCACCAGCAGCGGGAATGCGCTCAGGTCCTGGTCGATCTCGTCGTCCAGGACTTGAATCGGCTTGTATCGGGTCCACGCGCTGAAGTCGGCCATGGGATCGGCTCGAGGGTAACAGACTATCCGAGAAACCCTGTTCGGGCGGACTTGGGTCACATCAGCAGACAGGAATCACCGGGGGTTTCGCTACGCTCCAACCCCGGCCACCCGTCACGGATTCGCGCCGAAGGGATAGCGCACCAGGTGCGCCCCGCGGCGAAGGTCGCGGGCAAAGCCCCGCGGCCGGGCGCTTGGCCTCCCGAAAGGCTACGCCACGGTGCCGCCGGTGCTCTTGACCACGTAGCGGGGATTGATCACGGCCGCGGCCCCGCGCTCGCTGGCCTTGAAGCGGACCACGATGTCCTGGGTGAATTCGGCCTCGCTGCCCGGCGGCGACTGGGTGACCGTCACGGGCCAGTTCTCCATATAGGCAAAAGCCTTGCGGAAATCGCCGATGAACCACCACTTCTTGGCATCGGCCGACGCCACACCGGAAGCCAGGATGCGGCGGTAGGCCAGCCGGCTTTCGGCCACGCGATACTTGCCCAGCGGATTGGCCGCGGTGGTGGCGGTCTCCGCGCCGGCCGCGGTGTAGGTGATCTCCGCGGCATTGAACACGCGGTGGGCGGCGTGGCGGTAGGCCGGTGTGACCAGCACGGTGGTGGCCTGGACCAGCACCGGCTCGCCGGTGTTGGGATCGAGGATGTCGGCGAACAGTTGCTCGGCCGCGTCCACGTCGGTCCAGTCGACCAGCTCCTCGTCGAGCACGTTGACCCAGGGAGTGGGCCCGCCGTCCGGCCCGGGGTCGCCCGAGGCATAGTAGGTGTCGTAGGCGGTGCCGTTCCACTTGTAGTTGTTCATCACACCGATCAACAGGTCGATGAGCCGCTTTTCCTTGTTGAGCCCCAGGATTTCGCCCACCTCGGCCGCGCGCTGGAGGATCAGGTGGGTGCGATCGAAGAAGATGGCCTCCTTGGTCACCGGCACGATGAAGCCGCGCTTAGTGGTCTGGGGCGTCTCGATGTAGTCCTCGCCGAAGCCCACGTTGGGATACGGCATGCCGGGGTGGATTTCCTCGGCCTCGTCCGGGATGCGCCCGATGCCCGGGATGCGCTCGCCGTCCAGGCGCGTGGGAATGCTCTCCACCAGGCGCGAGAGCACAAACGCCTCCTGGTTGTAGGCCTCCAGCACCTTGGCCTGGACCACCTGGCCGGTGATGTTGGAGAACGCGGTCACGTCGATCCCTTCGGTGGCCTCCAGCAGTCCCACTTCAGCGCTGCGGGGGTCCATCTGCCGGACCCACTCGCTGCCCAGGGTCACTTCGGCGATCTCGCGGATGCTGAAGTCTTCGGGCTTCAGGTGGCCGTCGCGCAGTGCCTCGCAGAGGTGGCGCACGCACTGGGCGCGGCCCAGCTTCTCGTACATGCGTCTGAGTTCACGGTAGTTGATGGTTCTCACCAGTTTGTCTCCTTGATCGAGAAAGGGGATTTGCGTTGCCGCTTTTTCGCTGCCCTCCGGCCCGTAGGGTGCGTGCTCGCACGCACGCGCGTCAGCGACAGTGGAGTGCGAAAACAGTCCGTAGGGTGCGTGCTTGCACGCCCGCCGCCTCCCAAACCACGCTCGCCAGAGCGTGGAGGG
>CAYXPN010000192.1:1886-11095 GCA_964467075.1 uncultured Planctomycetaceae bacterium
CCACGCTCGCCAGAGCGTGGAGGGCAATCGCCGGCGCGGTAGCCACGCTCGCCGGAGCGTGGAGGGTGGACGGCAATCGGTGGTTTCCTGTCCACCGTCTGGCGACGGTGGCTACGGCTCCACGAGCTACGCCGTGGTGCCTTTCACCCCGCCGGTCATCACGGTGGAGCGGATGTCCACCAGCACCCGGGTGGCGGCACTGGGCTCGCGCCGCGCCACGCGAGCGATGCCCAGCGCCGAATCGGACACCTTGGCCACTTGCTGGTCTTCGAGCACGTCGGCCGTGCCTTCGGCCGCGGCCACCAGGTCACCGAGTTCGAAGGCCGTGGCCTGGCAATCCAGTTCGAACACGCCGGTGGCGGCCACGCGCACCGGCGCGGTCTCGCCGGCGCGGCTCCGCTGCATGGCCACCCCCAGGAACCGGTCGGCGAAATACGTCTGGTTGGCTTGCGCCGTGCCTTGGTCCGGCACGTCTGAGGCCGGCTTGGCGTCGTCGGTGTCCTGCCAGAGCAGGTCGCCGATCTCGATTTCCGTCCCAGCGTCCACCGCGGCCACCACGGGGTTGGTCTCCCCGTATCTCCATCGCATCTTGTCGCTCATGCCTTGTTCTCCATGAATGAGACTCCCTGGAATACCTTCCGATCGTCGCAGGGGAAACATCCCAGGGCCCTTGCTCCCTCCCGCCGTTCGCATCCGCTCAGGTGATGGCCTCCACAAAGGCCCTGGCGTCCCAGCGGGGCACGTCGGCCACCGTGGCCTGGTCCCGGGCCGCGGGTCGGCTGTCCGCCTCACCAGCCCAGGCAGGCGCACCCTGGAACGCGCGCACCAGCCGGGCGCGCTCCTCGACCAGCTCGCGCACCTGCTCGTCGCTGTCGGCCGCGGTCAGGGCCTCGACAAAACGCCGGCCGAGAACGGCCCGGGCCAGTGCGTCCGCAGCCTCGAGCTCCGGCAGGCCGTGTTCCCGCAGCAGCCGGTCGATCAATCGCCGACGCCGCAGCAACGCCGCCTCCTCGGCCCGGCGTTCGAGTTCCGCACGCAGGCGGTTGTTCTCGTCGATCTGCTCGCGACAAATCCGCTCGACCAGGTCCGGCCGGGCCCGGCGCAGTTGCTCGACCGTCAGCTCGGCCGGCACCTCCGGCTCCGCACGATCCGCGTCCGGCTCGTCCGAAGGCGCCGGCGCATCGCCCTCAGCGTCGGCTTGCGATTCGAACAACCCGGCCGTAGTGGCCGGATCGGCCACCAGGTCCACGCTCAGCACGCGGGTGATCGCCTCGACCACCAACTGCTCGCCGCGGCGCACACAGCGCGCCTGCACGTTGTGGGAGAATCCCACGTTCTCGGGCGAGTGCTCGGCGTCCCAGAGAAGCTGCTCGGCCAGCGCGTGCTTGGGGTTGAAATGGAAGTCGGCAAACAGGCCCTCGTCTTCCCGAACCGCCACGTTGCGAATCACCCCGATGCGGTCCTGGTAGTCGCGGGGCTGTTGGGGATCGCCCTTGGGGTGGTTCACGTTGACCCTGGCGTTTTCGTACAGCCTGGCCGCGTCGCGCAGGGCTTCGGGCAGATAGACGCGCCCGTTGCGCGAGCGCAGGCCCAGGATTTTCACGCCCCGGACCACCCCCGCCCGGCGATCCACCCCGATCGACTGTCCACGCGAATCCGCATATTCCCAGAGCGTTTCGATCATCGTTTGTCCTTTCCTGTCGTCGTGCTGCTGTTGGTGCCGCGCAGGCACCGGCCGGGGGCAACTCGCGGCGCAAAAACAAAGCCCACCGGGAACCCAAGGGTTCGCGGTGGGCTCTGCCAGAAGCCCGTCGGCCGGGCCCTGTGCCGGATACCTACCGGTCAGCCATGTCTGGTTGTGGTCAGTCCCGCTTGCCGCCAGTCGCCCTATGGCGGGCTATAGCGCGTTGCTATCGTTCGATCTGTTCCAGGCGCCGGCGAATGTGTTGGATCGTACCGTCCTGGATGCTCACTTCCACTGCCGCGGTGCCGTGGAACCCGCGACGGAGCACCGCGGCCAGAAGCTCTGCCAGGGCGGCCTGGAGCTGCCTGACCTTCTCGGCGTTGGTCTGGGATCGCACTGGTGAGATCATCGTGCCCAGGGTGGTTGTCGCGTGCATGATTGTCGCTGGCCAGCATACTGCGTCTACGAGCGCTTTTCAACTTGCGTTTTTGGCCACCGCCGAGGAGTCTCAAAAAACGCATGGGCGAGCGGGTGGGGTCTGCTCGGGTCGGAAGAGCCAACTGCCGGCAATGGTTCCACGTGGGCGAAAGCGGAGAGGCAAGCGGTGTGTGCCGCGGGTTTGGCCCGCACTGCCGAGAACCATTGATTCGAATAAACTGTCGAACCGGGGGCTCATCCCGCGGGGAAGGGCGTCGATCGAAGCGCAAACGAGCCGCCAGTTGGGGCGCTCGCGCAGAGCGGCTGCGATGGGCGCGTGGTCACGGGCAAGTCCGGGCGTTGTGTTGCCTGCCCCGCCACCCGGCCGGGGGAGTGAGCCCCGCGGTAGCGTGCGCCGTGGACCCCATCTCCTTTTGGCCCCCTTCGGCCCGTCTTTCTGCCCAAAATCGCCCTCCCACCAGAAGCGGCACCCGCGGCAGGGACGCGCCAGGACCCTGAGGGCAGCGGCCGATCCTAACCGCTTGGTTCCGCAACACTTAGAATCCAGGGGCCGCGGCCACAGGATCGCCCCAAGGCGGGTTGTGGCGGGACCGGGGCCGCTGGCAGGCATCCGGTTTGCCACATGGTGGGCCGACGTGTCCGAGGAGGCACACGCGATGGCCTCGAGGGCTCCCCGAGGAGAAAACCTCATCCGGGTCGAAACATTCGTGCCGGACTTTGGTTAGAATAGTGGCAACGGGGTATAATTGGGTTACGGAACAGGGAGCCCACTCCCAGCTTGGCCTTACCACGTGAGTCGGCCGGCGACGCTTTGGGCCCACCCGTGCCGGTCGGCCGTCCTGCGGCACCGTTTTGGGGGCGTTGCAGTATGCGCTCCGGAAACCATCTGCGTTCAAACGGCAGGCTTTGGTCGCGCGCCCTGGCGCGCCTGAGCACGCGGCGCATGATGATCCGCTGGCTGCTCGGGCTGACGGTAGTGATCGTCGGTTCGTGGGCGGCTGCGGGCATGATCATTGCCTGGCGCCACTGGGCAATGGCCCAGCATGTCTCAGCGCCCGCAGCGGCGCCGGCGCCGCGTTCGGCTGCCTCGCCTGCCAGTGGTGAGGCCACCGGCCCGTGGGGCCGACTGGAATACGCGCCCGTGATAATGGCGCCTACGCCGGAGCGGGCCTTCGAAGTCGATCTGAGCGATCCGCAGGTTCGGTGGTGCTTCCCCCGGATGACCGCGTTGCAGCTTTCCGAGCTGCTGGCCGAGATCGGGCTGCCGGAAGAGTTGCGCATGGAACTCCGCGACCTGGCCGAGATGGATCCGAGGATCGACGGCGTGGTGATCCGTCCCAGCCGGGAGCTGGTGCTGGGGCTCACACCCGAGCAGCGCGCGCGCCTGTATATCGCGTTGTATCGCTACAACGAAAACGTTGACCAGCACGAGACCTTTCGCTTTCGTGCGGCGTCGGCCGAGGAGTGGCTCGGCTGTGTGCCTCTGGCCGAGTCCACGCGGCGGCTCGTGACTCCGCTGATCTTTCGTCACGGCGGTTTCCTGTTTTTTGCCGACCTGCGTACGGTGCTGCCGCTGCTCGAATCCGAAGCCGAACAGCGCCGGCTGGTCATCGCCCTGCGCCGCGATGCCACCTATCTGGTGCGGCTGAAGGTGCCGCCCGATGCGGATGTAGAGCGACTGGCCGACTACTGGGGCCGTGGAGGGCGCGAGGCGGATGTGCGCTCGCTGCTGGAAGCAGTGGCCGGCAGCCCCAATGATCAAGGGATCGACATCACCCTGCTGTTGCCGCCCTTTGCCCGACAGCGCCTGTATACCTATGAGCCGCCGTACGAAGGAGCCAGCAACGGGCCGGACTGCCTCTGGGCGGCATTGAATTTCTTCAACTCGGAACCGGACGACACGCTGCTCGACGATGCGGAAGCCGTCCGCTGCTTCCGCAGCCAGTACTACCGCATCAGCGAGCCCGGCCAGCTTGGTGATCTGGTAATCCTCGATGACCCCCGCGATGGATGGTTCATACACGCCGCAGTCTATCTGGCCGACGACTTCTGGTTCACCAAGAACGGGTTCAACCCCGCCCGGCCGTTCATGATCATGCGGCTGCAGGAAATGAAGGATTTCTATCCTTCGCTCAAGCCCTGGGCCGTAAGCTACTACCGGTGCAAAGGTCTCTGAGCACCGCTTGACTCGACGGGCAACCCGATCGAACGAGGGAAACGGCCGCAGTTTGCGCCGGGAATCGCCGGGGGCCACTGCCGGCTGGTCCAGCAGTGCTGTAGGGTGCGTGCTCGCACGCGAAACCTGATCGGAGCCGCCGGGTTCATCCCGGCGGGCAGCAACCGGCCACGAGTCAAGGGAATCACGAAAGCACGAAAGGACGAAAACGCGAAACAGGCAAAAAGGCAAGGCCCTGAAGACGCGACAACATGCGATGGCCAATGACCTATGCGCACGGCGAGGAACGGCATCCGTTTTCGCGTTTTCGCCATTTCTGTCTTTCGCGGTCGTTCTCTTGGCGGCCGCAAGCGCGGACTGCCGCACCTGCCTGCTTGCCCGTTCGATAGCGAAAAAACGGAGCCTGCGCGCTGCTGGTAGCAACCCGCGGGCAACGTGGCTTCTCGATAGCCGTCGGGCCGATTCTCGCCGCTTGATCCAAACCGTTCCGCTGCTTCTCGCTGCCCGACCAAGAACGAGCAAAGGCCCGACGTAACTCGTTGCTACGTCGGGCCTTGCGAAGTCGGGGCGACTGGATTTGAACCAGCGACCTTCTGACCCCCAGTCAGACGCGCTATCCAGACTGCGCCACGCCCCGAAATCCGGCTCAGGCCGACCTGCGGCGCGGCCTTTGTGGCCCACCAGCCCAGGTCTCCGCCCCGAGCACGTGCCAAACATCCCTATTATACCCAAGGCCGGCCCTGGTGGTAGCCCAGCGTCTGATGGGGCCTGGTCGTACCTCGGCGTCCGGCTTGGCCCGGTAGCAGGCCGGCGTCTGGCCGGGCCCGGTGGTAGCGCAGCGTTGAAACGCCGCTTTTCGGCTCGGGCGCCTGGATTTGAGCAGCCCACAGCCGGATCGGGGCACGGCAGGCGAGTCGGCCGGGTTCTCGGCTCTGCACGAATGCACCCGCCGGCAAGGGCTGGGCAGGGGGCCAGGGCGTTTCTCGGCCAGCGGGCTTTCCCGGCCCTTTCGGACAGGATAGCCTGGAGATAGCGGCCTGGGCACGCGAGGTGTCTGACAATCGGGATTTCCGGGTGTAGCCACGATGGCCAGTTCGTAGCCACCGAAAGCCAGACGGTGGACAAATCATCGCTTGCGAAACAACGCCGGGCATTGTCCACGCTCTGGCGAGCGTGGCTACTTGCGAAACAACGCCGGGCATTGTCCACGCTCTGGCGAGCGTGGCTACGATTATCAGACACTTCCCGGGCTTGGCGCAGGAACGCACGCCCTGGCGAGAAGCGGCGTCAAGTCGTTGCACTCCAAGACAGGCGAAATCATGCGAGCCGCGACCATCTGCTGGTCGGTCTGTGTGGCGTTGATCACCGCGGCAGCGCTTCGCGCGGCCGCGCCGAGCGGGCAGCCCGACCCGCGCCACATCGCGACCGGCCTGACGATTCCCGACGAGGGCTACTGCGATCAGCCGTACGTGGTCGTCACCAAGGACGGCAATTGGCTGTGTACGCTGACCACGGGTCCGGGCCGGGAAGGGGCGGGCGGCCAGCACGTGGTCTCGACCATCAGTACCGACCGGGGAAAGACCTGGAGCGAACTGGTCGAAATCGAGCCCGCGACCGGCCCCGAGGCGTCGTGGGTCGTGCCGCTGGTGGTGCCCGACGGCAGGGTCTACTGCTTCTACACCTACAACGGCGACCGCGTCGACACGCTGCGCGGGCGCAGGATTCGCGCCGACATGCTCGGCTGGTACTGCTACAAATACTCGGACGACAACGGGCGCTCCTGGTCCAAGGAGCGGTACCGGCTGCCGATGCGCGTGACCGCCTGCGACCGCGGCAACGACTGGCAGGGCGAGGTGATCATCTTCTGGGGCATCTGCAAGCCGTTTTCCTTTGGGGGCGACGTGTTCTTCTCGTTCACCAAGCTGGGCCGCTACATGCTCGATGACGGCGAGGGATGGCTCTTTCGCTCGGACAACATCCTCACCGAGCGCGACCCGGCCGAGCTTCATTGGCAGATGCTGCCCGAGGGCGAGCACGGCATCCGCAGCAGCGAGTTCGGCTCGGTGCAGGAAGAGCACAACATGGTGCCGCTTGGCGACGGGTCGCTCTACTGCGTCTATCGCACCACGACCGGCTATCCCTGTCATACCTACAGCCGCGATGGCGGGCGCACGTGGGAGAGGCCGGTGCAGATGACCTATGCGCCCGGCGGCCGGCGGGTCAAGAACCCCCGAGCCTGCCCCAAGGTTTGGCGATGTGCGAACGGCAATTACCTCTTCTGGTTCCACAACCACAGCGGCCGGTCGTACCAGGACCGCAACCCGGCCTGGATCGCCGGCGGCGTGCAGCGCGACGGCCGCATCCACTGGTCGCAGCCGGAAATCCTGCTCTACGACGACGATCCCGAGGTGCGCATGAGCTATCCCGACCTGATCGAGCAGGACGGCCGCTACTGGGTCACCGAGACACAGAAGACGGTCGCCAGGGTCCACGAGCTCGACGGGAGCCTGCTCGAAGGGCTCTGGAGCCAGGGCCAGTGCCGCGAAGTGGCCCGCCAGGGACTCGTCGTGGAGCTGGGTCCCGAGCAACTCGGCGGGGGCGAGATCAAGCTGCCGGAGCAGTTCGACGTCTCGGCGGGTGGGCTGGCGCTCGATCTTTGGGTCCGTTTCGAGGGCCTGGAGCCGGGCCAGGTGCTGCTCGACACGCGATCCGCCCAGCGGACGGGGCTCGCCCTGATCACGACCGAGAAGGGCACGTTGCGTCTCGAGTTGCGCGACGGCAAGACCACGGCCGGGTGGGATTGCGATCCGGGACTGCTCCGGCCCGGCGCGCTGCACCACGTGATCGCAATCGTCGACAGCGGCCCGCGGATCATCACGTTCCTCGTCGATGGGCAACTCTGCGACGGCGGCGCGCACCGCCAGTACGGCTGGGGACGATACCAGGGGGAGTTGGGCGACGTGCGCGGTTCGGGCTCGTTGCGAATCGGCCCTGCGCTTCACGGCGAACTGAGTGGCCTGCGAATCTACGACCGGTATTTGCGCACCTCGGAAGCAGTGGCCAACTACCAGGCAGGCTGTGAGCCAAACCCGTAGGCGCAGGGGGTTGGTTTGCGATAGTATGGTGCGAGCGCGTGCGTGCGAGCACGTACCCTACGATAGTATGGTGCGAGCTGCAAAGAAGAAATGCGTGATCCAGAACCGTATTCAGAACTACGCATCCCCCGCCGCGGCGGTGCAGTTACATCGACCATCGGCTACTCACTTTTGCGCTGTATTCGCTGAAGCCGCTGCGCTCGATCCGGGCGCCCGGCGTGCCGGTGACCCATTTGGCCCCAAATTGGGCACACAGGTCGATGCCCGGGCAGCGCGGTTTGTAGGGCGGCTTGGCCGACCATCCGCGCGCTCGCGGTATTCTACGACAAGCGCACGACCTGTACAATGAACACGATCACGACGTCGAACCGGCGCGCGCCCGCGCCGAAAACCATTTCCGATAGCTCAACTCTTACACCAAGGCCGAGGCGCAAGACGTGCAACCGTCCGATTCCGGTGCAGCCCCTGCCCCGCGCACGCCGATCCTCCAGGCCGTCGGGCTCTCGCGGCGCCGGCCGGACGCAGAGGGCTGGCTGCTCGAAGACGTCTCGCTCGAACTGTTGCCGGGCACGCGCGTGGCCCTGGGCGGACCCTCGGGCGCGGGCAAGACCCTGCTCCTCAGGGCACTGGCGCTCCTGGACCCGGTGGATGCCGGCCGGGTGCTCTTCCACGGTCAGCCCGTGCGCCGGGACCAGGTGCCGCGGTTCCGTGCCCGGGTGATCTACCTGCACCAGGGCCCGACCATGCTCGGCCCGACGGTGGAAGAGGCGCTGCGCCGTCCCTTGGGCCTGGCCATCCACCGCGACAGGGCGTTCGACCGCACTCGGGTCGTCGAGTGGCTCGTGCACCTGGGCCGAAACGAAGCCTTCCTCGAGCAGGTCGCCAGCGAGCTATCGGGCGGCGAACGCCAATTGGTGGCCCTGTTGCGGGCCTTGCAGATCGAGCCCGAGGTGTTGCTCTTGGACGAACCCACCGCGGCGTTGGATTCCCGGGCTGTCGCCGGGGTCGAGGCGTTGCTCGAGGAGTGGATTGCCGCGGCGCCTGATCGGCGGGCCCTGGTCTGGGTGGGCCACGATCTTGGGCAAACCGGCAGGGTTGCCGAGACTGCGCTGTGGATGGACCAGGGCCGGCTGGCAGTACGGCCGGCTGCCGAACCTGGGGTTTCTTCTCCGGCAACGCCGACCGCGGACTGAAGCGCAGTGTGTGACTGCTTCGCCAGAAGCAGTGCCTCAGCCGCTCGAAGCACTGCTTGCCCGGCGGGCAAGCAGTGGCACACGGTCGTCTTTTGAGCGAAATCCAGCGGCAATTCCCGGACGCGCTCAAGTCGTTTTGCGGCCACGACGGAGCGTGGCCCTCCACTCGCGCGTCGGGAGAGACGCGGTCTCTCGCGTCCGCCAAGCACGGGCACGAGGAAACCCGGCCCCCGCCGGGTGCCACTGCTGGCTTGTCCAGCAGTGCGCGTGGTTTGTAGTGACCGTACTTGTACGGTCTTCAAAAGACCCGATGAATCGGGTCACTACGAACGGCCAGTCTTGGAGGGACGCGCTGTGGTCACGTCCGCTGCGTGGCTTCGGATGGCTGAAGTGTTACGATGCCTTTACTTTCTGCTGCTCCCGGTGGCAGCGCGAGCAGCGGACCTCATGGCGGCCCAGCCGGCCGTTGCAACGCGGGCAGCGCCGGCTTTTCAGTTTCTTCACGTAACGCGTACGCCTTCGTAAACCCACGAGTCTGTCCTCCCTTTTGCCCGCCGCCCGGCGGTGTGGGCCGCGGGCGCGTTTCCGAACATGAAGGACTCGCAAATGCTCTACTTCCCCGG
>CAYXPN010000193.1:0-11062 GCA_964467075.1 uncultured Planctomycetaceae bacterium
GTAGGCCACCGGGTGCTTTCGTGGTTCCTCTGTAATGTTGCTACAGACTCGAAAAAACGGTCAGAGAATCCTGACACGCGGCCGGTCCGACGCTGGCCCGCGCCAGCCGGCTCGTCAATAACCTGCTCGTCAATACCCCGCTGCCGAATTATGGCCCACCGGGCAGCAGGCTGCAAGCAACGAAATGAACCTGCGGGATTCCGGGGAAAAGGTCCTGTCCCACGGGTCGAATCGGAACAAAAACGGCAACCATTACTTGCGGGTGAAAGCTAATCCTTTCACCTCCCCACTCCCGACCCCTTTCTGCCTCTGCCGCCGGGCAACGTCGCCGGCCGTTGCGGGGCCTTGTCGGGTGGAGTGCTGCGTTTGATACTGGGGGATGCTGAACCGCCCGGCGCGCAGCATGTAGGGTGCGTGCTCTGCACGCACGCGCAGCCTACTGAACCGCCCGGCTCGCAGCAGGGGAAGCCACCACCATGGAACGCGAATTGATCGCCTGGATTCGACAGCAGGTGGCGGCCCACCCTTGCTTGCGCCTTGGGCTGGGCGACGACGCCGCGGTGGTCGAGCTGGGCGGCCGGCCGTGTGTAGTGACGGTCGATCTCGTGACGGACCACGTGGATTTCGAGCTCTCCGAGATCGATCCGCGCCGCGCCGGGCGCAAGGCCCTGGCCGTCAACTTAAGCGACCTGGCGGCCATGGCTGCCCGGCCGCTGGCCGCGGTCGTGGCGGTGGTGCTGCCGCGCCAGGGCGGCATGGAGCTGGCCAAGGCCCTTTATCAAGGCATGCTGCCGCTGGCCGAAAAATACAACGTGGCCATTGCCGGCGGGGATACGAACAGTTGGGACGGACCGCTGGCCGTGAGCGTCACCCTGCTGGGCAGCCCGACCGGCAGCGGCCCGTTGCGCCGCAGCGGGGCACAGCCCGGCGACCAACTGGTGGCCACCGGCAGATTCGGCGGCAGCCTGCTCGGCCGCCACCTGGACTTTGAGCCGCGTGTCGGCGAAGCCATTCTGCTCCACGAGCGCTACGAGCTGCACGCGGGCATCGACGTAAGCGACGGGCTGGCCCGCGACCTCGGCCATCTGGCCGCGGAGAGCGCCTGCGGTGCGGTGCTGCACAGCGAGCGGATTCCTGTGGCCGCGGATGCGCGGCGCTTGGCTGTGAAGCTGGCCGACGGCTCCACGCCGCTGGAGCATGCGCTAAAGGACGGCGAGGACTTCGAGTTGCTGCTGGCTGTCCCACCGGAGGAGGCGCGGCGCATGGCGGCCGAACAGCCGCTCGGTGTGCCGCTTGCGGTGATCGGCGAGTTTGTCGAGGAGCCGGGGCTCTGGCTGGCCGACGCCTCCGGCCGGCGCGAACCGCTGGAGCCGAAGGGCTGGGAGCACACGTTGGATTGAGCCCGTTCGTAGTGACCGTACTTGTACGGTCGCGCTCGGGGCTGACAAGGCGAGCGACATAGAACCCGATGAATCGGGTCACTACAAACGCCCGATGAATCGGGCTACTACTAAATGACTTTGCGGGATTCTGGAAAAGGTGACAGGCACCATTTGCCTTTGGGCGGCCCACGACCAACCTGCGGTCGGTGCCCGGCTTCGCACAAATGGTGCCTGTCATTTTTTCCCTCCCGACGATGAATCGCGTCACTACGAACACGACACCATGAAACGCCTTGTCTTCTCCTCCGACAGCGAACAGGCCACCTGGGGCCTGGGCCGGGCCCTGGCCGAGGTGTTGCCCCCGCGGACCACGCTGGCGCTGTGCGGGCCCTTGGGTGCGGGCAAGACCCGCCTGGTCCAGGCGATTGCCGCGGGCCTGGGCGTGGACCCGCGCGACGTGCTGAGCCCCACGTTTGTGCTGGTCCACGAATACGCGGGGCGGGTGCCGATCTGCCATTTCGATGCCTACCGGCTCCGCGACCAGCAGGAGTTCCTGGATCTCGGCCCGGAGGAATACTACGAACGGCCGGGCGTGACGCTCATCGAATGGGCCGACCGGGTGGCCGACTGCCTGCCGCGGGCACGGATCGACGTGGGGATCGAGATCACCGGCGCGCAGTCGCGGCGCTTCACACTGGTGGCTTGCGCTGCCGAGCTGGAAGAGGTGCTCGACCGGCTGGGCGAGCGCTTGGGTGAGCAAGAACGGGGACGCAGCTAGTTTATTGTGCCACCACGCAGCGCGTAGGGTGGGTCAAGCGCGTAGGGTGGGTCAAGCCGGAGGCGCAGACCCACCATGTTTCCTTGTCGGTGGGTCTCGCTTTTCGCTCGACCCACCCTACTTGTCTTGCCGGCGTGCGTAGGGTATCGGGCGCGTAGCGCGTAGGGTGGGTCAAGCGCGTAGGGTGGGTCAAGCCGTAGGGTGGGTCAAGCCGGAGGCGCAGACCCACCATGTTTCCTTGTCGGTGGGTCTCGCTTTTCGCTCGACCCACCCTACAAACTGTGCAACCAGGTGGGTGAAGCGCGCTGGGCCGCTGGGCCCGGCTCACCCGCCCCAGACCCCCGGCCGGTTGTGCAGCAATTGCACGGCCACGTTCATGTAGATCAGGATGCCCACGAAGTCGATCAGGCAGGCCACAAACGGATTGCTCATCAGCGCCGGATCGAATCCCAGGCGCCGGAACACCAGCGGCAAGAGCGACCCGGTCAGCACACCGGCTACCACCACCAGCACCAGCGTGACCGGGATCACGATGGCCGTGTAGTGGTCCGGCGCGGTGAATATGGCGCACGCATAGCCGATCGCGCCCAGCCCCACGCCCAAGACAATCCCGGTCAACAGCTCGCGCCGAATGATCCGCCACCAGTCGCGCATGCCCACGCTGCCGGTGGCCAGGGCCCGGACGATCAGCGTGGCCGACTGGTTGCCCGAGTTGCCGCCCGTGGAAATCACCAGCGGAATGAACAACACCAGCCAGGGCACGTTGGCGATCACAGTCTCGTAGGCATCCAGGGCGAACATGGTCAGCATGGCCTCGAAGAAGAGGATCGTCAGCCAGATGCCCCGCTTCCAGGTCAACGTCCACAGGCGCGTTTCCAAGTAGCCTTTTTCCAGCGGATGGATGGCCCCCTGGAGATAGGCGTCCTCCGCGGCTTCTTCCCGCACCACGTCGATCACGTCGTCGTGGGTGATGATGCCCAGCAGCCGGTGCTCGTCGTCCACCACAGGGATGGCCAGGAGATCGTAACGGGCCACCTTGCGGGCCACTTCCTCCTGGTCTTCGTCCACGCGCACCGTGACCAGGTCGCGCTCCATCAGCTCGCGGATGGGCGTGTCGGGCCGGGCCATGTGGGTGAGCAACTGGCGCGCGGAGACCAGCCCGCGCAGGTGGTCCTCGGCGTCCACCACGTACAGATAATAGATCGTCTCCTGCTGTGCGGCCTGTCGGGCGATCTCGTCCAGCGCCTGGCGCACCGAAAGGTCCTCGCTCAGGCGGGCGAATTCGGTGGTCATCACCGCCCCGGCCGTGTCTTCCGGATAGGCGCTCAGGCGCAGGATGTCCCGCCGCTCTTCGGTGGAGACCAGCGGCATCACTTCGTCGAGCACCTCGGGAGAGACCTCTTGGAGCAGGTCCACGCGGTCGTCGGGCGGCAGATCGCCGATCAGGGCGGCGGCTTCGGCCCGATCGATGCGCTCGAGAATCTGCTTCTGCTTCTCTTCATCGAAGAAACCGAAAACCTCCGCGCGCAGCTCCGGATCGGCATGCTGCAATACGGCCCAGGATTCCTCGGGTCCAAGCGCGGCCATGAACTCGGCCGTGCGTGCCGGGTGGAGGGCCTCGCAGAACTCCTTCAGCCCGGCCACATCGTTCTCGGCCAGCATCTCGCGCAGCTCGGGCAGATACAGGGTGTTGCTCATTAGCGGCCCCGATTGGTTTTGTTGGGATTACAGGTGGGCCAGCCGTTCCGTAGTTTCGCAATTTCGTAGTTTCGTAGGCCGGAACAAGCGCAGCGCCGTTCCGGCGAGATGTTGATGCCGGAACGGCGTCGCTTGCGCGACTTGTTCCGGCCTACTTGGCTAAGTCGCTGGCCAGGGGCGGCTCATGCGTCGCCGCTACTGCTCCAGGCGCCCAATGGTCCGCTCCAATCCCCAGCCCAGGTACGGCCACGGCGCCTCTTGGGCCGCGGCCTGCTTCATGGCGGGCAGTGCGGGCCGGGCCGTCTCGCCCAGCTCGTGGAGCACCGCGGCCGCATGGATGCGCACCCAATAGTCCTCGTGGCCCAGCGCGTCGGCCAGCACCTGCACGGCATCGTCCGGCCGGCCCAGCCGGCAGAGCGCCTCGGCCGCGGCGATGCGCACATCCGGCCACTCGTCGGCCAGACACTTCTCCAACGCTTCCGCGGCCGGCGCTGCCTCCGGCCCTTTGACCGCCAAAGCCACCGCGGCCCAATAGCGCACACCTGCATCTTCGTCGCCCAGACGTTCCACAAGGTCGTCCAGCGATACCTCCGGCCGGCCTACCATCTCCGCGGCTTCGATGATCCGCCCGACGGGATACAGCTCCGGGTCGCGGGCCATCTCGTACACGGTCACGCCGTGTTTGCCGGCGCGGGCGTGCATCATGCCCTCGGGCAGCAGGCAGGCGTCGGGCGACTGCGCAAGCCAGCGGCGCAGTTCGCTGCGCAGGCGCGCGAGCACCGGGGCGTATTCCGGGTCGTCGGCCAGGTTATGGAGTTCATAGGGATCGGCCGCGGTGTCGTGGAGTTCCTCGATAGGCTTGGTCGGCTGCAAGAGCGTCTTCTCGTGGCCGAAGAGCTTGCCCTCGGCCGCCAGCCGGCGCAGCTCGCCGCGCGTGGGCGTGCGTTCGGAATACCAACCGAACTGCATCATCGGCCGGTGGGGCAGATAGTGGCGGATGTACTTGTAGCGCGCGTCGCGCACCGCGCGGCTGCGCTCGATCACCTCGTCCACACGGTCGCGCGCCGCGTGGATGTACGCCCTCGGCGGGCCTGCCTGGGGGCCGGCGAAGGCCACCCCTTCCATATGCTCGGCAATCTTCACACCGACGAGCGAGAGCAGCGTGGGCGGGAAGTCGATGAAGCTGACCAGCCGGTCGTTGATCGAGCCGGGAGGGCCCGTGGCCAGGTGGCGCCACTTGGGCGGGAAGCAGATCATCAGCGGCACGTGCAGCCCGCCGTCGTAGAGCCAGCGCTTGCCGCGCGGCATGCCCCGGCCGTGGTCGCTGTAGAAGAAGATGATCGTCTCGTCGGCCAGCCCGTCCTCTTCAAGCTGCCCGAGCAACTCGCCCACCTGCCGGTCCATGGCGCTGATGCAGTCGTAGTGCGTGGCCACGTCGCGGCGCACCACCGGCGTGTCGGGGTAGAACGGCGGCAGCTTGATCCGGGCCGGGTCGTGGCGCGCCGCCGGTGGCAGGGCCGCGAGCAGCTTCTTCGTCTGCGCGCTCATGTCGATCGCCCGGAACTGGCCCTGGTGGGTGGTCATGATGTTGAACACGGCGAAGAAGGGCTGCCCCGGCTGGCGCCCGCGCCAGTGGCCTTGCGGCGACTCATCGTCCCAGATGCCGGGCGGCTTGGCGTAGTTGTAATCCTGCTTGCCCCGGTTCGTGCAGTAGTAGCCCGCCTCGCGCAGGTACATGGGATAGGGCTTGATGTGCGCCGGAATGGCGACCGTTTCATTACGCAGGTGGGGCGTGCCCATCGTGCCCGGCCAGACGCCGGTGATCAGGCACGACCGGGCCGGCGAGCAGGCCGGGGCCGTGGCGAACACCCGGGTGTAGCGCACCGACCGGGCCGCCAGGGCGTCGAGATGCGGGGTGACTGCCTGCAAGTCGCCGAAGCACCCCAGGTTGGGGTCCATGTCCTCGCAGGTGATCCAAAGGATATTGGGCCGCGGGGCACTCGGCCGCGACGGGCCCGCGGCGCCGGGTGCTTCCGCCGGCTGCGGCCCCTGCGGCGCCGTGGCTTGGCGCGCGTCCTGATTTCGTTCGGCTGCCGACACACGCGGCGCAGGTCCCGCCTGGGCCCGGGCCCAGCGCGCGTCCGCGCAGAGCAGCAGTCCCAGCACACACGCACCGGCCAGCCGCCCCAAACTAAGAACTCGTAAAGGTATTGCTTTCCGGGGCTTCGCTTTGCTCCAGCCCCGGCCACCCGACTCTGGGCACGGGATTGGGGAAACCATTCGTTTACAAGCGCTAAAGGTCTGTTTCAACATGGCTTGGCTCAACATGGCTCGCTCCTCATCATGGCGTTCTTTTCTGGTCGAGCCCCCGGGCTCTCCTGCGGCAGGCCGCCCGATCGGCCCCTGCGGCAGTATATCACGGGAGAAACCATCGGGGAACGAAGGCCGGGGAAGAGCGTGCGGCCGATGGCTTGCGGCCGGATCAGCAGGCGGCCGCTCAGCGCACCGGGCCCCTGCCCGGTGCGATCACCACGTCGTCGAGCAGCACCTTGTAGGTCCAGCCGGGCGGCTGCAATTCGCGGCAACAAAAAATGACGTGGTTCGCGTCGGAGGTGTCGCGCCGGACCGTGGCTGTGGCCCGGGCCGCATTCCGGGGGTCGGCCGGGCCTGCGGCGCACGCCAGCCCGGCACACACAACTCTGGCGATTGCCAGATAGACTTGCACGATCCTGCGAAGAACTTTTTCCCGGAATCCCGCAAATTAGTTTAGATGCATGGTTGATCCCCGACTGCAAACGGCGAGCCCCTGCCTCGGAGCACACAGGCCCCTGGATCACAGCATACAAACCCCGGGCAGCGTCACGCAACTCCCGGCAGGACGGCAGGCGCTATTGGACCTTCCACAGGCGCGGAGCGGGGCCAACCGTCGGGAGGCCGGTGATTCGCCGCTCGACGGCGCCTTCGCGCCTCCGGGAAGTCGAAATGCGATCGCATGCACACAAGGGGCCGGGGCGCCCGGTGCGGAGTGGTGACCGTAGCGGGGCGCTTGACACAAGTCGCGCATTTGCTTAACCTTGCATCTGACATCCAGCAGGAGATGCTCTTTCACCCTCAGTCGCTGAGCGGACGGGATTTGGCTTTGCACGGCATCTGCGGCCCGTGGCGGCAGAGGCCGCCCCATCGCACCAAACAGACCCTTTTCGTCAACACGTGCAAGCTGGGCAGATGATCGACCGCGTGCATCGTGAACTGACGGATGAGGACATTGCACGACTGGCCGATACCTACTCTGCGTGGCGCGGCGATAGGCTCCGCTCGCCCTCCGGGAGGGTCGGAGTTGAGGGTGGCAGGTGCAGGGACATTCCCAGCTTCTGCCGCTCGCGCACCACCGATCAGATTGCCCAGCACGCCCACGTCCTGACGCCAGGGCGATAGGTGGTGGCCGAAGAGGTTGACCGCGACGGCGGGCCGTTCGGCGAGAGGACACAGCACTTGGTGGCGACGCTGAACGAACAGTTCGCCGAATCACCCAAGCTGCAAGAGGCCATTCGCTCGAACCCGGAGGGCTTGGGCTATGGCGGGTAACGTGAGGTCACAAATCGGCACCCCAAGTTGCCCCGGAATTGCGTCTGGTGCGGAGGAAGGAAATGGCTGAAACCCGATCCTTGATCCCGGCAGAACGCATCGAGCAGGCCATCCTGCTTATTCGAGGCCTTAAGGTGATGCTGGACAAGGACTTAGCCGCACTCTACGGCGTCGAAACCAAAGTCTTGATGCAGGCTGTCAAGCGCAACCGCGACCGTTTTCCCGCAGACTTCATGTTCCAGTTGGACGACGAGGAATTCGCGGTTTTGAGGTCACAATCTGTGACCTCAAACCAGCCGACCGGCCGCGGCAGGGCATCGCCGTCCGGGGCCGCTCTTGACGCATAATGGCAAGGGCTTTCCGCCCCAAGACGGCCGACATGGCCGCCGCCACCCTCTTGCCTGTCCAAAGCGACGGTCCACGGCCCGCTGGTCCGCAGCCCGGCAATTGCGCGTCGCGGCGCGCCCACGTACGCAGCCCGTGATCGGCAACATGCCCCTCCAGGGTGCATACGGCCGGCTGGAGGGACGCGCTTTGTCGCGTCCGTTGGGTGCGTTGTGTGTTGATTCCCGGCCACGACCGCAGCGTGGCCCTCCAGCCTGCGCCCGCGACGGTGCGCGGGCCTGTGAGGAGGATCATCGCGAAAACGCGACAGGGCGAAAACGCGAAAACGCACGGCTGCGTGCCACGCCCTGAGAAGGGCGTGGCTGATTTGACGACACGCGCCGAAATCGCGCCGTTGGTAGGGGCGACGCATGCGTCGCCCCTACCGGATGGTTGCCCCGTGTATGGATCTCCACGCCCATCACTTGGGGCTCTGGGCGTGCCACCTGGCTGGCGCTGGCACGCTTGGCATGCCACCTGGCCGGCGCTTGATTCCCGCGGCCGGCTGGTTTATGTTAGCAGGCACAGCTATTTGAGGGTGTCTCGGAATTCGGTGTGCCACTGCTTCGCCAGAAGCAGTGCCTTGCCGTTCTGAGCACTGCTTGCCCGGCGGGCAAGCAGTGGCACACGCGCCGCGGGGTGTCCCGGGAGACTCCCGGGAGAGTGCTGCCCCTGCCAAAACCGCAAACTTCCTTCCATTCCTTGCCACCACACGTTCCTCCCGCCAAAAGGAGTCCTCCATGAGTCGCCGACAGACACACCGTCGGGAGTTTCTCAAGGCCGCGGGTTTGGCCGCTGCCGCACCGTATTTCTGGACTGCAAGTAGGGCCCAGGCCCAACCGTCGGCCAACGACAAGTTGGGCGTAGGTTGCATCGGCGTGGGCGGCCGCGGGTCGGGCGTCGGCAACGATTGCTGCCGGCGGGCCGGTGTGAAGGTCGCCTGCGCGGACGTGGACCTCAGCCATGCCGAGCGCTTCGCCGGCGGTGACAGCGCGGTGAAAATCTACCAGGACTACCGCAAGCTGCTCGAGCACAACGACATCGACATTGTCACCATCGGCACGCCCGACCACTGGCACGTGAAGATCGCCATCGAGGCGTTGCAAGCCGGCAAGCACGTGTATTGCGAAAAGCCGCTCACGCTCACCATCGACGAAGGCATCAAGCTGCGCGACGTGGTCCAGCGCACCGGCAAGGTCTTCCAGGTGGGCACCCAGCAGCGCAGCGACGGGCGCTTCCTGCTGGCCGTGGCCATGGCCCGCAGCGGACGCCTGGGCAAGCCGCTGAAGGCCACCTGCTCGATCGGCGGCGGCCCGGGCGGCGGCCCGTTCGCCACCTCCGATCCTCCGGCGCGGTTGGACTGGGACATGTGGCTGGGCCAGTGTCCGGTGGTGCCCTATACGCGCGAGCGCTGCCACGGCTCGTTCCGCTGGTGGCTGGAATACTCGGGCGGCAAGCTGACCGACTGGGGGGCCCACCACGTGGACATCGCCCAGTGGGGACTGGGCCACGAGGACTCGGGGCCGGTGGAGATCGAGGGCGAGGGCACCTTCCCCAATATCCCCGCCGACTTCGATCCGGTGGCCTTTTTCGCCGGCAAGCAGCGGATTCCCAACGGCTACAACACGGCCATGCAGTTCCACATCGACCTGCGCTTTGCCGACGGGTCGGTGATCCACGTGCAACACGGGCCGGACAACGGCATCTGGTTCGAAGGCGACAAGGGGCGGATTTTTGTCAACCGCGGACGCATCAGCGGCGCCCCGGTCGAAGCGCTCACTGCCGCGGAGAAGGACGCCTACGACAAAGAGATCGCCAAGCTCTACAAGGGCAAGCCGCGCACCGGACACATGCAGAACTTCCTGGACTGCGTGCGGGAGGGCGGCGAGCCGGTCGCCGACGTGGCCAGCCACCACCGGGAGGTCAGCTCCTGCCACATGTGCAATATCGCCATGTTGCTTGGGCGCAAGCTGCGCTGGGACCCGGTCAAGGAGCAGTTTATCGGCGACGAGCAGGCCAACGCCCTGGTGAGCCGTCCGCAGCGGGCCCCCTATACGATCAACGTCTAGGGCGAGCCGCCGGCGTGAGCCGGCGGTTCACCCTGCTGGCCGAACACGGCTTGGGCCGCTATGCTGGCCGGCATGAGCCATTGGCAGGACAAGGCGGTGCTGGTCACCGGCGGCACGAGCGGGCTGGGCCTGGCCATTGCCGAGGCCTTTGGGCGCGCGGGCGCCAGTGTGGCTGCCGTCGGGCTCGAAGCCGAGCTGGTTGGGCGAGCCGAGGCCCAATTGGCCGAAGAGGGCATCGCCGCGCTGGGCCTCTGCGCCGATGTGACCCGGCAGCAGGACGTGGACCGGCTGTTCGACGAGACGCTCGCGCGCTTCGGCCGGCTCGATGTGCTGGTCAATGCTGCGGGCCGGTCCACGCGCGGGCGCGTGCTGGAGACCACGCCTGAGGGGTTCCGCGCGCTGATGGAGCTCAACTTCATCGCCCTGGTGCGCTCAACGCGCGCGGCCGTGCCCCATCTATTGAAGCACCGCGGCCACGTGGTCAACATCGGTTCGCTGGCCGCCAAGTCCGCGGCCCGCTGGGTGGGCGCCTATCCGGCCACCAAGCACGCAGTGGCCGCCTATTCGCAGCAATTGCGTCTCGAGCTGGGCCCCGAGGGGCTCCACGTGCTCCTGGTCTGCCCCGGGCCGGTGGCCCGCGAGCAGGCCCGCCTCTATGAGTTGCCAGAATCGAAGGACCTGCCGGCCAGCGCGAACAAACCCGGCGCAGGAGTGAAGGTAAGGGCCATTTCGCCGGAGTGGCTCGGCCGGGCGATCGTGCGGGCGTGCGAGCGGCGGCGGCCCGAGCTGGTCGTGCCGTGGCGGGCGCGGTTGCTGTTTGCGCTGGCACAGCTTTGGCCGCGCCTGGGCGATTGGCTGGTGTTGCGCAAGACGTGACGCCCGAATAGGCCAACTGCCGGGCAGCCGGCAAACGTTGCGCAGCTTGCCTGGGCTGCCGGCGGCGGCGCGCGCAGTCTGCGCAACCTCTTGCCCAGTTGGCGGTTGCGCAAGCGGGCGAAGCCGGGAAACCGCCAAAACGCCCTTGCTCCACTTGCCCGTGCCCAAACGATCTGGCAAGATGGTAATTTCCGCGACCTCGACCCAACCGCCCGGCCGGGACGGGCGCGATAGCCGACCGTCGGCCGGCGCGGACCGTCGGGCCGCGGACGGAAAAAGGTGACAGGCAC
>CAYXPN010000194.1:0-11056 GCA_964467075.1 uncultured Planctomycetaceae bacterium
GCCGGGGCTGGAGCGAAGCGAAGCCCCGGGAAGTAATACTCTTACAAGTTCTAAGCGGCGGGCAAACCCACGGCTCGCGCCGCCAACGCGCCGGGTGTCAGTTGCGTAGGGCGCGTATGTGCATGCTTGCCGGGTGCGAGGGGACGTGGCCCGGGCGTCACGGCACGGGGCAAGTGCGCTCGTCGCGGCAGCCCAGTCGGACGCTCACCACGCGAAGACCGATCGTGTCGTTCACATAGGCGTGGGTATCGGAGGCCGCCACGTAAGTGGGCCAGGCCAGCGGGATGGCCGGCTGCCGAATGCGCCCCGCGGGGCCCGAGTCCTGGTTGCCGTAGCGGCCGAAGTGGGTGATGAAATTGTTGTTGTTGTCGATCACCTCCACCCGAAACCGGAAGAGGTTCGTGTAGAAGACCCGCCCGAACGCATCCACGTCGAAGCCCGCGCCCTCGCACATGCACACCGGCGTGCCCGCCCCGTAGGTCTCCGAATAGGGCGCATAGCCGAAGCGGACCCACTCGGCGCCCTGCACCTGGCAGACTTTGTGCGGGTAGCGGCCGCCGGCGAAGTAGTGGTATTCCCTTTTCGGCTTCGCCGCGACGGCCTCGGGCAGTCCCGTAGTGTCGTTCTTCTCGCGGTCGGTCTCGATCCAGTAGAAAGCGCCGCCCTGGGGCGGGAACTTGACGATCGCCCCGGCCATGTAGGTGTACCAGTAGTGGCCCTCACCGATGTTGCGGAAGTAATCGGGCACGGGCTGGAGCTGGCCGTCGAAGAACTCGGGGAAATCGCGGTCCAGCGGCCGGAGCGGGGCGGTCAGGTAGATGTTTCCTTTGGCATCGACGCGCGGCACGCAACCCCGGCGCACATTCCACACTACGCGGCGCCGCACGTTGAGGCCCAAGTCGTAGACCTCCAAGTGATGGGGACCGGTGGCCCGCTTGATCAGATGAATCTCATTGCCCCGCAAGGCCATGTAGTTGAGCTGGAAGGTCATCATGCCGCCCCACTCGGTGCGGTGCGTATTCATCCCTTGCCAGTGAAGCGGCCTCAGATCACGGCCCCAGCGCATCAGCCCGCGCCCCTCGCCCCAGCAATGGGTGATATAGTTGCCGTCGCGGTCCACGCCCAGGTTGGCGCCGTGGGCGCCGGAGTAGGGACCGCCGTCGTTCTTGGGGAACTGCACCTGGCGCTTTATCTCCGCGGTGTGCTCGTCGAACTGATACCAGCGCTCACCGTTGACCTTGACGTAAAGCTCGCCGCGGCCGCGGTCGACCAACATGTCGCGCGGGCCGTCGCCCCAGGGGGCCTCGGGCGGCTGGAGCTCGACGGGCTCGAACTTCTCCCCTGTGTCGCGATAGCAGCTCAACCAGCGCGCCGTTTGCGAAGGGGCATAGGGAATGCCCGGCACCCAAACCAGCGGCGGGTCGGCCGCCGCGTCCAGGGCGATGCGGTGCGTTCCGCCGTTGGGGCTCAGGCCGGTCGTGGGCAGCGCGATCTGATAGGCCGGCTCAGCGTCCTCGAAACTGGCGTACTTGAGCAGATAAGCGTCCTTGATCCGGCACTTGCCGTCCTCCCGCGGGTTCTCCTCGGGTACGTAGCTGCACACATAGACCGCGCCGGTGGTTGGGTGGACCTGGACGATGTGCGGCAGCGTGACCCGCATCCGGCCGACCAGCGCGCGGTCCGATTCCCGAAAAACGGCCACGCACCCGGCTCCCGGGTCGGCCACGTAGAGCAACCCGCCTGCGGCCGCCACGCCGCGCGGGGCGACGAAGCGCTCGCTTTCCTTGCCGCTCCGGCCTTGGTTCGCATTCCGGGCTTCGTTTGCGCGCTGGCCTTGGGTGGCGCTCGCGCCCGGGCTGCCCAGGAACACCTCGCAGCGGCGCGTTTGGGTGTGGATGCGATAGACACGGGGCACGGGTTTGGCCTTTTGCCAGCGACCGTCGTAGATGCCTGCCGCGTAGATGAACTTGCCGTCGCTGCTCAGGGCCAAGGCGGGCCTGCCGCCGGGGTATTCCAGATCGGGGAAAAGCGGCGGGCCGAGGAAGTCCTCGTAGGGCACGCTGCCGTCTGCTTCCAGTGCGCAGAGCCGGCCGCCGGTGATAATCCAATACAACCGGCCGCGACCATCGACCACCGGGCAGAGAAACGGCGATGCGCTGCGCCCGCGGGCGAGGATCGTGTCGGGATAGAAGCTGAGTGAATGCCAGTTGTGGATGTGCGGCACCAGGCTGCCCTGATCGTCCTGAAAAGCGCCGGTGGCCTTGATCCGCTCGTAGGGCAGATCGGCGGCAAAGGGCAGAATCTGGCGCACAAATCCGCCCTGCCGGTCGATGATGCGCACTTTGTGCCCGCCCTGGTTGCCGTTGGCAGTGGGGTCCTGGTAGAAGACGTAGAGGTGGCCGTTCGGACCGGGGGCCAGGGCGACCACCGGCGGCATGGCGTCCGGCTCGTAGAGCAGGAACCGATCGAACTCGGCTCGGAGGCCGATGCGCACGCGAACGCGGAGCGGGCGCTCGTCGACGGGCTGGCCGTCATCGTCTGTGCCGTCCCAGAGCAGTTCCTGCGAGAGGCCGGGTTTGAGCGGCGCGGGAGGCGGGTTCTTCCCACCCAGCACGCCTGCCGCCAGGTGGCGCGCCACTCGGCCGTCTGCACTGAGAAGGGCCACTTCCACGTCCGTGGGCCCGGAGACCGCAAAGCTGATCTTCACCTGCTGGCCGACGCGGACCGCCTCGGGGCCGGCGACCAGTCGGCCCTCAACTCCGGCGGCCGGTCCGGCCTCGGGCTGCCGTTGCGATTGGGCCTGAGCGGCCCGGCACGCCGTCGAGAGCAACACCAGCGCTGCGCAAAAGGCGACCGCGCAACAGGCGGCCGCGAACGAGGCCAACCCTCTCATCGTATTCTCCCTCCGGCAAATGGCTATTGACCAGAGAAGCAGGCCACCGCCCCGCTGGTGAGTGACACGTAGAGCCGCCCGTCGGCCGCGGCCAGGCCGTCGAAGACCGGCACGCCCGGCAGCTCGTGGCGCGAAAGCACGCTGCCGTCGGCAGTCGAGACGGCCAGCAGCTCCGACGTCTGCTCCTGGTCATCTTCGCACGCCCACAGAGCCGGTTGGGCAGCCGGCCCGGCCAGGAAGAGCACGTCGCCCGAGAGCACCATGGCGCGGGCGACGATCGGCAGCCGGGCAGTCCACTGCGGGGCAGAGTCGCCGCGCTTGACCGCAAACAGCCGGTAGGCGCCGTCCTGCAACTGGTTCGACCAATGGACCCCGTCGCGTCCGTAGCCGTAGACGGTGGCGTCGTCGAAGACGATCAATCGGCCGTAGACCAGGTCCCTGTCGCGCCCGCTGCAACCGGTGGCCGCGGAGCAGTGTGTGCCGAAAACCCAATAGGAGCGGTGGGCCCAGGAATCGTCGAGAAAACCGGTCATGGCAAACAGGTGGGTGGCGCCCTCTGAGAGCCGGTCGCCTTTCAGTCCAAAGACCGTCTCGCACAGATACACGTGGGCGTTATCGCTGGAGAGCAGATCGGAGCGCACGCCGGGCATGGCCGACGGGGCGAACTGGGGCGGCTGTCGGCCGGTCTCGGGGTCGGGGCTGTAGACGTTGGTGCGCGAGAGGTCCTCACCGCTTACGGCATCCACGCGGCACAGGTCGATGCCACCGTCGAGGTACGACGATCGGCCGGCCGTGCAATACGCCATGCCCTCGCGCACCATCACGCTGCCGTGGACCGGCCAGGCGGATTCGAGCTGGCCGTCGGCCACGATCAGCCGGCTTTGCCGAGCAGCCTGCCAGCGCCAGGCCGGCACGCCGTCCGAGACCCGCAGGCTGTAGACACACCCGTCGCGGCACCCGAAGATCGCGCGATCGGCGCAGACGGTGGGCGGCGAATCCACGCGTGCGCCGGCCGTGAAGTCCCAGGCCGGCCGGCCGCTGCGCGCATCGAGTGCTACGATCCGGTGGTCGTCGACCGAGGCCACCAGCAGCCTGCCGCGGCCGACCGTGGGCGCCGTGAGCTTGTCGCCCACTTCCGTTTGCCAGAGCAGGCGCAGCTCGGCGCCGACGGACGAGCGCGCGCAGCCGCTGCGCTGGGCATCGCTGCGATAGGTGGGCCAGGAGGCGTCATCCGGGCAGATGGATTGCGCATCAGGGCTGTCAGCGTATGCCGGGCCGCGCTCCAGCGGCGCGCCTGCTGTTGGCGCGCTGCCGGCTCGGCGTGAAGAATCGGCCGAAGCCGCGTGCTGTACCGAACCGGAGGCTCGCGCCTCCGGCTGGCCAGTTGTTAGGTCGCTGGTTTTGTACGGCTCCCGGGCGTCGGGCGCCAGGGCGTTGAAGCCGATCAGCTTCGCGGCCATGTAGCACCCGCAGGCATGGGGCGGGGCGTACAAGAGCCCATTGCACGGCATCACCCCGTAGCGGCACACGCCCCGGGCCCAACTGTTCCAGAGCACCTCGCCGGTCTTGAGGTCGATCAGCTCGGTGCCCCTTCTGCCCGCGAAGATGTACCGGTCGGTGGCCTTGTTCTGGTAGCAGCGATGATGGTGGCCCGGGTTCTCCGGCTCGACCTGGCGGAGCATCTTGCCGGTGGCCGGGTCGAGTTCGCTGGCGAAATACGGTCCCCAGGAAGGACCGCGTTTGCTGGGAAACGGCTTGAATCCGCCCAGCCACAGCGAGCCGCCCGCCAGGAACACGTCGCGCACTTCGCTCAAGCCCGTGGACTGGGTCCAGCGCTCGCGCCCGGTTTGCGCATCAAGGGCGGTCACGGTCTGCCCGTCGGTGCAATAGACCGCGCCGCCGGCGACCATGCGCAGCGCCGTGCAAGGCGTGGACCAGAGCTTCTCGCCGCTCGGCAAATCACGGCAGGCCACATCTCTTCCCTGCTGATAGAACACGCGATCGCCGGCAGCGCAAAGGCTCAGCGTGCGCAGCCCGGCCGCCTCTTCGCCGTTTTTCTCCCAGCGCACGCGCCCGCTGGCCGCCTCCAGCGCGCAAAGCACGATCCCACCCGAGTTCTCCACGCGGCGCAATCGTGCGACCAGGGGCTGGGCCCTCTCGCGTTCGAACAGCGGCGAGTCGTCTTCCTGGAGCATGCCTGCCCAGCGCTCGAGTTCGGCCGAGCGCTCGGGTGTCACGCGCCGCACCACCAGCAGCAGCGTGCCCTCATGGAAGACGATTTCCTCTGTGCCCGCGGTCTTCTCGTACTCAGCCAGCGTCTGGCCGGTCGCTGCATCGAGCGCGCTCAGCGGCGCGTGCAGGCCGAGGGTGACGTAGACGCGCTCGCCCGCGGCCACCAGCCGCCGCTCGAGCTGGCGCGGGGTCTGGCCCCAGTTGACGATGTGGGGAAACCAGTCCTCAAGCGGCCTTTCCCAGAGCAACACGCCATTGAAGGCATCGCGGGCCACCAGGCGCCAGCGGGGAGTGCGACGGATCGAGGCGACCGGCGCCTCGTCGACGACGTAGAAGATTCTGCCGCGGGCCGAGACCAGCGCGTAGAGGCCCGGGATGTGCTCGTGGCTGCGCATGTGGGGCGGCTGGGCGGTCCACTGGAGCCGGCGCGGCGGGCCGACCACCTGGTCGTGGGCTACGGCATTGTTGCTGGCGTCGTAGAGGAAATGGGTCCACTCGTCGATCTCGCCCGGCCGCGGTTTGACGATCTTGGTCCATTGGCCCTCCTGCTGCACATACGCCACACCGCCGGGCACGAGCACGCGCAACAGCTCCTCGGGCCCGATCCCTTGGGTAGGGCTTGTCGGTGGGTCTGCGCCTGCGGCTTGACCCACCCTACCTGTCTGCTCCGGCTGCTCGACCACCAGGAGGTTGACCAGGTTGTCGGCGTAGGGAAGCCGCGGCCCGTCGAACCGCGCGACCGACACCGGCCCGTAGAGTTCCAGGCTGCGGATGTGCTGGCGGGCCTTTTCAACCGCCGCGGGGTCGCGTTCGAGCCCCTGGACCACGCAGCCGTCGCCTACCCGGCGCGCAAGCGCTGCGGTCAGCTCGCCGGCTCCACAACCGAGGTGGACGATCAGGCCGCTCTTCACTCCCGTGGCTTCGAGAAGCTGCCGGGCGGTTGCTTCCGCGGCAGCCGGATCGCTGCCTGGAGCCGCAGCGCGCGCGGCGATTCCGACGGCCGAGCCGCCCAAGATCAGCAGGACCACCAAGGCTGAGCAACATTGCCGGAGGCGCATGGCAGCGAACATGGTTTGCTTCTCCTGCGTGGGGATGGCCGAAGGTTGGCAGGGTGGATCGAGGCTTGTAGGGTCGATCGAGCAGGAAGCTCGTAGGGTGGGTCGAGCCGCAAGCGAGACCCACCGGCTTCGGCTTTCGCCTTTCGCAGTCGCCTACGGCTCGCCGTTAAACGAGCCGTGTTTCGGCTTTCCGCTTTCATCATTGGTGGGTCTGCGCCGACGGCTTGACCCACCCTACGTGTCTACGGCTCGCCGTTAAACGAGCCGTGTTTCGGCTTTCCGCTTTCATCATTGGTGGGTCTGCGCCGACGGCTTGACCCACCCTACGTGTCTCCAACAGCAAATCCGCGCAAGGGAAGCCGCAGCCTATTTGTCTTGCGACGGTTGCCTTGCCTTCAGTGCCCCCTGCACGGCCGCCACGCGGAAATGCTTGGGCAAATCGGCCTTGGCCACCGTCTCGTAGATCACCACCGCCTCGCTGTTTTTCTTTTGGGCCAGCAGGGCCTCGGCGCAACCCAGGCAGGCGTCGGCCACTGCCGGCTTCAGGGCCCCTTGGGCCTTGGGCAGGCGCTGGAGAAGCGCTGCGGTCGCCTCGGGCGTGGCGATGCGCCCCAGCGATCGGGCCGCAGCCGCGGCCGCTCCCGCGTCGGAATCGTCGAGCAGCTTGACCAAGGCGGGCGCGGCCTGGGCGTCGCGCCGCACGCCGATACTGCCGACCACACCCACCAACAGCCGGCCCTCAAGCCGGCCCAAGGCGTCGCGCAGCGCCTGGTCCACGCTCGGGTCGGGAATCGGCTCCAGGGCGTAGCGGGCCATGTGCGCGAGCTTCTCGTCGGCCAACAGCGCAGCCAGCGTGGGCACGGCGTCCTTGGTGCCGATCACGGCCAGGCCGCGGCAGGCGTCGACCTTGTCTTTGTGCGCGGCCTCGCTCGACTTGAGCACGGCGATCAGCCGCGCTTGTTCCTCCGGCGTGTTCGGCGGAACCGTCTGGCCGAGCAGCTTCGCCCCGCCCGAGAGCAGAAGCCCCGTGACCAGAGCCCATTGCATCACCGGTTTCATCATGGTTGATCCTCTTTCTGCGTTTGAGGTTGGATGGCGATTCCAAGAACTTGTCAAGCTATTACTTCCCGGGGTTTCGCTTCGCTCCAACCCCGGCCACCCGGGATTGGAATTCGATTGGGGAAGCAATTCGTTTACAGGTTCCAAGGCCGTGATTGAGCCACGTCCCTGCGGGCGAGCCGACTCCTACATGATCCAGGGCTCGCGCTGGCCGCGGCTGCGCAACCGGTTGGCCTCGGCGTCGCCGATGAACTCCTCTTTGACCGGGTCGTACTTCACGTCGCGCTTCAGCCACATGCAGATGTTGGCCGCATGCACGGTGGTCATCGAGCGGTGCATCACCACCGGGTTTGCCACGGTCTGCTTGCGCGACTTGACACAATCGAAGAGGTTGCGCACGTGGCTCGTGGCGTTGCCGGTCCGGGCCACGTACTGCTCGACCACCGCGGCATAGCCGTCGAGCAGCGCCGGATGGGAGACGTCGGGCCGGCTGTATCCGTCGGCCACCGCCACCCAGCCCTCGGTGCCCTCGTATCGCACGCCGCAGGAGCCGCGCCAGTACTTCTTGCCGCGGCTGAAAACCATCTTGATGCCGTTGGCAAACCGGGTGACCATGCCGTCGCCGGTCGGGTTGTCCACATAATGGTATTCGATCGGCGAGGTGTCGGCCGCACCAATGGCCACGTGGCACTGGGCAAACGTGTGGGCCCCCCATTCGCCGATGCAACTGGTGTGGAAGTCGTAGAACCCGCGCCAGCCGCCGGCCACATAGCGGGCGTTGTAGGGGCGCCACGGGCAGGGCCCCAGCCACGCGTCCCAATCCACCTCCTCGGCCGGGGGCTCGGGCTCGGCCGGCAGCCAGTCGTGGCGCATCTCGGCCGCATCCCAGGGGGCGATGTGGGCATAGACCGTGTGTACCTCGCCCAGTTTCCCGGTGCGCAAGAGCTCGTTGGCGAAGATGAACTTCGCTTCGCTCAAACGCTGCGTGCCCGTCTGGTAGATGCGCCCGTGCCGGGCGGCCGTCCGGACGACCATCTGCCCCTCGGCGATCGTCATGCAGGAGGGTTTCTCGGAGTACACGTCCTTGCCCGCCCGCATGGCGTAGATCGAGGCCAGTGCGTGCCAGCGGTCGCCGGTGGCGATCAGCACGGCGTCGATATCGTCGCGCGCGGCGAGGAACTCGTGGATGTTGCGATACGTGGCGCAGTCGCTGTTGCCGTAGCGCTCGTCGACCATCTGCTTGACCTTCTGGCGTTGCGCCTTCTTGGCGTCGCAGACGGCAACCATGCGCACGTCGGGCTCGCCCATCATCCAGCGGAGCACGCCCGAGCCGCGCCCGCCGATGCCGATCCCGCCCAACGTGATCGTCTCGCTCGGCGGCGCAGCACCGCCCAGTCCCAGCGCCGAGGCAGGCACAATGCAGGGGACCGCGACCAGGCCGCCGGCCACGGCCGTGCCGCGCAGAAACCGCCGCCGGCTCAATCGCCCGGGCACGGCGGCATGCGAAACTGACGGTTTGGGTTTCATGAAAAGTCGACCTCCGGGATTAGTGGAATGGTTGCGTTCGGGTTCGTAGCCGCCGAAAGCCAGACGGCGGTCGTAGGATGGACCTCCGGTCCGTCGTCGCAAGACGGACGATACGTCGATCGTCCACGCTCTGGCGAGCGTGGCTACGGTTTTCAGGGATTCTTCGGCTCGCGCCCCACGGCCCAGTACAGCCCGCGCACCACGAGCTTCTGCAGGCTGGGGTTCTCCCAGGCGGGACGGCCGTGTCCCAGCGTGGTATTGAACACGCGGCCCTTGCCGAACTGCTGCACCCAGACCATGCTCTGCTGCTCCTGGCCGCGGTCCATGCGGGCGAGGTAGTGGAGCTCGGCCTCGGGGTGGATGGCGTCGCGGTAGGTCTCGTCGGTGATCTCGAAGTTCTCCATGCCCTCGGTGATCGGGTGCTCGTGATCGAGGATGATCATCGGGAAGGTGCCGCCGCCGTGGCCGATGAAACGCCCGCCCAGCAGGCGCCAGTAAACGTCCGACTTTTTGAAGGCATCGGTCGCGTGTACGCCGACCACCCCGCCGCCGCCTTCGGCGAATTGCTTGAGGCCCTGCTCCTGGGCTTCATCGGTGAAGTTGCCGCCCGAGCCGTAGAAGAGCACCACGTCGTACTTCTTGATGTTCTCGGCCCTGAGGTCGTCCAGCTCGGCGCTGAGGGTCAGCTCGAAGTCGCCGGTCTTCTCGAGCACCTTGGAGATCACCTCGTGGAAGCCCCGCCAGTCGTGGCCGCGACCACCGAGCAGCAGGACCTTGATCTTCTCGGCGCCCAGACTGTCGGCTGCTGACCCGACCACCAGTGCGGCAGCCGCCAGCCACACCAACACGCATCTCCGGCTCATCATGGCAGAACCTCCTTTGTGAGGCGTTTTGGGGGGAGACCAGGAAGGGATCGGCCTCTAGGCTAGCCGCTCCACGGCACCGTGTCAAATCGCCCGGGACCCAAGAAAGCAGCGGGTCTGCTGCAAGATACACCGTGCACATCCAGCATGCGGCGCCCGCTGGCGGCAGGGTGGCGCGCCCTTCAGCGCGAGCGACGGGCGTGGTTGGCATCAAACGCAGCCGTTTTCCCGCCGTGCTCCCGGCGCAAGTCACCGCCGGTAGCGCTCGGCCGTAAGCGCGATGCCGGAGAGCGTCAGATGGGGCAAGTATTGCGCGTGGGTGCCCAGCAGTTCGGCCACAGTCGGTCCTGCCCCGCCGGTAAGGAAGACCTGGGGCTGGTGGCCCAATTCGCGGGCAAACTGCTCGACCAGCCGGCCGATGGCCCCCACCGTCCCCCAAAACAGGCCGGCGTGCAGGGCCTGGCGCGTGTCGATGCCCACGGCCGGCGGCGGCTCCCCCAGTTCGGCCACCTCCACCAGCGGCAACAGATCGGTCTGCTCGTGCATGGCCCGGGCCGACATGGCAATGCCCGGCAGGATCGCTCCGCCCAGGAACTCGCCGGCCGGCGAAAGCAGGTCCACGGTGACGGCCGTGCCCACGTCCACCACTGCGGCCGCCCGGCCCGGCTCACGCAGGTGGTCGGCAGCCACTGCGTCGAGCAGCCGGTCGATGCCCACCATGTCCGGCCGCGGCAGCTTGACCTTTAGCGGCAGGTCGCCCGCGGCCAGTAACGTGACCGGGTCGGCGGGGCGGCGTGCGCGCAGAAAATCGAGCAGGCGCGTCGTGCTGGGACGATTGACCGTGCCCACAAACCACCAGACGTGCGCCGCCTGCTGCCGGCCGAGCCAGGCGGCGATGCGTTCCAGCTCCGGGCGCCGTCCGTCGCAGGCCAGCGTGGCCCGCGGTTCGGGCAGGTCGGCGGGTGACTGTTCACAGACCGGCCCGCTGCCGTGAACGGTTGCGCCGCAGATGGTTGCCTCGCCGGGGGCTGCCGGCCCGAAAAGCCCGAACTTGATGCGCGCATTGCCCACGTCCACGGCCACGATGGGCAGCGCGTTGTACGACTGGTTGCTTTGACTCATTTTGTTCTGGGCCGTCATGCTGGATGGCTGGACGCGGCATGGGTTCCTGTAACCCTTAACTGTACTGTGCAGCCGATCCGGGAGGTAGCTTTGGTCCCCGGAGGTGGGGCCGTAAGCGGCGATGGGGGGAAGTTGGCGATGGGGGGAAGTTGTGGCCGAGCAAGTTGGATACAAGAGGTACGACCGCCCGCCTGCAAGGGCGAACGTACTCGGGTGAGAGAACGGGAACTGCAGAAAGGAGAGCAACGGCCTGTATGCCTAGCAGGACGGTGAGCGTTTACAGAGCCCGTGGAAGGAGGAGT
>CAYXPN010000195.1:0-2400 GCA_964467075.1 uncultured Planctomycetaceae bacterium
ATCCCCAATCCCCAATCCCCAATCCCCAATCCCCAAATTCCCAATCCCCAATCCCCAAAACACACCCCATGGCCGACCTGATCGCCCAGGGCAACGAACCCCAGCAGCGCTGGCGCCGCAGCCTGCCCGAGCAGCGCCCGGTGGTCGTGGGTCGGGCCGGGATCTGGGCCGTGGCCTGGGACCCCCATGTTTCGCGCCGCCACGTGCGCCTGCTCTTCGACGGGCGCCAACTTCACGTGGCCCGACTGCCCCAGGGACGCAATCCCGTCTACTACACGGGTGAGCAGCGCGACGAGTTCACCCTGGCGCCGGGCGAGCGGTTCGTCATCGGGCAGACCACCTTCACACTGGCCGACCAGCAGGTGGACCTGACGGTCGAGCCGCCGCAGCCGATGCGCCAGCACAGCTTCAGCGCCCAGGATCTCAGGGGCGTGCGTTTCCGCCATCCCGACCGCCGCCTGGAAGTGCTCAGCCGGCTGCCGGAGGTGATCTCGGGGGCCCAAGGCGACACGGAGCTCTTCGTGCGCCTGGTGAGCGTGTTGCTGGCCGGGCTACCCCGTGCCGATGCCGCGGCCCTGGTGGCCGCGGAGGACGGAACACACGCCGGCCGGGTGCGCGTGCTCCACTGGGACCAGCGCCTGCTGCTGCCCGACCGGTTCCACCCCAGCCGGCGCTTGATCCTCGAGGCGGCCGGCCGACAGCAGACCGTGGTCCACGTATGGCGGGCCGGCGAGCCGGAGGGCTCGCAGCGCTTCACGGCCAACGAGCACTTCGACTGGGCCTTTTGCACGCCGGTGGCCGGTCAAAGCTGTCGCGGCTGGGGCCTTTATGTGGCGGGCCGCTTCGCCCACGACGGCTCGGGCGGCACCAATGCCTCAGACCCGACCGATCTGAGCGAAGACGTCAAGTTTACCGAGTTGGTGGCCGCCATGCTCGGCGCGTTGCGCGAGATGCGACTGCTCGAACACCGGCACGCCGCCTTCAGCCAGTTCTTCTCGCCCGTGGTGCTCGAAACCCTGGCCGACGAAGACCCCGAGGTGGTGCTCGCCCCGCGCGAGACCGAAGTCAGCGTGATGTTCTGCGACCTGCGCGGGTTCAGCCGCGCATCGGAGCGCCAGCAACACGACCTGCTGGGTCTGTTGGATCGGGTGGGCCGGGCCCTGGGCGTGGTGACCCACCAAATCCGCGCCGAAGGCGGCGTGGTCGGCGATTTCCACGGCGACGCGGCCATGGGCTTCTGGGGATGGCCGCTGGAGCAAGAGGATGCCGTGGTGCGCACCTGCCGGGCGGCGCTGGCGATTCGCGCCGAGCTGGAGGCCCTGGGCGACTTCCGCGCAGGCATCGGCATTGCCACGGGTGCGGCAGTGGCCGGCAAGATCGGCACCGTGGACCAGGTGAAGGTCAGCGTGTTTGGCCCGGTGGTCAATCTGGCGTCGCGCCTGGAGGGCATGACCCGGCTGTGCGGCGCGTCGATCCTGCTCGACGAAACCACGGCCGAGCTGGTGCGCGCCCAGTTGCCCGCCCACCTGGCCCGTGTGCGTCGCGTGGCCGTGGTCCAGCCGTATGGGATGCAACGGGCGCTCACCGTGAGCGAATTGCTGCCGGCGCGCTCGGCCCAGTATGCGCTAGCCGACCGGCAGCTTGCCGACTACGAGTCGGCCTTGGACGCGTTCGTCTTGGGCAACTGGTCCGCGGCCGGCGCGTTGCTCGCCGAGCTGCGCGCGAGCGACCCGGTGGCCCGATTTCTGGCCGAGTGGATCGAGCGCCACCGCGGCCCGCCCCCCCCGGACTTCGAGGGCGTGATCCGGCTGGAAGCCAAGTAGGGGCGATCAAGAGCAGCCCACGACCCATTCGGGCGCGTGCTATACGGGCAGGGTCGCCGGTTCAGAAACCGGCCTGCGAGGCCGTGGGGAAGGGGTCAGACTCGGCAGCGCGCCTCAAGGCCTCTTTTTCGGCCCACTGGCCGATGCCGGGGATCATGCGCACGGCAGCCGGCGCCTGGCCCGGCGGCGTTGAGCCTGTTTGGCAGCCGGCGGAGAGCCCAATCAGCATCAGGGCGGCCAGCCCCAGGGCCAGAGGCGCGGCCGTGTCGGCTGCTTGGCTGGGCCTCAGTTGTGGTGCAGCCGTCCCGGCTGCACTGCTTCGTGGAGCGGTCGGCGGGCTAATGTGCATCGAGAACATTTTCGGCACGTGCCTCAGGGGTCCATCCGTTTCAGCCCCATCCACTCGTCGAGCGACTGCGGGGGGGCTGGTTCCTCGGACTGCCAGAGCGAGGCGGGCGCCTTCAGGGAATTCCTCGAAACCGCCTGGCAGCCCGATGTGAGCAACGCCAGCAGCGCCACACCCAACGCGCCGGCCAGCAGCCCGTAGGGTGCGTGCTTTGCACGCACGCGAGCTTGC
>CAYXPN010000195.1:2500-11052 GCA_964467075.1 uncultured Planctomycetaceae bacterium
AACGCGCCGGCCAGCAGCCCGTAGGGTGCGTGCTTTGCACGCACGCGAGCTTGCCGAAGTGCTCTGCACAACGCGCCGGCTGCCACTGCCGGCTTGTCCAGCAGTCCGGGCAATGACCCGATGAATCGGGTCACTACGAACAGCAGCCCATAGGGTGCGTGCTCGCACGCACGCCCCGCGGCTAAGCGCACGCGGCCGGAGCCACCATCTTGATCCGAAGTGTTCATGGCCTGGTTCCTTCGTTGCGCGCCGCCGCCTGTCCCCATGGACCCAAAGCGGGAGCCCGACGGACCGGCCGCCAACGGGCTGAAACTGCCGTGCCCGCGCGGACAACCGCGAGCCAGCGTCGCTGACGGGACAAGGTCCGCGCAGACCGGGAAAGGCGACAAGCGGCGGGAGTTTGCCAAAAACCGCCGCAGGTGTCCAGGCCGGTTTTGGCCAAAAATAGACAAGATGGACAAACTGGCCAAGGTTCCTGGAACGGTAGTCCCACTGGCCAAAGTTTGCGACCCAGAAGGCCACTCACCGGAAATATCCCGCAAACAAGCGCAACTGGCGCCAAAGAGAGACCGGCGAGCCGCGCAACAGGCGCCCGACAATGTAGCGCGGGCGCACGTAATACGACCAGATGGCCCGACGCACCAGCCGGTCCACGAGCTGCTGCTGCTCGGGCGAGCCGGCAAACGCGGGGAACAGCTCGCCGCTTTGCGCTGCGAACTGCTCGTAGAGCGGCGTGCCCGGATAGGGCGAAACGCGGTGGAACGACGCATAGGTCGGGCTGAGTCGCCGGGCCAGGCGGATCGTCTGCTGCATTTCCTCCTCGGTCTCGCCGGGATAGCCCAACAGGAAGAAACACAGCGTTTCCATGCCCGCGGCGTGCGTCAGCTCGATCGCCCGCCCGTGTGTCTCCCAGGAAATGTTCTTACGCAGCAGGGCGGCCACGCGCGGGCTGGCGGTCTCCACGCCGTAGTGGACCAGCCGGCAGCCGGCCCGACGCATCAGGCGCAAGAGCGGCCCGTCCACCTGGTCGGTGCGCGTCTGGCAACACCAGCGCACGTGCAGGCCGCGCTCGAGCAGCACCCGGCAGAACGCCTCGACGAACCGGCGCGAGGCGGTGAACTCCAGGTCGATGAAATAGATGTTGCGCGCGCCCAGCTCCACGGCCCTTGCCACTTCGTCGGCCAGCCTCTCGGGCGTTTTCTCGCGCCGCCGCCTGCCGAGCATCAGGCGCGTGCAGAACGTGCAGGGCGCCGGGCAACCGCGCGAGCCCTCGAGCACCACGAACCGCGGCCCCAGGATTTCATATTGGTAGTGCCGCAAATCCAACAGGTGTAAGCCCGGCACGGGCAGCGCCTGTAAGTCCGCGGGCGGGCCATCGGCCGTGCTGATCACCCGGGGGGAGCGAGGGCTCACCTTCTCCCCTCTCCCGCTCGCGGCGGGCACCACGAAGTGGTCGGGGCCGGGGGTGAGGGCGGGCTGACCTCCCTCTTGCGCCTGTGGGTGACTCGCCACGCCCGTCGCTCCACTCCGGGCGTGCCACCCGCCTTCCCAGAACGTCAGCCCGGGCACCTCCTCGAAGCTCTCGGCCGCTACCAGGCGGCAGATCACCGGCTCGGGCTCGCCGCGAATCACGGCATCGGCCCCGGTCATCCGCAGGATCATCTCCGGGGCCACGGTGCCGTGGAAGCCGGTCACAAACAGGCGCCCGACGCGCGGGCGCAATTGCTCGGCCGCGGCGCGCACCGGTTCGAGCTCGAAACTGGGACACTGCCAGCGGTCCAGGGCCGAGGTGGTCAGCAGCGCGGCCTCGGCCGAGCCCACGCGCCGGCCCAACTGCTCGGGCGAAAGCCCCTCGGCCTGGGCATCGAGCAGGCGCACCCGATGGCCGGCCGCTTCGAGCAAAGCCGCGCAATTGAGCAGCTCCAGCGGCGGCCAGCGCCGGTTGTACGTATGGTCCGCGCCCGAGAGCGGATAGCGCCAGCAGGGTTTGACCAGCACGATGTCCATGGGCGATCGTGTGCCGATGAAGCTTCGCTTCACAAACAAGCACCCGTTACAGCGCGACGCAAACCGCCTACTTCACGATAAACGGATCGCCGAACGAATTGATGCTACCACGCCGGTGGCGAGCCCGGAGCGTCAGCTCCCGGTTCCCACGAAACCACCAAGCACGCCGGACCGAATGCCGGGCGAACCGCCGGCTCACACCGGCGGCTCGCCGCCCGAATCGACGTCTTGTGCGGCGCTGACGGCCGATTTGCCCAGCGTAGCGGATCGGCCGGTCCGGGCAACCGGTTTCAGTGTATTCTACGCCGGGCGGCGCGAGCGGGCACGGCGCTCGGCCCGCGAATAGGCCAGACTGTAGCCTACGGGGATCACGATCAGCGTGAGCAGCGTGGCAAAGGCCAGCCCGAAGATGATCGCGCCGGTCAGCGGGCGCCAGAACTCCGCCCCGCCCGAAAGGTTGAGGAACAGCGGCAGCAGCCCGCCGATGGTGGTCACGGTGGTGAGCATCACCGGGCGCAGGCGGTTGATGCCGGCTTCGATCAGGGCGTGGCGCACGCGCATGCCGCGGCGCCGGGCCTGGTTGGCAAAATCCACCAGCACAATCGCGTCGTTGACCACGATGCCGGCCAGGGCCACCAGCCCGATGAACGAGGCCAGGCTGAACGGATCGCCGCAAACCAACATGCCGAAGACCACGCCCACCAGACTCAGCGGCACGGTCAACAGCACCACCAGCGCCTGGCGGAAGCTGTTGAACTGGATCACCAGGATCGCCGAGATGAGCATCACCCCGACCAGCATCACGCTTTTCAGATAGCCGAAATTCTCGTCGCGCTCCTCGTTCTCTCCGGTGAAGGTGGCGCGCAGTCCTTCGGAGGGCGTGGCCGGGGTGCCCACGAATTCCATGGCCCGCTCTTCCGCGGGCGGCAGCACGCGACCAACCAGCGGCAGGCTGCGCGCAGCTTTGACCGTGCCCGAAAACCACCCGGCGCCGTCGCCCGCCGGCTGGAGACCCAGCTCCGGCAACACCTCGCGCCGCAGGCGGCGGAAGATGTCGTCGGGCAATACGCCCTCTTCGTCCTTCACATCGCAGCGCACGGTGACCGCCCGCCGGCGCTCATAGCGGTTCACCGCATACAGCCCGGTGCTGCGCCGCGTTTCGGCCAGCTCGCCGATGGTGGCCTTGCGACCCGCGGCACTGGTGAGCATCAAGCGCGTCAGATCGTCCTTCGAGCCCTGGTACTCCGGCGCGGCCTGGATGCGCAGGGTCACGTAGTCGTCGTCGAGACTCAACTGGATGGTCGAGTCGCCCAGGATGGCGGTCTGCACGGCGCGGGCGACCTGGGCCTCGGTCATGCCCAGCAGGCCGATGATTTCGGGCATGGGTTCGACGATCAGTTCCGGGTTATCCGGCCGGTAGTCGGAGCCGACCTCGCGTGTGCCGGGCAGTCCGTCCAGGCGTGCGGCGATCTGCTGGCCCACCTGCCCGAGCCGGTCGAGGTCTTTGCCGGTCAGTCGCACGGCCACGTCGGCCCCGCCGGGGGGCCCTTCTTTGGCCTCTTCGATCTTGTAGGTCATGCCCGGCCAGGGGCGGATCATCTGGCGCAACTCGGCCATGATCTCGTCCTGGTGGCGCGAGCGCTGGGTGGGCGGGGCGAGCTCGACGATCACCTTGCCGAACTCGGGACCGGTGGCCGGATCGGTATCGAGCCGGGCGGCCAGTCCGGCCGAGGAGCCCACCGCGTTGACGAAGTGGACCACGTCGCCGCGCTCTTGCAGCTCGGAGAGCGGCTCGGTGATCACGCGCGAAGCGCGCAGGGTTTCGTGGATGCTGTAGCCCAGCGGCAGCTCGTAGCTGACCTCAAACTGGCCCCGGTCGCTGCGCGGGAAGAACGAAAACCCAACGAGCGGCATCATGGCCCCTGCCCAGAGCACGGCCAGCACACAGCAGACCATCACCACCCAGCGGTTGCCCAGGGCCCAGCGGAGCACGATCGCATAGGCGCGCGTCAGCGGGCCGTGGTGGGGCCGGATGCGGCTGGCGGGGTTGCGGGCCAGCGAGCCGACCGCGGCCGGCGCGGCCATGGGCGCGGGGCTGACTGCGCCCGCCGTGCGCCGCCCATACCAGTAGGCCGCCACCACGGGAATCAGCAGGTGGTCGACCACCAACGAGCCGGCCAGCGCCACGCTGACCACCTTGGGCATCACGCCGAGAAAATCGCCCATGATCCCCGGTACGAGCAGCATGGGCAGGAAGGCGGAGATCGTGGTCAGATCCGCGGCGATCACGGGGATGCCCACCTCGTCGATGCCGGTCTTGGCCGCGGTGACGGGGTCTTCGCCGCGTTCGAGGTGGCGGTGGATGTTTTCGGCCACGATGATCGCGCCGTCGACGACCATGCCCAACACCAGGATGAACGAGAAGATCACCAGGTTGGAGATGGCGATCCCGCCGGCGAACAGGAAGATCAGCCCCACGGCCGTGCTGAACGGGATGGCCATGAGCACCAGGATCGAGATGCGCAGGCCCATGGTCCACGCCAGGATGACCAGCACCAGCATGGCCCCGAACACCGCACTGGAGCCCAGCACCGAGAACATCACGCCGATGTCCTGGGAGATGTCGCGGCTGGTGGCGAAGCGGATGTGGGGATATTGCTCGGCCAGCTCGCGCACCCGGCGCTTCACGGCCCGGGCCGTGCCCAGCGTGTTGATGTCGGCTTCCTTGTTGACGATGATCGTGGCCGTCTGGCGGCCGTCCAGCTCCGCAGTGTTCTTCAGGCGCCGGAAGGTGTCGTGGACGCGCGCCAGATCGTCCAGGCGGATCAGGCGGCCCTCCCGTTCGGCTACGACCACCTGGCGGATGTCGTCCACGTTGCGGAACTTGGTCTCGCTGCGCACATGGTAGTCGAACTGGCCGGTATCGAGCGAGCCGCCGGGGCGCGCGCTGTGGAAATCGCCCACCGCGCGGAGGATGTCGTCCAGCGAAAGCTCGTAGGCGGCCGTCAAGTCCGGGTTCACGTCCACGTGGATTTCCCGTTCCCGGCCGCCGAAAAGCTGCGTGTTGGCCACGCCGGAGATCGCCTCCAGCTCGTCCTGCACGTCCTCGGCCACCTGGCGCAAGGCCCGCTCGTCGAACCCCGGCGGGCCGCTCAGACTGACCAGCATCAGCGGCGAGCTCTCGAAGTCGATGCTGGTGATGATCGGTTCCACCTCGCGGCCCGCGGGTAACTGGCCGCGCACCTCATCGACCAGTTGTTTCACATCCGCCTCGGCCTGCTCCGCGGGCACACCGTCTTCGAAAATGATGTTGATCACGCTCGAGCCGCGCAGACTGAGCGAGAGCATCTTGTCCACGTCCTTCAGACGCGACAGCGAGTCTTCGATGCGCCGGGTGACCTCGTCTTCCACTTCCGTCGGCTGCGCGCCCGGATAAGGAATGGTGACCAGCACCACCGCGGTGTTGATCGCGGGCGTGCGCTGCACCGGGATCAGCAGGGCGGCCAGCCCGGCCAGCAGCATGACCATCAGCACTCCCACGAGCACCACGCGCGGCCGATCGATCGCCCGATGACTGATGTACATGGCCTCGTGCGGCCTTGCGGCCGCAACCAAAGTCGGAAGTCGGCTGGCCGTTTAACGGTAAGCCGCAGGCGACTGCGTCTGTCGGAGCTCGGAAGTCGGAAATCTGAAATCGCAGATCTGAAATTGCAAACCGGCCCGTGGCGAGCCGGGAGCGTAAGCTCCCGGTTCAAACCAAAAGCGGAAAGCGGAAAGCCGAAAGCGGAAACTGGCTCCCCGGCTCGCCGGGGGCCTCGCCCTCCCGGCGCCGAGCCTCGCCCTCCCGGCCATCAAGGCGAGTCGCGCAACAGCAAGTCTCGCTCGGCCTGCTCCAGCGGCACGCCCTCCAATTCCACGATCCGCACCTTGCGCCCCTCGATCAACCGGTGCTGGCCGCGCACGACGATCGTGCGATGCTCGGCCGGCAATTCCTGGAGGATCAGCTCCCGGCCTTGCTCGATCCAGTCTTCCAGGGCCACCCGGTGCGCCCGGCCATCCTTGCCCGCGGCGAACAAATACGTCTCGCTGTCGCGGAAAATCGCCGCCCCGATGGGAATGCGAAATCCTGCGATCTCGTCCACCACGATTCCTGCCCGGGCAATCAGCCCCGGCTTCAGTTCGCCGGTCGGATTGGACACCAGCACCTCCACTTTGAACAACCCGGTCGTCTGGTCCGCGGACTGGCCCACGCGAAATACCGTGCCCTGGTAGCTCGGCCGGGGGCGACCGAACTGGTCGCGGGCAAGCAGCTCCACGTGTACCGACTGGCCCGGCCGGATCGCCGCCTCATAGGCCTCCGGCACTCCCAGGACCAGCAGCACCTCCTCTACCTCCAGGATTTCGAAGACCGGCTGGTGCGGGCTGACCGACTCGAGCAGGTTCAGCAGCCGGGCCGAGACCACTCCGTCGACGGGCGAGACCAGGCGCGCATCCTCCAGCGCCTTGGTGGCCGTTTGCACGCGGGCCGCGGCAATGGCCGCCTGGGCTTCGGCCGTATCCACCTGGGCCTGAGCCACGGATACCTTGGTCACGAAATCCTGGTACTCGGACTCGGTAATTGCGCGCCCGCCGGCACGCCGCAGTTGGTCCGCGCGTCCCAAGTCCGACTGGGCGTCTTCCAGCCGCGCCTTGGCGTCGAGCAGTTGGGCGCTGGCTTGCCGGACCGCGGCCTGGGCCTCGGCGAGCTGGTATTGATAGTTGCGGTCATCGAGCCGGGCGAGCAATTGCCCGGCCTTTACCCGATCGCCTTCGTCCAAATCCTTGCCCAGCTCGTTGCGGCCGAATTCCACCAGCCTGCCCGGAATCTCGAAGCCCAGCGAGAATCGCTCGCGGGGCTCGATCAGGCCGGGATAGCTGTCGATGATTTCCACGGATTCCTTCTCGACGCGAATCACGGCCACCGGGGCAGCCGGCGCCGCATCCGCCTCGGCCAGCTCTCCCGGCTCGTCGCGCTCGCCCCGACCACCCGCGGAGACAGCCACGGCCACCGCCACGGCAAAGGCGGTGATCGCCAGCAGCCCCACCAGGCGATTCACGTTGCGCTTCAGCCAGTAGCCCCAGCTCGTGCCGCTTTTCGGCCGGGCCGACCGGGCGAGGATTGCAGGCCCGTCGACCTCGGAGCCGGCTTCGCGTGCCTGGGCTGTTCGGGCTGCTTGGGCTGTTTCGGAATGGGCAACGCTCTCGTCCGCCACGTCCATTACCCTTCTGCTCGTCTGCTTGCCACGGTGCAATGTCTCGAAATGCGGCTTGCCGTTTTCTTCTCGACTCGGCGCCTCTGGGAGGGCGAGCCTCCTGGCGAGTCGTGCTTTCGCCCCATGCTCCCGGCTCGGCGGGAGCCTCGCCCTCCCGGCAAACAGTCCGTAGGATGCGTGCTTGCACGCACGCGCCCGTGAGGCACCGCTTCCGGCGCAGCAGCGGCACACCGCGCACCACGGGCTCAAGTGGCCTCTTTGCTGCCCGCGTGCTCTGCGCCCAGCGGCTCGGCACGACCCAGGGCTGCCAGCGTGAACCGGGTCACGTGGTCGGTCAGGCGCGGGATGTCGTACATGGCCAGCTCCTCGGCGCCCACCAGGTGTACGGCAATCGGCTGGTGGATTTTGAAGTGCAGGCACTGGCCGATGATGCTGAAACCGATCAGGTGGCGATCCACGGCCGAAGTGCCCGGCGGCAACAGCTCGCAGAGCACCTCATCCAGGGCCTGCTGTCTGGCCCGTACACGCTCGGCCACCATGGCCGCGCAGGCCCGGGTCGGTTCGGCCATCTCCCGGGCCATCAGTTGGGCATGCCAGGCCGGACGCCGGCGACCGAGCAGGCGCACGAACATCTGGCGAATGTGCTCGCGCAGCTTCTGTTCGGGCGGGGTGCCGGGAGGAAAGCTGGGCAGCGGCTCGTCGTCGCCGAAATGGGCATGGCGCACCGCCTCCACGTAGAGCGCCTCCTTGTCGCCGAAGTGATAGTTGACCGCGGCCAGGTTGGTGCCCGCCCGGGCGCATATCTCGCGCACCGTGGCCGCCTGGTATCCCTTGCGCGCGAACACCTCGCCCGCGGCCTCGAGCAACCGGTGGCGAGTGTCGTCGGCTGAGTGTGCCATTGACGGCTTCCTGGCAAACGGGCGATTGAAGCAAACGTTTGTTTGAATCAATTCTACGCAATCCGCAAACTTGCGGCAACTTGGCGGACGCAGAAATCCAGCAGGGCAGTGAATCAGCCCGATGTCATGCCTTACCGCCCATTCGGGTGGCATGCTCCTGGAGGCAAGAATCCTCGCGCCAACATGCCGATACGCACGGCCGCCAGCGAAGAATAGGGCCGACGCGGGCCGCCTGGAACTGTTCGCCAGCCGCCCCGGACCAGAGCGGAGATCGGCAAAGATTGCACGGTCGGGGCTGAAAGAAAAAGGTGACAGGCACCATTTGCCGGAACGGCCCGAAGGGTGCTTCGCACAAATGGTGCCTGTCACCTTTTCCCCGCAATTGCGGAAACAA
>CAYXPN010000196.1:0-8663 GCA_964467075.1 uncultured Planctomycetaceae bacterium
CCGGGGCTGGAGCGAAGCGAAGCCCCGGGAAGTAATACTCTTACAAGTTCTTAGCGAGACCCACCGCCTGACTTGTAGGGTGGGTCGAGCGTTAGCGAGACCCACCGCCAGGGAAGAAAAAGGTGGCAGGCACCATTTGCGCGAAGCCGGGCACCGGCCGAAGGCTGGTCGCGGGCCGCCCAAAGGCAAATGGTGCCCGTCACCTTTTCCAAGCCACCAAGCCACTGCGCAGACATTACTTACTCCCGCTTAGTCCGTGACGGCCGAAGACTTCAAAGGAGCCTTGCGATGCGACGAAAACTGCTGATGACGTGTCTGGTTGCCGCGGTCGCAGTCGGCCTCTGTCCGCCCGAGGCCCTGGCAAGGATCAAGCTGATCACGCTGCCGGTGCGGCAGCGGGTCGAGATCCAGTTGGACAACCCCAACGCCACGCTGGTCGAGGAGGAGCGGATCGTTCCGCTGGTCCGGGGCGTGAACCAGGTGGACTTCTCCTGGGCCAACACCCAGATCGACCCGAACACGATCCTCTTTCGGGTGATTCCGCGCGGCGCCGCGACCGAGGGAGAGGCCGCCGAGGGAGAGGCGGCTGAGCCTGCCGAGCCGCTGGACGTGAAGGTCCTCTCGGTCAGCTATCCGCCCAACGAGAACGCCCTGGTCTGGCAGGTGGCCTCCAGCGGCTCCGGCTCGGCACGCGTGCGGATCAGCTACATCCTGGGCAATCTCAGCAAGAGCTTCAACTACCGGGCCGTGGCCGCCCACGACGAGAGCACCTTGACCCTGCGCCAATACATCCGCATCCAGAACTTCGCCAACGAGGAGTTCGGCTCCACGGGTCTCTGGGCGGGGTTCGGGCCCCGGTTCCTCAAGCCCATCGGGCTCAATGAGACCATGGAAATCCTGATGGAGAAGGCCGAGCAGGTGCCCGTGCGCAAGACCTACACCTGCGACCCGGTGGAGTTCGGCTACCTGGATCAGCCGCAGAACAAGCTCCTGGTGCCCATGCACTACGTGATCAAGAACGACCAGGAGCACCATCTGGGCGTGGCGCCGCTGCCGTTCGGCAAGGTGCGCATCTTCCAGGACGACGGGCGCGGCACGACCGCGTTTATCGGCGAGGACTGGGGCCGGTTTACCCCGCTGGACGACGAGATGCGCCTCTACACCGGCGTGGCCCAGGACGTGGTCGTGCGCCGGACCATCGACCGCAACGAGGTCAAGCGGATCGCCGGCAACCTCTACAACCGCGAAGTGGTCCTGAAGTACGAGATCGAGAACTTCAAGGACCGGGCGGTCACGCTGGACGTGTCCGAGAACCTGCGGCGCCTGAGGGCCGAGGTGGGCGGCGAGACGGGGCGCGACGTGGAGTGGGAGCTGGGCGACCAGACGACCTTCGAGGGCCCGCCGGACGAGGAGGAGAGCACCTTTGAGAAGGTGGTCTTCCACGCCGATCTGCCCGCCCGCGGGGCCGACGCCAAGGCCACCAAGATCGTGCTCCGGCTCCACGTGATCTTCAAGAACGAGTGGTAACCACCGCCCGGGCGCGGCCGCCCTGCTGTGCGGTGCGGCCGAACTGCCCGGCTCCTGCCTTTGGAGGTGATCGCCATGGAAAACACGCTCACACGACCGTTCCTGGCGCTGGTGATCCTGGCGGTGGCTGCCGCCGGTGTCCAGGCCAAGAACGTAGACCTCTCCACGGTGCCCCAGCGCGACACCGTGCAGCTTACCATCTACAACTCCGAGGACCTGACCCTGGTGCGCGAGACGCGCAAGGTGAGCTTCAAGCCCGGGGTGAATCCCTTGCAGTTCAGTTGGGCCAATACGCTCATCGACCCCACCAGCGTGGAGCTGCGCTTCGTGACCCACCCGGACAAGCTGGAGGTGCTCGACACCACGTTCCCGCACGACAAGCCGCAGATGCTCTACTGGAACGTGCAGAGCGAGCTGGACGGCGAGGCCGTGGTGGAGATCACCTACTTTACCAGCGGCATCAGTTGGTCCGCGGACTACGTGTGCATTGCCGACCCCGAGGAGACGCACTTGAAGCTGGAGAACTTCGTGCGCGTCTCCAACAACTCGGGCGAGGACTATGAGAACGCCCAGGTGCGCCTGGTCGTGGGCCGGGTCAACCTGGTGGAGAAGATCGCCCAGCTTGCCAAGATCCCCATGTCGCAGGTGGCCGAACTGGAGAAAGGCGCCCGGGACCGATTTCGCAGGGAGGCCATGGCCCGGGCCGTGCGCACGGCGGAAGCCCCGGAGGCGGCAATGCCCGCCGAGGAGCCGGCCGCTCCGGCACGCCCCAAAGAGATCATCAAGGAGGGCCTGAGCGAGTACTTCATCTACACCATCGAGGGCACCGAGACCATCCCCAACGGCTGGTCCAAGCGCATGCGCAGCCTGGAGGCCGAGCAGGTGCCCTTTAAGATCCAGTACCGCTACCGCGTGCCCGAGTACGGCGACCAGTTGGTGCGCATGTATCTCTTGACCAACGACGTGGAGTCCAAGCTGGGCACCACGCCGCTGCCGGACGGCGTGGTGCGCGTGTTCCGCGACAACGGGCGCGACGGCTTGAGCTTCCTGGTGGCCCAGCCGGTGAAGTACATCCCCATCGGGGACAAGATCGAATTGAACCTGGGCCCCGACCCGGAGGTGATCTTCGAGCTGGTCAAGCTGCGCGTCTGGCGGGACAACATCTGGATGCGCGTGGGCAGCACGAGCGTCTACCGGCGCGTGGACGACGGGGCCCTGAAGATCGAAGTCAACAGCTCGGTGGCCGGCTGGGACGACCACAGCATCTTCACCCAGCGCGTGCGCAACTACAGCGCCAAGCCGATTGAGCTGGAGGCGCGCCGCACCTTCCCCGGCCACGTGGTCTTTCGCAGCATGCTGGAGGCCAAGAACCACGACTACCGGACCGTGGAATACACGGCCACGGTGGAGGCCGGCCAGCAGGCAGACCTCTTGTACGAGATTCTCCAGCACCAGGGCCACAACGCCAAGCAGGAGAACGTGACCCTCGAGGAGGCCAAGGTCGAGCCATGATGCGCCCTAAAAAACGTGCCTGGCACCAAATTTGGGTATTCTGCGAGCTTTGGGAAATATGAGCCTGGGCTAGTCTGGCTGGCTCCGCCCTGATGCGCTGGCGGCCGGGTGTTCGAGCCCCCCGGATGCCCCAAGGCGCAGGGGACATGCTCAAGGCCCAACATGAAGCGGGAATGACGCGCTTCCGGCCGAACACGAATCTCTCGTCCCGGCCCGCGGCCCGCCCCATCCGGACGATCCACACAACCCGGCGGGTCCTGCTCGAAACCGTGGCGCGAAGCGTACGGCGCCGCTGTTGCGCCGCGTTTCTGCATTCTCAGCCCTGCGCAACGAACTACGCTTGAGCGCAATCGCGCGATCTCGGTCGGGTGCGTGCGCGGCCGCCCGGGCCTGTGCGCCCCGGGCAGCAAGGTTCTCTTGTCGAGGGGAACGCCATGGAACTGCGTATCAAACGGCAGCGCAAGCCGGTCAGCCGCCTGCGCCTTGCTCTGTGTATGCTCGTTGTCGTGCCGGCTTTCTTCGTCGTGACCACCGGCCTGGCAAGCCTCTGGTTGGTGACGTTCATGCGCGGCCAGACGCGCCTGGTCCAATTGGACGCCCGCACCGGCGCCGGCGCCCAAGATATCTCCTCGGACCTGCCGGGTTTTCCCGGCCAGATCGCCGGGGCGAGCGACGGCAGCCTTTGGGCCCAGACTCGTATGTGGGGAAGCCTGTCGCGATACCGTGACGGCCGCTGGCAGGTCTTCGGGGGCGATACGTTCGGCACCCGGGCCGACACACCGGACCACGATTTCGTGGTGGTCGGCAGCCATGTTTGGGCCGTGTTCGACCGGAAGCTCGCGCACTTCGACGGCCGGGGGTGGCACACCTGCGACATCCCCAGTTCCGCCCAGGATCACGTGCTGGCGGCCGACAGCCGGGCGGCCTGGGTGCTCGACAACGACGGGGTCCTTCACCGATGGTCGCAAGGCGCCTGGCAGGTGATCCAAAGCCGCTCGGCTCCCAAAGAAATGCGTTGGGACGCCAAGCAGCCGTTCCGCGCGCCCGAGCTGGTGGCCTGCGAGGACGGCAGCCTGTGGCTTTGCGCCCAAAGAGTCTGGCGACTTGACCCCGGCCAACTGGACCGCGGCCAGTGGGAGCAGGTGGAGGTGCCGGGCCGGCCGACCGAGCCCGAACTGCTGGGTTACGCGGGCGGCAGGCTCTGGTTCGACGTGCCCGGCGCCCTGGCTTGGGTCACGCACGATACCGCGGATCACGGCCACTTCACCCTGGACAAACTGGGGCTCGACGGCAACGCCCCGCCCTGGCATGTCTGCCAGATTGACAGCCGGGTGGTGGCATCGAGCAATCGCGGCGGCCACGTGCTCCAGGACGGCAAGTGGCATTTGAAATGGCCGGCGGCCGAAGGAGTGCAGCGCTACGAGGCCCTGACCACCGCGGGCGGGCGCGTGTTTGCCAAGGCAATCACCCTGAAACCCATCCCCGCTCTCTGGCTTTCAGTGCCTTTCGCGCTGGTGCTCTCGGGTCTGGCCACGCTGGGCATCATCCGGTTCCTCAAACCGGATTATTCGCTGCTTTCGAGCATCAGCCCCAAGCATGCCCTCGCACTGCTGATCGGGGTGCTCCCGTTCATCGTGGGCGGGCTGGTCGGCATGCCGCTCGTGATGCTGACCTTCATCGCGCCGTTCGCCATTTCCGCGTTCGCTTTTCTGGTGCCCGTGTTCGCCCTGGTGATCATCTGGGCGCGCGAGCGCTTGGAGCGCGCCACCGAAATCGTGCAGTTCCAGGCCGTTTCCGCGGGGCAGTTGCCCGCGGCTGTGCTGCGGTGGTTCGAGCAGAACACAGCCGAGCTTCAACTGCTCGGGTTCGAGCCCATCGGCGACTTTCGGCTCAAACAGCGCAGGGAGCATTTCGGCCGGTTCTTCGTGCACAAGGACGGCACGGTCTTTGGCGAGATCGCCTGGTTCAAGGCGTCGTTCCTCCAGATTCACAAGTGCATCGCCTTCTTCTCGATCACCGACGACCTGACCTATGTGGAGACCGGCAATCTCTCCATACCACGAAAGGAACGCGAAGCCCCCTTCCTGCTGCGCAGCGTTCCCGGCGCAACCGCCGAAGAGACATTCGCGGTCCATCGCAGCCAGTTGGACGAGCTGAGGGAGGACCCGAAGACGGAGGCCATCTGCTTCGCGCCGAACGACTTGGACACGGTGGTCGTCTACGGCCAGAAGCTCATGTACGAGCGCTTGAAGCGAATCGGCTTCGTGCGTCGCAATCCCTACGACGATGTCGAAGTGGACTTCGATCGCGAGCGAGCGCCCGGGCCTGTGACACCGCCGTCAGAACCCGACCGCCCCGCGGCACCCGCCCCCGCACCGCCTCTGGCTGGCACCGTCGATGGGGGCGGCTTCTCCACACCCGTCGGCTGACAGGACCAGCGGAGCGCGGCGGGTGCCACTACGGGCTTGTCCAGCAGTGCGACGCAAGGACCCGATGAATCGGGTCACTACCAGCGGCTCGTAGTGACCGTGCTTGTACGGTCATGGAAGGACCCGATGAATCGGGTCACTACCAGCGGCTTGTAGTGACCGTACTTGTACGGTCCTCGGTTCGTAGTGACCGTACTTGTACGGTCATGGAAAGACCCGATGAATCGGGGCACTACGAACCTTCTCAGGCCGAGCCGCGCAACGTCACGCCCCGCTCGCGCAGATACTGCTTCAGCTCCGGGATGCCGAGCATCTGGAAGTGGAACACCGAGGCCGCCAGCAGGATCGTGGCCCCGGCCTCCACGGCCTCGTAGAAGTGTTCCAGCTTGCCCGCCCCGCCCGAGGCCACGATCCGGGCCGAGGTGGCCTCTTTGATCGCCCGGATGACCGGCAGATCGTAGCCGGTCTTGGCCCCGTCGCCGGCCTTGCTCGTGGGCAGGATCACGGGCACGCCGTAGGAATCGACCTTGCGGGCCCACTCGACCGCGTCGCCGCCGGTGGCGGTGCGCCCGCCGTCGATATACACCTCGTAGCCGGAGGGCATGGCCGGGTTGCGGTCCACGTCGATGGCCACGGTCACCTTCTCCGGCCCGAACTCGCGCACCATCTCGGCGATCATCTCGGGCTTGCGAAACGCCGCGCTGCTGGTGGAAATCTTGTCGGCCCCGGCCTCGAGCACGGCCGCGGCAGTGGACAGGTCCGAGATTCCCCCGCCCACGGTAAACGGCAGGGTCGTGACCTCGGCCACCCCGCGGACCACGTCGAGCATCGTGCTGCGCCCCTCCACGGTGGCCGTGATGTCCAGCAGCGCCAGTTCATCGGCCCCGGCCCGGCAATAGGCCCGGGCACACTCGACCGGATCGCCGGCGTCGCGGATGTCGACAAAGTGGACGCCCTTGACCACGCGCCCGTTCTGCATGTCCAGGCACGGCATGATGCTGACCGGTTGGGTCACCCTGCGGTTCCTTTCTGTGGTCTTCCCTGCGCCGGGTGCCACTGCTGGCTTGTCCAGCAGTGCGACGCCGGGTGGCACGGGTGGCTTGTCCACCCGTGCGCATCCTGCAATCCAAGCAACCGCGAGCGGGTGCCACTGCTGGCTTGTCCAGCAGTGCGACGGAAGGACCCGATGAATCGGGTCACTACAAACGCGGGGCCGTCTCACACAACCCGCTACCCGTCGAGCACCCAGCCCTGGCGATATTCCTTGCCCAACAGCCCGTTGGCCTCGGCGTTGTTGGTCACCCGGCCCGCGGCGCCGTCGTAGAGAATCTTCTCGCCCACCCGATAGGCCACCAGGCCCAGCAGCATCTCTTCGCCCGCGGTGCCGCTGTAGTCGAAGTCGCAGGAGGTCTGCAGGTCGCCCTTGCAGGCATTGACCCACTGCGCCTGGAAGCCGCCCATGGGCGAAATGCGCTGGTCCTCGGGCCGCGGCGTGTAGTGGGCCATGCCCTTCTGCGGATCGCGCGGGATGAGTTCATGTCTGCCGAAATCGGCCACCAGATAGGCCTTGTCGCCCTCGAACAGGGCCCCGTGGCCGATCCCCGACACATCCACCCCGTCGCAAAGCGTGCTCGGCTTGTGGGCACCCTGATACCAGGTGACCTTGATCGCCCCGCGCCAGTCATTTGCCGGCAGCTCGCAGGTGGCCGTCAGATCGACCGGCGTGACGTCGGGATTGAACGGCTCGCCGTGGGCCTCGGCCGAGGTGGGCAGATCGCCGTCGATGCCGTTCCAGGCCAGGTCCATGGTGTGGCTGCCCATGTCGCCGATCTGGCCGGTGCCGAAGTCCCAGTACATGTTCCATTTGAGACACCCGCCGATGTAGCCCGGGTTGTAAGGGTGCACGGGCGCGGGGCCGAGCCAGAGGTCGTAGTGCAGATGGTCGGGCGGATCGCCGGCCGCGGGCAGGTAGCCGTCGCGGCGGATTTGGCGGTTGCCCCAGACGTAGACGTGCCGCAGCGTGCCCACCGCGCCGTCGAGGACCGCCTCGCGCACGCGGTCGAAGTTGGGGCTGGAGTGGCGCTGGGTGCCCAACTGGGTGGCCAGCTTGTTTCTCTTGGCAAGATACTTGGCCCGCACGGTGCGTGCTTCTTCGACGGTAATGCCGATCGGCTTCTCGCAAAAGACGTGCATGCCGCGGTTCAGGGCCCAGGTGGCGATGAAGGCGTGGGTGTGGTCAGTGGTGCTGCAGACCACCGCGTTGATGTCGCCTTGTTCGAGGCACTTGCGCCAATCGACGTAGAGCGTAGCGCCGGGGAACTCTTTGGTTGCGGCGGCCAGGGTGTTTTCGTCCACGTCGCACAGGGCTACGACGCGTTCGCCCCTGACTGCGCCGAAATGGGCACGTCCGCGGCCGCCCACGCCGACGAGCGCCACACCCAGCTTGTTGCTCGGCGCGTCTTCGCCGGCCAGCACCGTACTGGGCACGATCGTCAGCCCGGCGCCGGCGATGGCCGCGGACTTCAGAAACTGTCGCCGGCCCACGCCCATGCCGGAGCGCGTGCCACTGGAGGTTCGCTTGCGTGAGGTGGTCATGGTGGGGGTCCTTGTGCAAAGGGGTTTGATGGAGGACCGAAGTTGGAAAGCGGAAAGCGGAACACTGAAAGCGTCGGGTGGCCGGGGCTGGACCGCAGGGAAGCCCCGGGCCGTCGGCAGTCGGCGGTCGGAAGTCGGAGGTCGGCGGTGGGAGGTCGGCTTGGGTGGCACGCCCTGTAAGGGCGTGGTAGCAGGTCGGAAGTCGGAGGTCGGCGGTCGGAACTCTGCAATCACAAATCTGAAATCGCAAATCTGAAATCTGAAATCGGCACCTGGCGAGCCGGGAGCGTCAGCTCCCGGTTCGGGCAAAAGCGGAAAGCGGAGACGCGAGGTCGCAGGTCGGATGGCCAGCGGCGTGCTCTTGACTCTGGACTCTGGACTCTCGACATCCTGCAATGACCAAATCCCAATGACCAATGCCGCAAATCCTGCGCCTGTTTTCGTGTTTTCGTCCTTTCGCGTTTTCGTGATCCTCTTCCTTGCGGCCAGCTTCTCGATCCGGCAGCTTCTGCTCTGCCGGCCGCGCTCTGCCCAAAACGACACGCGTTTTCGTGTTTTCGTCCTTTCGCGTTTTCGTGATCCTCTTCCTTGCGGCCAGCT
>CAYXPN010000196.1:8763-11010 GCA_964467075.1 uncultured Planctomycetaceae bacterium
CTCTGCCCAAAACGACACGCGTTTTCGTGTTTTCGTCCTTTCGCGTTTTCGTGATTCTCTTCCTTGCGGGCGCGCCTGCCACCGGCCACCAGCCCGCGGCCGCATCTATGGTAACCTCTTTGCCCGCCGCAATCCACCGGCCCGAGCCGGCCGGGCGGCTCTCCTGCTCCGGGTCGTGTGGCACACCCGGAGCTTGAGCGATGGGCGTGGTGCAGGGCAGCGGCCGGCAGAGCGGTTTTCCATGCACAGCACTGGCGCCCCGGCCGTTTCGCGGCTGTGTTTTCGGGCGCCGGCAACCCCCTTCCGAGCAGGGGCGTGCGCAGGGTGCGCCGTCCCGCGAGCCGCGCAACGCTCGGCCTGGCCCGCGCCCCGAGCTTGGTCCCCGGCCGGGTCTGTGATATACGTATACGAGGCACAAAAAACAGGGCGGGCGAATCGCGCGAGCCTGACCCGGGCGGGAGGGAAGTGGGCCTGCCGCGACTTTTTCGGCGGGGCGCCCGGATGTGATGGCGGCCGGCTTGGTGCCCGGCGCGTTGCACTCCAGGCTCCACGCCGTTTGAACCACCATCGCGAAAGGCCGAAAAAGCGAAAGCACGAAAACGCCTGCAGGATTCACGGCATCGGTCATCGGCGCTTGGTCATTGGTCATTCGGCAATTCGTGCTTTCGTCGTTTCGTGCTTTCGTGATCCAAGCAGGCAGTTCGACCGCAGGCAATAGACGCTGTATCTTCGTGGTGGAGCAGCCTCGTGGGCGGCTGCCGGCCGGGGCCGCTTCGGACGCGCGAAAGAAGGGGAGAGCTGACATGAACAAGGGGCAACGCCGGCTGCGGCTCGTGGCAGCCCTGGGGGTAATCGGTCTGCTGGCCGCGATCGTCGGGCTTTCGGCCCTCGGCATCTATCGCTATCTCGCCACGGCAAGGCCGGGGGGCAAGTCCGGGGTGCGCGTCACCATCTCCAAAGAAACCACCTACATCACCAGCCCGCTGCGCCCGGACGGCTATCCGGACTACGTGGCTGCGCTCAACCAGATGGCCTCGCAGGGCGTCACGCCGGAGAACAACGCGGTGGTGCTCCTGGTGCAGGCCTTCGGCCCCGCGGAAATCGAGGCGCCGGTTCGAGAGTGGTACTTCAAAACCCTGGGCATGCCGGCGCCGCCGGAGCTGGGAGAGTACTTGGGTGACACGAACGACCAATGGGTACGTTTGCTTGAGCAGTATACGATCCGCGACCAAAGCGCAGACGAAGACGATCCATGGCTCCTGTTCCACGAGCACTTTCAGGAGATCCGCGAGCATCCTTGGTCGAAGGAGCAACTCCCGGGGTGGGCCGGCTGGCTGGAGGAGAACGAACAGCCGTTGCGACTGGTGGTGGCGGCCTCGCGCCGGCCGCGATATTTTGCACCGCAGTGGCTCCCGGACAAGGAAGCCTCTGATATGCCCCCCACGTTGGCATACACCTGGCCACCTGCCGTTGACCGTCTCAGGGAGGCGACACGACTGCTCACGGCCCGCGCCATGGGTCGGCTGGGTGCGGGCGACGTGGCCGGCGCATGGGACGACCTCTTGGCCTGCCACCGCCTGGCTCGGCTGGTGGGCCAGGATGCCTGGCTTGTCACCACTTGTGCGGGCTACACGATCGACCAGGATGCCTGTGTGGCGGACGCCCAGTTGATCGAACACGGCAGGCTGACCGCGGCAGAGGCCCGACGCATGCTGGCCGACTCCCAGGCCCTCGACCCGTTGCCATCCATGGCCGACAAGTTCGACGTCGGTGAGCGCTACATGCTCCTGGACGCCGTCTGCGCCATGGCCCGCGGAGAAGCGGACCTCTTGTCGTTCATCGGCGCCGGCCGCCCCTCGGGTATGAGAGGCCTGGTCAGCGCTGTGCAACGCAATATCGTGGATTGGGACGACGTGGTCAAGGCGGGAAACACGCGATACGACCGATTGGTACAGGCGCTTGAGCAGCCGGACTACAGCCAGAGCGTCCGATCTATCGAGATGCTCAGTGGCGAGCTTGTCGCCAGGCCGGCCGGCGATCCGGAAGAAGTCGTATCTCTCAACGACACCAGCGAAATCGCCGATACCCTGCTGTCGTTTTTCACTGACTCCGCTGTTGCTGCACGCCTAGCCCAAGACGAGGCGCAAACCCGTTTCGAGCTTGTCCAAATCGGCTTTGCCCTGGCCGCCTATCGGGCCGAGCACGGCCAGTGGCCCGAGGGGCTTAGCGTTCTGGTGCCCGACTACC
>CAYXPN010000197.1:0-2447 GCA_964467075.1 uncultured Planctomycetaceae bacterium
GGATCGGCAGGATTGGTGGAAAGCTGACAGGGTGACGGGATCGGCAGGATTGGTGGAAAGCTGACAGGGTGACAGGATCGGCAGGATTGGTTGTCCGAGAGTAGGGTCAGCGGATGTGGTTGCCGGAGCAGATCGGATCGTTATGGCGACATCCTGCCCATCTTGTAATCCTGTCCATGATAATCCCGTCCAAGACAATCCTGCCCATCGTTGTAATCCTGTCCATCCTGTAATCCTGTCCAAGATAATTCCGTCCAAGACAATCCTGTCCATCCTGTAATCCTGTCCAAGATAATCCCGTCCAAGAGAATCCCGTCCATCCTGTAATCCTGTCCAAGACAATCCCGTCCATCCTGTAATCCCGTCCAAGACAATCCCGTCCATCCTGTAATCCCGTCCAAGACAATCCTGTCCATCCTGTAATCCCGTCCAAGACAATCCTGTCCATCCTGTAATCCCGTCCAAGAGAATCCCGTCCATCCTGTAATCCTGTCCAAGACAATCCTGTCCATCCTGTAATCCTGTCCAAGATAATTCCGTCCAAGAGAATCCCGTCCATCCTGTAATCCTGTCCGCAAAAAACGGTGGCGCAATACAACATCCCAACCGGCAGGCGCTCCCGGGCGCGTGCCTCCAACCAGCCAGGAGGATCAGGGCCATGCAACGCATGACGATCGTTTGGGCCAGGCCGATCGCTTGGGCCGTAATCGTGCTCTCAGTGCTCCCAGCCTTAAGCGCCGGCGTGGCCTTTGCCCAGGCCGATGCCCAGCAGGCCTATCAGCAGGCCAAGGCCGCCTATGAGGCGGGCGATTTTGCCAAGGCCCGCGACCTGGCCCAGCAGGCGGCACAAACGGACGTGGACAATCCGGAGGTGTTTCTCCTGTTGGGCAAGGCGCATTATCAGCTCGGCGAGCTGGACGAGGCCTTGGCAGCCTGGAAGCAGACCTTGAAGCTCGCGCCCGAAGAGCCATTTGCCCGCCGCATGCTCGAGGCCTTGCAGGCCCAGCGCCGGGAAACCGATCTGCGCATTTCGCTCGTCGAGGCGATGCTCGACCAGGGATTGCATGCCGCGGCGCTGGACGAGTGTGGCAAGCTGCTGGCCGACCAGGCCCTGGTGGCGGCCCAGCGTGCGCGCATCAAGACCTTGCAGGCCGACGCCCTGGTGCGTTCCGGGCAGGGCGCGCAGGCGCTGCGTGTGGTAGGCGAGCTTGAGACCCTCTACGCCGAACAGGCCGATGCCGTGCAAGTGGCCCTGTTGCGCGGCCAGGCCGAGCTGCGCAGCGGCGACGAGGCCGCGGTGCGCGGACTCGAGCGCCTCCAGAAGCTGCTGGCCGAACAGCCCGAGGGCCCGGCCGCGGTCACGGCCCGGGGCGAGGTGTTGCTCTTCGAATTGCAGCAGGAAGTCACGCCGGAGAGGGCCGACGCGCTGAGCGCGTGGCTCGATGCCCAGGAGGAGCACTTCCTGGCCCCCGGGGCCCGCAAGGCCTTGACCAACGCCTATTATACACTGAGTCTGCAGAGCGCACCGCCGGCTGTGGACGCCGAATTGGGCCCCTGGGAGCAGAAGGTCAAAGAGCGCCTTGCGCGCCTGGCGGCACAGCCGGGCCGGGCCGCCGAGCTGGGCGAGCTGTTCGACCGGTTCGTCAAACACATCGACAGCCGCTATGCGCCCCGGGGCGCCTGGCGCGCCGCGGTGCAGGCCGTGGAGCTGAAGCGCGGCGTGCCCTGGCCCGCGCCGCTGGTGCGGCGGGCGTTGGGGGCCATGGCCCGCTACCGGACCGAGCTGGCCGCGCGCGAGCTTGCCGCTGAGGCCGCGGCCGGCAAGCTGCCGGCAGCCGCACAGTTGGGCAAGCTGCCGCGGGTGCTGGCCGACGTGGTCCAGGGCTATGAGACAATCAACCGCGACTTTCCCGGCCAGCCGGCCTGGGGCGAGTTGGTCGCACTTGCCGGCCAGGTGCAGCAGCTCTCGGCCCGCGTGCAGGTGGTCGGCAAGGTCGAGGCAATCAAAGGGCCGGATGCCTGGGCGGTCACCATTCTGCTGCCGGTGATCAAGGCCGACGCCGACCCGGGGGCCGTGCAAAAGGCCGTGCAGCTCTTCCAGGCCATCGGCGGGGCCTATGCCGGTTTGGACACGCTCGAAGGTCGGCAGCTTGCGGTTCAACTCAGCCGCACCCTGCTGGATGCCGCGCTGTCGGTCGATCACGCGGCTTGGCCCGATGCGATGTCGCGCCATGCCCAGTTGCTCGACGCCTATGCCCGAGCCGTATTCGCTGAGAATGTCAAGTCCGGCGCCGACGCGGCCAATGCTGCGCTGAGTGAAACACAGCAGGAGTTGCTCGCCACGCTCCAAAAGCTGTTGGCCCGCGATGCCACGCGCGCAGATCAGGCCCTGGCCCTGGCCAACGCCCATTTGCAGCCTTGGACCCAGCACAAGCACTGGCAGGCGG
>CAYXPN010000197.1:2457-8289 GCA_964467075.1 uncultured Planctomycetaceae bacterium
GGAAACGGCCGACGTGGAGCACATTCTATCCGAGTGGCTCAAAACCGCCCGCGTCGGAGGCGATGTCAGGCGCGACGTGGCCGAGCAGTTTCGCGCGGCCCTCGTCCCCGCCTTGCCCGAGACCCATCGGCTGCAGGGCGAGCTGGCGGTGGTGAATCTTTGGATTCAGCAGGTGTTCCAGCAGCACCAGCGCCTGGCGGCCATGGGCCTGACCGTGCCCCGCGAGCTGGACCCGCTGTTGCGCCAGGCCCTGGTGCGCCTGTGCGAGCTCCAGGCCGGGCTGGAGCCTGAGAGCGCGGAGCTGGGCCAGGTGCGCGCGGTGTGGGATGCGATCGTGGCAGACTATGTGAATCTGGACTACCACGACGTGGCCGAGGCAGCCATCCAGGTGCGGGCCGACCAGCCCGTGGAGGCGGCCAACGAATATGCCGAGTTCCGCCTGATCTCGCTCAAAGAGCAGCAGGCGCAGCGCGAGCTTGCCCGCCGCTTGCAGCAGTACGGGGCCAAGGAACAGATCGAGCTGACGCCCGAGTTCCAGGCGGTGATCGACCAGTGGAAGAAGTTCATCGGCGACCGGCCCGCCAGCCTGCTCACCCCTCAGGCCGCTGAGCGGATTCTCGGGATCGCCCGCTATTTCGAGCAGCACCAGGCGCACGAAGCGGCTGCGGGCATCTACGACGACCTGTCGCAGTTCGCCGCGGACATCAAGGTGCTCGCGCAGTCCACCCCCGGTGCGGCCAGCCTGGTCGAACGAGCCGCGCTGGCCCATGCGGTGGCCCTGGACCGGCACGCGCGCAAACTGCTCTCCGAGGCGCTCTCGGCGCGCAAGGAAGACGAGCCGCCGCCGGCAGAGGTCAGTGCGGAATTTGCCGCGGCGATCGCGGCTTATCAGGGTTTCGCGGCCCGCTTCCCGGAAAGCCCGCTGGTCAGCCAGGCATTGGGCAAGATCATGGCTGTGGCCCTGGAATACGTCAATGCCGACGCCTGGGAGGCGGCCGACAGCATCTATGCGGGCCTCTTGGCGTCGAAACTCGATCTGCGCCGGCCCGAGCGTTTGAAACTGGCCCGGGGCCTCTGCCAACTCGGCCAGGTAATGCCGGACCATGCGCGCAGCGTGTTGCAGGAGCTGACAGCCGGCGGGCTGCGCGGCCCGGCCACCGAGCCGGCAGAAACGGCCTTGGCACTGGCCCACGGCACCGGGGACGGCGCGATGTTGGGCGGCATCGGCGGCATGGGCATGGGGATGGGTGGGTACGGCGCCAGGGGCGGCCGGGGCGAGGCGGCCGGTCCAGCGACAGCGCCGGAACCTACCCCACCGCCGGCCCAACCGCCGGCCGACCCCTTCGCACCCGGGGCGAGACCCCGCGTGCCCGCCCCGGAAGGCGCGGCGGGCATGGGCGAGGTCGGCGGCGACCTGGCAGCCTCCCAAGCCGACCTGGCCCAGCCGAGCGACGAGGCCGTGCGCGACAGCCAGCTTCTGGCCATGATCCGCCAGCAGGAGGTGCAGCAGGCGGCCCAGGTGGCCCAGCTTCGCGAAGACATCGCGCGGTTTGAGTATAACTACGTGGCAAGCGCCAACAACGCCCAGGGCCAGCAAGCGGTCCAGGTGCAGACCGACCAGCGGGGCCTGCCCACGCCCGTGCTCTCCGACGAAGAGCTGGCCCGACAAGAGAAGGCCCTCCAGGCCGCTTACGACATCTTCCAGGCCATCCGGAGCGACCATCCCCACACAGCCACGGCCCAGCAAGCCCGCGGCGAGATTCTGGTGATGGTCACCCATTGGCGCGAGATCGGCCAGTGGCAGCGGGCCGCGGCCCTGGCCGGGCTGTTTCTGAAAGACAATCCAAAGGACCCCGAGCTGCCCAAGCTACGCCTGGAGATCGCGCGCGACCGGCTGGCCTGGGCGGCCCAGCCCATCCGCGGCAAGGCCACGCGCCAGGAGATGCTCGACGAGGTCTCCAAGCGGTTCGAGGCCGCGCGCGCGGAGCTGGCCCGGGTGATCGAGGACTTCCCCAAAGAGACCGGCTATCAGCAGCAGGCCCAGTGGGAGCTGGCCGCCAGCTTCCTCACCCAGGCGCGTGTGGTGGCCCGCTTCAGCCCCACGCTGGCCCGCGGGCAGTATGTGCGCGCGGCGCGCGAGCTGGTCGAGGTGGCGGCCCGACACGTGGACCATCCGCGGCTGGGGGAGATTCCGCAGATGCTCTGGCAGATCGGCACGGAGCTGGAGGGACGGGGCTATTTTGAGGAGGCGATCCTGGTCTGGAACGAGCTGACGATCTTCGATCCGCTCAACGATCTGGCCCAGCAGGCGTCGCTGAAGATCGCCCAGACCTATCACCAGCAGCTTCGCCGGCCCTTAAAGGCGGCGCAGGCCTACCAGGAGATGTGTTTCGCCCGCGGCGGGACGGATACCAGCCTGCAGGACGCCATCTACCAGATCGGCACGGAGCTGAAGAACCAGCAGCGGTGGGTCGAGGCCCTGCACGTGCTGGAGACGTTTGTAGACAGTTTCCCCCGCCATCCCCAGGCCGGCGAGGCCCTGGCCATGGTGGGCCAAATCCACCAGGCCAACCAGGCCTGGGAAGACGCCATGAAGGCCTATGATCGGGTGATCGCGGAGTTCGAGGACGGGCCGTTCGTGCAGCAATCGAAATGGGCGATTGCCGAATGCCGGATCAACCTGAGCCGCTGGTCCGAGGCCATGGAGGCCTATCGCGACTACGTGGCGGCGTATCCGGAGGACCAGCAGGTCGCCGAGGCCAACCGCCGGATCGAGGTGCTCAAGGACCTGGTCCGCTACCAGGGGCTGGTCGACGAAGAGGGCCAGCGCAAGGCCTTCGACGCCCAGTACCAGATCGCCGTGATCGTGCGCAACCAGTTGAGCAACCCGGTCAAGGCGATCATCGAGTACCGCAAGGTCGTGGCCGGCTGGCCGCAAAGCCACCTGGCCGACGATGCGCTGTACGAGGTGGGCGACTGCTATCTGGGCCTGGGCGAGACCGAGAAGGCACGCGAGGCCCTGCGCCAGATGGCCGAGCAGTATCCCAGCAGCCCGCTGGCCGACGACGCCCTGTTCCTGGTGGGCAAGAGCTACGAAGACGAGGCCGACAAGCTGGCGGGCATGACGCGCGAGGCCACGCTGCGGGGCAACATCGAGCTGGCCCAGCGCCAGGCCTACCAGGAGGCCCAGTCGCGTCGGTTGCGCCAGGAGGAGGTGCTGGCCGACCGGATCGCCGGGCTGAAATCCGCGGGCAAGGGCCAGGCGGCCGAGGTGGCCGAGGCATTTCGGGCGGCCAACGTGGGGCAGTTCAACGAGGCCAACGTGAGGCTCTTTGTGCAGAAGGCCGAGCAGGAGGTCGAGGCGCTGACGGCCGGGCAACTGGCCGACCGCCAGGACAAGATCAACGCCGCGCTGCGCCGGGCGGTGGAGGCCTACACCGCGGCCTCGCGCGTGGCCGGGGCCGACAAGGCCGGCGAAGCGCTGTTGCAGATGGCCACCATCTACGACGAGCGACTGAAGGACTCGGAGGCCGCCATGCAGACCTGGCTGGAGATCGTGCGCCAGTTCAGCGGCACCGCGGTGGCCGAGGACGCCAGTTGGCGCATCGCCCAAACCTACGAACGCCAGGGCAAGCACACCGAGGCCGTCAGCGCCTATGAGTCGTTCCTGCGCAACTACCGGCGCAGCCCCAAGGCGGGCGATGCCCAGTTTGCCATCGCCGAGAACCACGAACACCTGGGCCAGTGGGTCCAGGCCATGGATGCCTATACGAACTACATCAACAACTTCCCCGAGGGACCGCTGGTGCAAAAGGCCAGGGACCAGATCAACTGGATCAAGACCTATCGGCTCTGAGCGGCGCGTGGCGAGCCGGGAGCCTCAGCCCCCGGTTCGGCCGGAAGCGCCAATGGCGTCGATCCCGGTGCCGGGTAAACCGGCGGCTTACGCCGCCGGTGTGGCGGGTGGCGAGCCGGGAGCGTCAGCTCCCGGTTCGGCCGGAAGTCGGCCGTGGCGATGGTTGTGGAATGAATACATTGTCCCGCACGAACCCATGCTCGCAACGTGCAAGCAACAAGAATCAAACCCAGTGACCCTCAAGGAGACCCGATCATGCGGACCACAGTGCTTCGTACAACTCTCGGCGGCCTGGTTTGTCTCGCTTTTCTATTGGGTGGCGGCGCCCAAGCGGCCGAGCCGGCAGCGCCGCCGGCCCCGCTCGCCGCGGACGCGGCCGCGGTCACGCCTGCGGATACAGCAGCGCCTGCAACTGCGGCCGCAGCGGCTGAACCGGCCGACGCGGCGGCTGAATCAGCGGACACAGCAGATGCCCCTGAACCGGGTGACACGGCCGCAGAGCCGGCAGAAGCAGCAGAACCAGCGGACGCCCCGGCCGACCCGGCCAACGGCAACGCCGCGGCCGAGAAGGCCGAAGAACTCTTCGAGCAGGGACGCGACGCCTTGTTCAAGGGCCAGTATGAGGAGGCCATCAAGCTTTTGACCAAGGCCGTGGCCGGCGACCCCTCGAAGACCAGTTATCGGCTCCATCTGGCCCGCGCCTGCCGCTATGCCGGCCGGCCGGACCAGGCGGCCAAGCACCTGGAAGAGATTCTCAAGTCCACGCCCGACCACGTCGAAGCCGGACAGACGCTGGCCGAAATCTACTCGGCGCAAAAGAAGTGGAAGGACGTGGTGCGCGTGCTCGAGCCGCTGTTGAAGTATCGCCACGACTACCCCACTTATCACATGCTGGCCGAGGCCTACTACCAGTTGGACCAGTACGACAAGGCACGCAAACACTACGAAGAAGCCATCAAGCTCAACCCCCAAAGCGCCACCGACCACTATCAGCTCGGCAATATCTACCTGGGCAACAACGCCTTCGCCCGCGCAGCCGAAACCTACCAGGCGGCCTTGCGCCTGGGGCTGGACAGCCCCGTGCTGCGCTACAAGCTGGCCACCGCCTATTTCAACTTGAGAAACTACTTCGGCAGCATCTCGGTGCAAGAGATCAAATCGGGCCGCCCGGGAACCATCAGCGACAACTGGTACTTGATCGAGCCCGTGCCCGGGCGCAAGGACGTCTTCCGCTGTGCGCCGCCGGCCTCCGCAATCTATCAACTGGCCCGCGCCGTGGACGACGGCCTGGAACAAGCCCCCGACATCAAGGTGCTGGAGGCCACCATCTACCTGAATGCCCGGCGCTATGCGCAGGCCTACGAGATGTTCACCAAGATCCAGCCGGAGGTCGAAGAGGATCAGGCATTGTTCTTCTACTACTATGCCGAAGCCGCCTTCGGCACCGGGCGCTACGACCGCTACCTGGAGCTGTTGCAGAATGCCATCGAGCTGGACCCCGGGGCCTACGAGGCCACCCTGGTCGACGCCTATCTGGCCGTGGCCGACCAGTACAACCAGCAGGGCGACCTGGAGCGGTATATCGAGTACCTGGTCAAGGCCGTGGGCGAGAGCCCGCAGACCACCTCGCTGCACCTGAAGCTGGGCAATGCCTATGAGGAGGCCCGGAAGTTCGACGAGGCCGTGGCCCAGTGGCGCATGGTGCTCGATCTGGAGCCGGACCATGCGCAGCGGATCGACCTGCTCAACCGGATCGAGAAGTATCAGGCGGGCACGGCGTTTTCGGTAACCCCCGCCCTGCCCGAGGAGGGCGGCGCAGAGAAGCCTGGGCCCGAGGGGGAGCAATAGCGCGGCACGGTCGCTGCGCAACGGAGGAAGGGGCGAGCCGCGGGGTTTATCCCCACGGGAGCCAGGATCGAAGGAACTCGGCAAGCGCGTAGGGTGGGTCAAGCCGAAGGCGCAGACCCACCAGGAAC
>CAYXPN010000197.1:8389-10968 GCA_964467075.1 uncultured Planctomycetaceae bacterium
AGCCGAAGGCGCAGACCCACCAGGAACGAACGCCGAGAGCGGAACGCCGAAGGCCGAAACCGGTGGGTCTTCGCTTCGCTCGACCCACCCTACAAGCTGCGGCGTGAACCGGGCACTGACGTACCCGGCTCGCCGCGTGTGAAATCGCGAAGAAGCACGGTCGGGCCGTTGCAGCGGGTCGTCCTACGGCAAGGGCGCGTCGGTCAACACCCAGCCCTGGCCCTGGCGCTTGGCCTTCCAGGTGACTTCGCCCTTAACGTTGTTGCTGAAATCTTCCACGCGCACAGCGGCCTCGGCCGTATCGCCGGAGATGCTGACGTCCGTGGCGGTGAACATCAGCTTGTTGTAATCGGGCCGTTTTTCTTCGGGCGGGGCGGACCCTTGGGCGAACAGGGCCTGGAAGCCCTCAGCCGTGCCCGCGGCATCGCTGACCTCTGAGACCAGCGCAGAGACCTGGTCTCCCTCAGTCGATTCGCCGGTCTCCGGGGCCCCGCAACCGGTGATTCCTCCCAGGCCGGCCGCGACCAGCAGTCCGACCACCAGCTTCCAGACGCGCCAGGGCGATGCGTGTTGCATCATGGCGGCTCCTTTCTCCCCCAAGGACCAATTGTGCCAAGAACGTACGGCGCCGCGGGGCGGCACTACTCGGGGACCTGCACGTTTTCGCGGCCGTAGCGCGTACACAGGGCCCGCCAGATGCTCAGATCGATGTCCTCGGCGATGAAGCGTGCCGCGCTATCGGCAAACAACACTTGCACGCCCTGGGCGTGTCGGCTGCGTGCGGCCGCCCAGCACTTGCCGTCCTGGCGGTTTTCCTCACAGTGCAAGGGATTGTCTTCGGGGATGTTCGACTCACACATGGGGATCACATCGGATTCGTACGAGTTCGGGGCGGTCCGGCCGGTGAAGTTCGACGAGCCCATGGCATTGAGCACCCAGCCCCCGCGACAGTCCCGGTGGCTGTTGTAGCCCAGCACCTCGCTCAGGGCGATCGTGGTGGAGAGCCCGTCGCGCACTTCGACCTTACGCGTGCCCTGTCCGAGGCCCATCTTCCAGAGGCCCTTGATCGTGGAATGGTTTTCCTGCTGCACCGCTTTCTCCCAGCCGCGGACCATCACCACGCCGAACACGCCGGCCTCGCGCGTATCCTCGAACGACATATAGTCGTCCGAGCCCCAGCAGGCCGCGTAATTGCCCTTGGAGATGCGTTCGTGGGCGTAGGTCTTGATGCGCTCGGCCGCAGTCATGCGGTCGGCGCTGGGGCAGATGAAGATCCGCGGCGTGGTGCGCCCCACGTAGCCCGCCTCGTGCTCGGTATCGTCCGCGGCGTTCCACTGGTGTTCCACGGCGTCCTGCACGTACTGGAACAACTGTTCCTCACCCAGCTCGGCCAGCAGATTGCAGGCCCAGTTGGGCCCCTGGCAGTAGGCGCCCACCTGGGTGCCGCCGGTGATCCAGTTCCGCTCGGTGCAGCTCGGCACGCCCGGCGGAAAGCTGCCGTAGGCCTCGTGGTGGTGCTCCAACGCAATGCCGAACTGGTGCAGATTGCTCAGGCACTGGGTGCGCCGGGCCCACTCCCGGCCCCGCTGCACGCCCGAGAGCAACAGCATCGCCAGGATGCCGATGATCGCGATGACCACCAGCAATTCCACCAAGGTGAAGCCCGGCCTCCCCGGCCTGGCTCCCCGGTTGTGCAAGATACGATCGGCCATGTTTGCGGCTCCTGAAACGTTCCGCGACGAGAGGTTTAGACGTGGGGCAGCCCGAACAGGCGCACCCCGCCCATTTCCTGGCCCGTCTTGCCCATCCCCTGGATTTTAGCGGATTTCGCTGCCGCTTTCCAGAGTCCCCCCGCGCCGGGCCTGAATCGCCGTGCGACCCCTTTTTCCTCCCCCGCAGGGGAGGGGACCGTGAACGTTTGGCCATCGGCCGGCTCGATCACGCCAAGGCCGCGGCCGAGTCACGATCAGCTACCTGCTAAATGGCTGGCTGGGCCGCGGGCTGGCTCACTCTCGGCCGAAGGCACACAGCTCCAACAGGTTGCCCTCCGGATCGAGCAGGTAGGCCAGCCACTTGCGCTGGCCCGCGAAATCGACCTGCCCGGCAGGCACCTCCTGGACCGGGCTCCGAAGCGCCGTGCCCGCCGCACGCAGCGACGCGACCAGGCCGGCCAGATCGCCCACCCGAAAGGCAATGTGCCGCAATCCGCGGGTGTTCGGCTGGCCGAGCCCCTCCGGCCGCGGGCCGCGCGGGCGGCGGTAGCAGATCAGCTCCAGGCCGCTCCCGCCGTCGGCCTCGAGGAAGGCCACGTCCGCTTCCACGCCTTCGAGTCCGGTGACCGCGTCGATCCACGGCCCGCGGATGGTCGCGCGTTTCGAGAGGCGCAGCCCCAACACATCGCGGTAGAAGGCGATCATCGCCTCCAGGTTTTCCACAACCAGATTGACGTGGTCGATTCGTTCGATGATTGGCATGGCTGATGGTTTCATGGTGACACGATGACAGGATCACGGACATGACAGGATGACAGGATGACCAGGATAGGTGGCTGACGGGATGACAGGATGAACAGGATAGGT
>CAYXPN010000198.1:0-10899 GCA_964467075.1 uncultured Planctomycetaceae bacterium
GCTTGATCGAGATCAACCCGTTCGGCCAGCCCTGCGTGGAGGCCTACAAGCGGCACATGAGCGCCCGCCTGCGCGGCGAGTGAGCCGGCACGCCTGCCGATCGCTGCATGCGGCGGACGCCACAGAGCGCGTCCCTCCAGGCGCAATGCGGCGGACGCCACAGAGCGCGTCCCTCCAGGCGCAACGCGGCGGACGCCACAGAGCGCGTCCCTCCTGAGGAGGTGTGATGGGGCGCATGGTTTGGAGGGCCACGCTTCGTCGTGGCCGGGCGACTTCATACGGCTGAAGTGCTACCGCAACTGGAGCAGCGAACCATGGCCGCACCTGCGCAAGACCCCCTGCGACGCGTGGTGCTCACGCTGCTGGCCCATCCGGACGACGCCGAGTTTCTCTGCGCGGGCACGTTGATCCGGCTGGCCGAGGGCGGCTTCGAAATCCACATCGCCAGCCTCACGCCCGGCGATTGCGGCACCACGAGCCAGACACGCTGGGCCATCGGGGCGCGACGCACCGAAGAGGCCCGCCACTCCGCCGGGCTGATCGGCGCCGAGTATCACTGCCTGGACGAGCGCGACGGGTTCGTGGTTTACGACAAGCCCACGCTGCGCAAGGTGACCGACCTGATGCGGCGCGTGGCGCCGGGGGTGGTCTTCGCCCATGCGCCGCGCGACTACATGATGGACCACGAGCTGGCGTCGCTTTTGGCGCGGGCGGCGAGTTTTCTCTATGCGGCGCCCAATGCCTCGCCGCTGCCGCTCGTGCCCGGCTCGCGCGTGCCTTACTTATACTATTGCGATCCGGTCGAAGGGCTCGATCCGCTGGGCCGCCCGGTCGAGCCCACCACGCGCGTGGATATCAGCGCACAACTGGCAAAGAAGACCGAGATGCTGGCCTGCCACGCCAGCCAGCGCGAGTGGCTGCGGGCCCATCACGGCACCGACGAATACCTGGATTCCATGCGGCGCCTGGCGCGCAAACGCGGCGAGGAAGCCGGCAGCGACGCGGCCGAGGGCTTTGTCCAGCACCGCGGCCACCCCTATCCGCAGGACGATCTGCTCGGCGCGCTGTTCGGCCCCGCGGCCGACAAGTGAAGCCGGCCGGCAAGCCGACCATGAGGCCATGGAGCAATCCGCCCCGAGGAACCGGCCATGAAAACCAACTACGTCAAGCAAAAGCTCCGCCGCGGCGAGCCCAGTTTCGGCACCTGGCTCTCGCTGGGCAACCTGCACGCCACGCGACTGCTGGCCCGCGCAGGGTTCGATTGGCTCACGCTCGACATGGAACACGGGCCGTTTAGCTGGTCGGATGCGTCGGTGATCTGTGCGGCGGTGGCCGATGCAGGGTGTGTGCCGCTGGTGCGCGTGCCCGAGGGGAGCACGTGGTGCATCAAGCGGGCCTTGGACGGCGGCGCGTTCGGCATCGTGGTGCCCATGGTCAACACGCCCGAGCAGGCCCGGACCGCCATCGACGCGGCCCGCTATCCGCCCCAGGGTGTGCGCAGCGTGGGCGGCGGGATGCACGCGCTGAATTTCGCCGCCGGCGCGGGGGAGTATTACGAACGGGCCAACGACGAAATCCTGGTGGTGCTCCAGACCGAAAGCCCCCGGGGCGTGGAAAACGCCGAGGCCATCTACGCACTGGCCGGCTGTGATGCCGTCTTCCTCGGCCCCAACGATCTGCGCCGCCAGATGCGCAGCGCCGACGGACGCGACCCGACCGACGCCCAGTTCGAGGCGGCCATCCAGCGGGTGATCGAGGCCGGCCGGCGCACGGGCACGCCCACGGGCATGCACGTGATGGACCCCGAGACCGCGCTGCGCCGGGCCGCAGAGGGCATGCAGTTTATTGCCATCGGCAGCGATCTGAGGATGATGGCGGCCCAGGCTAGTGACTGGGTCAGCCGGCTGCACCCCGGTAAAGGCCCGGAAGAGCTGGCACGGTATTGAGCCGTCCAGCCAAGCGCGTGGGCGCCAGCAGCCCCCGCTACGACTCGCACGTTATTGAGCCCTTTCTCGGCGTTCTGGGCGAATCGGAAAGACGGCTGCAGGATTCCCGCTTCGTCGCTGTCTCGTTTGTCCTTTCGTGCTTTCGTCCTTTCGCGATTTCGCGATCGCCTACCTCCCGGCCGGCTGCGCCTTGCACGCGGCCCGCAGGGTGCGTGCTTGCACGCGCTGTCGACGCGCGGCCGAAGACCGGGTAGGAGTGACCATACTTGTACGCTGCCCAGGAGACCCCATGAATCGGGCCACTACGAACCACTTCCGACCTTTCACCCGCAGATCGAACCAGCCTACCGCAGATTCAGAAGGTGCTCTGCAAGCTGCACCAGATCGCTGCGCGGCCAGACGGGCACCTCGACTTGCGGCTGGTCGTCTGAGACCACGGCCGCAATGTCGCGGCGGGTTGCTGCCAGCGGCGGCCCGCCCAACACCCGGCGCCAGACCTCGATTTTGATCCCCGGGCCCTCGACGTGGCCTTCGACCAGCACGAGGTCGCAGCGCGCAAACATGGGGGCCAGTTGATCGTAGAAATCCGCGTCCTGCTCACGAGGCACGTAGAGCCCGATCAGCTCGGCGCTGACCACGGCCACGGGGCGCGCGCCGGCCATGCGTTGCCGATAGGAGTCCTTTCCCGGCGTGTCCAACTCGTGCTGGTGGCTGGAATGCTTGATCGTGCCCACGCGCAGCCCGCGCTGGCTGAGCTGCTCGACCAACTCGACGACCAGCGTGGTCTTGCCGTGGCTCTTCTTGCCGACGATATGGATGGGTTTCACGGCAGGCTGAGGCCGCACCATGGCGGCCGGTCAGTGTGATCTGTTTGTGCGGGTCAGCCGCCACGCTCCGCACAGCAGGCAACGCGCATTGGGCTGTGTCCGATCATGGTAGCCACGCTCGCCAGAGCGTGGACTCGCGTACGCCGAGGTGGGACAGCCAACAGGCCCCTCCGCCGTCTGGCTTTCGGCGGCTACCAACACGGCCCGCCGTCTGGCTTTCGGCGGCTACGACCAAAAACCCCTTTGTCAAGCACGCCCTAGTGCGGCCAGGGTGCGTTGCCGATCCAGGTGAACGCCAGGCTCGTGCCCGCCGGCAGCTCCTCATGGCCGGGCGGCACCTCAACATAGGCATTGGCACCACACGAGGCAAAGATGTCCGCGGAGCTCACGCCGGGCAGCGGGTAGATGCTCCACGCGCCGGTCTGCTCGTCGCGCGCGGCGTGTGCGGGCACAAAAAAGGTGCGCCCGCCTTTGGGCTCTACCGGTGCGGCCAGAATGCCGCAGAGCGGCTCGATTGCCGCGGTCTTTCCGCCCATCTGGCGGATCGCCGGGGCCACGTAGCGATGGAAGCACAAGTGGCTGGCCAGCGGATTGCCCGGCAGCCCGAACACAAGCTGTGCGTTCCGGCGGGCAAAGAGCAGCGGCTTGCCCGGCTTCTGTCGGACCTTGTGGAAGACCACCTCCACGCCGAAGCGGCGCAAGGCCTGGGGCACCAGGTCGTACTTGCCCACGGAAACGCCGCCGGTAAGCAGGGTGATGTCGTGCTGGGCGGCCTGCTCCAGCGCGGCGACGATCGCCTCGATCACATCCTCGGCGTGTTGACAGGCGACCTGCTCGAGTCCCAGGTCGCGTGCCATGGCGCTGAGCATGGGGCCGTTGGAATCGCGGATTTCGCCCAGCCCGGGCTCCTGGCCCGGCGCGGTCAGCTCGGCGCCCGTGGTGATGACGGCCACCGCGGGCCGGGGAGTGACCCGCACCGTGGTCATGCCGAAACTCGCCATGGCAGCCACGGCCAGGGGAGTGACGATCTGGCCCGGCCGGAGCACCAGCTCGCCAGCCCGACACTCGCTGCCTTGAGGCGCAATGTCCTGCCCGGCCACGATCCGCGCGGGTAGCTGCACGCGGTCGTTTGCTTTGCGCGCGAGCTCCTTGGCCACCACGGCCTGGGTGCCGGGCGGACAGGGCGCGCCGGTCATGATCTCCGCGGCTTGCCCGTCGCTCAGCTCCACAGAGAAGACCTGCCCGGCGGCGATCTCCGCCACGATCCGCGCTGTGCGGCCGGCATCGGCCAGGCGCACGGCAAAACCGTCCATCATCGCCCGGGCGAACGGCGGATAGTCGCGGTCGGCCAGCACGGGCTCGGCCAGCACGAGGCCGCAGGCGTCGGCCGGCGGCAGCGTGCGCGCGGGCAGGGACCGCGCATTCTCCAGGACCAATCGGAGCGCCTCTTCCGGAGCGATCATGGTTGTGCCGGCAAACATGCCCTGCGCCTCGGCAAAGAAGCGGGGGCTGGCAGGCTCGTTTGCGCGAAGCGCTGCTCTTGGCTGCAAACGGCAAACCATTCTAGCCCGTTGGGGCCGACCCGGACAAGCTGAGCATCTGAGTGGGCATTGTGCCTACACGGTAAAGCGGCCGGCAGCCCGCTCCACAACGGCAGTGGACACACATTGGAGCGGTCGGCAGCCCGCTCCATAACCAGGGCCCGTTTTTTCGAACAAGACCTACACCGGTTCCAGGCGCACGGCCGTGTCGAAGAACGACGCGCTGGCGCCGATCGAGTCGGTCAGGCACACGTCCTTAATCACCGGATCGACGGCCATGGCTGCGTTGGGACAGATGCCCGCGGCACGGCGCGGGTCGCCGGGCACGAGCACGCCGTCCACATACACGTCGTTCGCGCCGTAGGCCCAGTGTCCGTAGTGCCAGGAGACGGCGACCACACCGGGCCGGATGCCCTCGACCAGCTCGACTTTGGCCACCAGATCGAGCGTACGTCCGTCGCCCAGCGGCACCTGGCCTTTGGGATTGCTGGGCGAGACCAGGCGCACGAGCCGGCCTTTCTCGAGGCCCAGCCGCTCGCCATCGCCGCGGTTGACGAGCACCGTGTTCTCCGGGCGCATGGCGATGTTGGTCCAGTAGTTGGAGATCGTGCGCGACTGGCCGCCGAAGGGTTCCTTGTAGGTGATCAAGGCCAGGGGATAGGCGCCGTTGCGGTGCAGCGGCCTGTCCGCGGCGTCGTACTGGCCCCGAAAGACGGGGATGCCGGAGAAGAACCGGCCGCTGAGGCTGTTTTTCTGCTGGGCCACCTTTTCCACGAAGACATGGAACATCAGGCCGATCCTCTTTTTCATGTACGGCCCGTCGTAGCTGTCCTCGAAGGGAGCAAAACGCCCGCCGCGATTGAGCACGTAAACCACCTTCCTCCATTCCTCGGGGCGCACGGCCCGCCGCCATTTCTCCTCGTCGAACACACTCTCGGGCAAGTGACGTCGCGCCTGGCGAAACAGCTCCATTTCCTCGTCCGAGGCGTCGGGCACGGTCTCGCCCGGCTTGTCGCCCAGGGCGATGTTGGCCACGGCCTTGAGGAACCAGTCCTCGGGCCGGTGGAAGTCCATGCCGGGACCGAAGGCGTCCTTACCGAATCCGCGCAGGCCCAGGCGCTTGCCCACGGCGATCAGAAACGCTTCCATCGAGATGGGCATCTGCTGGCCGTCCACCTCGATCTGTTCGGTCAATGGCTTGGCGGCCGGCTGGCGTACTTTGCTGACCATGCTGGCGATATCCGGCGTGATGTGCGGCGTGCCCCAGCGCTCCAGGTAGGTCAGGTCCGGCAGGATGTAGTCGGCATACATGCTCGTCTCGCCGATCACGATGTCGCAGGCGATAAACAGCGGCACGCGCTGCGGATCGCGGAGCATCTCGATCTGCTTGTCGCCCGCGGGCGAGGCCAGCACGGGCGTGCCCTTGTGCAGGAAGAGAATCTTGCCCGGGTAAGGGTAGCCGGCGGCCATCGACGGGATGATCTCCTGGTACACATCGCTGCTGAAGGGATACCAGGGCCGCCGGGCCGGATAGTCCTGCTCGCCGAACAAGGAGTAGTCCTCGTAGCGCGAGCCCTCGCGCGTGACTTTCGGGCCGAAGTTGGTCAAGGCGGTCGGGTGCTTGAAGTCGTAGACATTGCCCTCTTTGCCGCCGAATTCGTGCCAGTGGCTGCCCCCGCGGCTCAGCCCGCCCTTCCAGTCGGGATTGCCGATCAAGAGATTGAGCAGGATGATCGCACAGCCGGCATAGTAGCCGTCGGTGTGCTGCACCGGACCGCGATACATCTCCACGGCCGCGCGCTTGCCGTGGCTGGTGAGCTGCCGGGCCAGGGCCACGATCTGCCGCTGGGACACGCCGCTCAATTCCACGTATTCTTCCATGCTGCGCGACATGGCCTCGTCATAGACCAGTTGCAGCGCGGTCTTGGCGGGGATGCCGCCGACTTCGGCCGAGACCAGCAGATCGCCTTCGACGGGCGTTTCGGCGTCGTCCGGGCTGACGGCCTTCAGCTCGCCGCCCAGCGAGACCACGAACTGCTCGGCCGTGCCCACGCCCGCCTCGTCGGCCGTAAGCAGCGCGGCCGGCCGCCCGGCTTCCAGCTTTACCAGCCAGGCGGCGTTGGTGAAGCACGGCTCGCCGTCCTGGTCCGCGGCGGCGCGGTTGGCATTGGCCAGGAAGCGGGCGTCGTAGCGCTGGTTTTCCAGAATCCAGCGGATCATGGCATAGGCCAGGGCCCCGTCGGCGCCCGGCTTGACCGGCACCCACCAGTCGGCCTTGGCCGCATCATTGGAGAGGCGCGGATCGACCACCGCGGTGCGCAGTCCTCCGCGTTCCCGGGCGGTAGTCACCTTTTCGGCCATGCAGGTCAGGCCGAAATTGGCCGTAAACGCGCCGGTGCCCCAGAAGATGACGAACTCGCAGTTGAGCAGGTCGGGCTTCATGTGGGTCGTGGCGCCGGCGGTCATCTGGCTGTAGGCGATATGGTGCGACTGCTCGCAGATCGTCGTATGCTCGAAGGCATTGGGCGAACCGAAGCACTGGCTGGTAAACCACTTCATCAGCTCCTTGCGCCCGTGTTGGATCCGCCCGGCGTCGAAGACGAAGCCGTTGTTTTTCGGACCCAGATCGGGATGGTCCGGGTCGATGAGCACGTCGAGATGATCGGCGTGTTTCTCTTGGAACTCCTCGAGGGTCATCTCGCCCGTGCCCACGGCTTGGGCGTCCTCGGCCAGGGACTTGGCCAGCTCGGGATCGCGCAGGGCATAGACCTCCTCGAAGCCCGGGTAGTGGCGGTCGTCGCCGATTTCTTTGAAGAGCTGGCCGCCCTGGACCACTTCTTCGATGAACTGCTCGAAGGGGATGCTCTTCCACCGGTTCGAGCCGCGCGGTCCCTGGCGTTTGAGCACCTTGCGGATGCGGTAGGGATCGTAGTAGGTCTGAATACCCGACTGTCCCTTGGCGCAGAGCTTGCCGTCGCAGAGTGCCGCGCGGTGCAACGAGGCATCATACGGCAATTGCGGCAGATAGGTCATGGGACTGTATGGACTGCCGCTGAGCTTGGCCAGGGTGCCGTCCCAGAACTTGGCTTTGAGCGTGCAGGCCACGTGACACTGCAGGCAGGTCGAATAGATCACGTTTTCCGGTTTGGTCAGCCCATATTCTGAAAACTCGTCGCCGAAGCTGCGTGGGCCGGGAATACAACCGCCGATCATCGCGCATCCGCCCACCAGCGCGCCGGTCTTGAGGAATTGGCGCCTGGGAAGTCTGCCGCGACCGCCGGTCCGAGCACGTGAACTCCGGTTGGCGGAAAGAAAGGTGTGTTTCTTCATGGTCATGCTTCCCTAGTCGGCCTTTGGTTCAGCTTCGTGCAAGGGCAGGAGCCGTGAACCCAGATAGAACAATGCGATACCGGCTGCGGCCAGGAATGCCACGACCGACCATTCGAATTCCGAGGGCACATAGTCGAACGTCAGGCGCCGGTCCACATAGGCGTCGCGCAGTCCTTCCAGTGCCGGGATCACCTGGCCCGGGATCACGATGTTCAGACGCACCGCCAGAAAGGTGACCGCCACCAGGCCGCCGCCCAGCGCTGCCGCCAGGCGCGAGGATGGTTTCCAGAGCAGCAAGACCAGGGGGATCACGCCGCCGAGCAGCAGGTGAATGATCCAGAAGACGTACCAGTATTCGCCGAAGAGCACGAGTCGCAACGGAGCATTCTCGCGCCCGATGTCGTACCACATGGGGATCGAAAACTCGGCCCATTCGAGCAACAGGTCGAACAGCAGCAGCCCGACGACGATGTAGCTCAGCGTCTTGAGCAGGCTGCGCCGCTCGTCTTCAGGACCCCGGTAGGTCAGCGCCACAATGGCCAGCAACAACCCGCCACCGGAGACCAGGGCCCCAGTGAGAAACAGCACGGGGAAGATCGAGTGGTGCCAGAAGGGCCGGGCGGCCAGGGTGGCGAACAGGGCCCCCACGCCGCCGTGGAAGGCCACCGCCAGCGGCACGCCCAGTGCGCCGAGAACGCGCAGCGTGTTTCTGCTCTGCTGGTGGCAGGCCTCGAACTGCTCGGGGGCTTCCGGACACTTGTGGCCCAGGCACAACAGCCGATAGGCCGGCGCCAGCATCCCCCCGCGGCCGGCCCAGCGCGCCAGATCGCAGCGCATATCGACCCACAGCTCCACCAGCACCAAGATGAAATAGGCCGTATAGAGCCAGACCATCCAGGTCATCATGGAAGTGAATTGCGGGCGGGTATAGACTTCCCAGAAGCGCCATTTCTGGCCCAGGTCGAGCCAGATGCTCACCAACGCGATCAGCAGCGTGATCGCCGCCACCCAGAGGGCGCTGCGGCCGATCTTGGCCAACTTCTGGAAGCCGAACACATAGACCAGCGACGAGAGCAGAAACGCCCCGGCCGAAAGGCCGACGAAGTAGATGTAAGCCGAAACCCACAGCCCCCAGGGCACGTAGCTGCCGTAGTTGGCCAGGTCCCGGCCCTCGGTGAACAACTTGTACATGCCGGCCAGCCCCCAGGCGAACAGGGCCAGCCAGACGATCCACAAGCCGACTTTCGTGAGCGATTTCATGGCTCTGCAAGTCCTTCATACCAGGTAGAAGGTCATCGGCTCGGTGCCCAGCTCTTCTTTGAGCCGCATCATCCGGCCGGCACCCGCCAGTTCGTGGACCAGGCTCTCTTCGTCGTTGTAATCGCCGAAATAGGTGGCCCCGCCCAGACAGGTGGTCACACAGGCCGGCAACATGCCGTTCTCGATGCGGTGCAGGCAGAAATGGCACTTGTGCGCGTTTCCGATCGGCGAGGCGTGGTGGCCCGGCTCACGTTTCCACTCGCGCCCGTATTCGAAGTTGGGCCGCGTTTCGTAGTCCATGATCTCCGGTGTGCCGTCGCCGTAGAAGTCGCCGAAATCCGAAGTGCGCGCATGGTAGGGGCAGGCGGCCAGGCAATAGCGGCAGCCGATGCACACCTCGTAGTCCACCGCCACAATGCCGTCCGGCCGCTGGAAGGTTGCACCCACCGGACAGACCGGCGTGCAGGGCGGGTTGGCGCACTGCATGCACGGCCGCGGCGTGAAACGCTTGCGCACGTTCGGAAACTCGCCCAACTCTTCCTCCACCACCGGCCGATAGACCACGCCCGGCGGCAGGTTGTTCTCCGCCACACACGAAACCGTGCAGGCCTTGCACCCGATACACTTCTGCAAGTCGATCACCATCACCCACCGGCGCTGCTCGACCGGCTTGTTCAGCGCCCGCGCCAGCTCGGCCAGCATCCGTTCCAGGATGTTGCCTTCGACCAGCGGCCCCGGGTTTTGGGGTACGTGGGGCAGCGGTTCAGCATCTTCGGGCTGCTGCGCGCGGGCCGATCGCCCGCCGGCCGCAACCGCGGCGCCGCCCAATACGGCAAGCCCCTTGGCCAGAAAGCTGCGCCGCGGCCGGCGCTGGGCGGCCTCCTCGGCTGGTGGCTGGTGTGCGCTGACAGGCTTGGTCATCAGCTTTTCTCCGGACTCCTTGGAGTATGCGCGCATGTTGGAAATCGCAGAAGCAGCGAACTGGTGGTTTCGAGCAAGGCTTACAAATCGCCGGGCTCCCGTCGGTCGTCCTTGCTCACGATCACTGTCTATGCGAACCTCGTTGTGGGACGGGCTGCCGGCGATTCGTTTTGTTCTGCCGCGGTTTCCCGGCCGTCCCGCAAACGTCACAAACACAAGGTCAATGGCCAGTGGCCAGGTAAAGAAAGCCGGCCGTCCCGCAAACGTCACAAACACAAGATCAATGGCCAGTGGCCAAGTGAAGAATCCCGGCCACATCAAGTCCAGTCGTTCTGAGCAGAGGCACACGTGCCCAGCCTAGATAAGTTGCAATGCTACCTGATTTGGCGACGCGAATCAACTACCTTGCGCAAGCGATCAGTAGCCGAGCCGCGGCGCCCCGCGAGGCGCCGGCACGCCCATCATTCGACGATTGGCCGTGGCCGGGCACCGGTTGGTCGCGGTGCTGCGCGACCAGAGACGCGCCGGCGGAATGCTCGACACGGTCCAGGCGTCGGTGGTGCAGGCGCCCGACCATGCGCCGAGCCGCCGCACGCACAGCCCCGTTCTGCGCAGTTGCGTGAGCGTCTTGGGAAACTGCCCCCGGATTTCGCTGCAAAACGGCAGTGTGCCACTGCTTGCCCGGCGGGCAAGCAGTGCTCAGAGCGGCGAGGCACTGCTTCTGCCGAAGCAGTGGCACACAGGATTCGCGGAAAGCCTCAGTTGCGTACACGTGCTCACAGTGTCCGGCTTTGCCGAGGCCGAGCAACTCCAGGCTTTGATGCGCGCCTGGCTCGATCCGAGCGACAACGACACGGAGAAGACCTACGGCGCCGATCCGCAGGTCATCAAGGCGGCGAGCAGCACCTACTCCGTCGACATCACGGCCGACGAGGAGGCGAGTGCAAGTGTCCCTGGTGCTCTGCCGGCACGGTCGCCACGGCCACCGAGGAGGCGTGCGCGTCAGTCTTGTAGGTAAAGCGCCCGGGGCACAAAACGTGCTTCCCATCAGCCTGTCTGCGTGCTCCGCACAGG
>CAYXPN010000199.1:0-5728 GCA_964467075.1 uncultured Planctomycetaceae bacterium
CGGGCGCAACCATTACGGGAAGGTGTTCAGCGTGCTGGTGGCCGGCGGCGGCTTCAAGGGCGGCTGTGTGGTGGGTGCATCCACCGACACGGCCGAGGAGGTAGCCGAGCGGCCCGTCTATCCCGTGGACCTGCTGGGCAGCATCTACCTGCTGGCCGGCATCGACCCGAATGCCCGCTTGCCGCATCCGGAAGCCCTTGAGGCATATGTGTTGCCGCCGCCCTCCGAGCGCGTCAAGTCGGCGGGAATCCTGACCGAAATCATGGAGACGTAGCGCGCCTTGCGCCAGCGGGCTCAGGCAACCACCAGCATCATAGACCGGAACAAGCCTGAGCGCTGTTCCGGCGCAATGCTGATGCCGGAACGTTGTCGCCTGGGCGACTTGTTCCGGCCTACGTCAACTTCGTCGATCAACCAGTGAGCATTTGCCGGGGGGGCGGATGGCGGGCATTTCGGCGCGGTTCGCCCCCGCGCAGGCGATTTGTATTCTTGGCTTCTACAGGCAAGGGGTGTTGCGGCAGGGGAAGTCGATCCGTATCCTTCCCCAGCACGGGGCGGATTGACGGGCCTTACAGGTGCAGGGAGACGCTCCATGAGTCGGGCTTTTCGGTTTTCGGTGGTCGCACTGGCCGCACTGGTGGCATTGGGCTCTTCAGCCCGCGCACAGTCCTACATCGGTTTCGTCTATCCCGCCGGCGGCCAGCAAGGTACGACGTTTCAAGTCCGCCTGGGCGGGCAGCGCCTCGACGGAGTGGAAGACGTGATCGTCTCGGGCACGGGCGTGGAAGCCCGGCTGATCGAGTACCGCCGGAGGCTCAGCGCCCAGGAGAGGTCGTTGATCCGCGAGCAGCAGCGTGAGCTGCGCCGAGAGGCACAGCAGGCCGAAAAGGCGGGAACGCCGCTCAGCGAGGAAGCGGCCAAGGTCATGGCGCGCATCGAGGCGCGCATGGCCGAATACGTGAATCGGCCGGCGAATGCGTCGCTGGCCGATATCGTGCTGGCTGAAGTGACCATTGCCCCCGACGCCCCGCCAGGCGCGCGCGAAATCCGGTTGGACACCGCACGGGGGCTGACGAACCCATTGGTGTTTTGTGTGGGCCAGCATCCCGAGGTTGTGAGAAAGCCGCTGCCGACCTGTCCCTTCCCGGTCTTGGGCAAAGAGGAAGACGCCTTGCGTATCCGGCCGGAAGAAGAAATCGAAGAGCGGGTCACGGTGCCTTGCGTGGTCAATGGGCAGATTGCGCCGAGCTGGACCGATTGCTATCGGTTCGAAGCGCGCAAGGGCCAGCGCCTGGTAATCGTCGTCGAGGCGCGGCAGTTGATCCCGTATCTTGCCGACGCGGTGCCCGGCTGGTTTCAGCCCGTGGTTGCGATCTACGACGCGGACGGCCAGGAAGTGGCCTACAATGACGACTACCGCTTCAAGCCCGATCCGGTCCTGCTTTTTGAAGTGCCCCAGAACGGCGAGTACGTGCTCACGATCACCGACGCCCTTTATCGCGGGCGCGAGGATTTTGTGTATCGCGTGACGATCGCCCGGACGCCGTTTGTGACGAGCATCTTCCCGCTGGGATGCCGGGCCGGGCAGCCGGTGGAAATCGAGATGAAAGGCTGGAACCTCGACCAAGCCCAACTTGCCCTGCCCCCGGCCGATGCCCCACCAGGGACGCACCAGGTTGCGGCATGGGAAAACGGCCTGGCGTCCAACCCGGTGCCTTTTGCCGTCGACACCCTCCCGGAGACCGTGGAGCAAGAGTCCAACAACGCGCCGGGCGACGCGCAAGAAGTACAGTTGCCCGTGATCGTCAACGGCCGCATCGACTCTGCGGGCGACTGGGACGTATTCCAGTTCGAAGGTCGGGCGGGCGAGACCGTGGTGGCTGAAGTGTATGCGCGCCGGCTCGATTCGCCGCTGGATTCCCTGCTCAAGCTGACCGATGCGGCGGGCAATATGATCGCGCTGAACGACGATTACGAGGACCCGGGCACGGGGCTCAACACGCATCACGCCGATTCGTATCTGATGACCACATTGCCGGCCGAGGGCGTCTATTACGTGCACATCGGCGACACTGCGCAGCTCGGCGGCGAAGAGTATGGATATTGCCTGCGTCTAAGCCCCCCGCGCCCGGATTTCGCCCTGCGCGTGGTGCCTTCCGGCGCCGGTATCCGCAGCAAAGGTGCGGCCGGCGTGAGCGTCTATGCCATCCGGCTGGACGGGTTCGAGGGACCGATCAAGCTGGCCCTGAAGGAGCCGCCGGAGGGCTTCTCCGCCAATTCGGCAACCCTCGCGGCAGGGAGCGACATGGTGCGAATGTCGATCAAGACCACTCTGACGTCCACCGAGAAGCCGGTGGAGTTGTTCGTCGAAGGTCGCGCGGAGATCGACGGCGAAGAAGTCGCCCGTGTGGCCGTGGGTGCGGACGACAGGATGCAGGCCTTTTTGTGGCGGCATCTGGTTCCTGCGGAGCAGTTTTTGGTGTCGGTCTATGATCCGTCTTATGAGCCGCCGCGCACGCGAATTCCTCCTCCGCCGCCTCCGAAGCCGGAAACCCCGCCCGACCAGCCCACGTCGCCACCGATGTTCACCAAAGCCCAAGTGGCTGGGCGCATCAGACAGATCGAGTACCTCTACGAAAACTGGCTGATCACCGACGACTTCTACCATCGCAAAATGGCCGAATGTGAAGTTGCCCAGTGAGCCGGCGGGTGGGCTTGCCGCTGGATTCGGTGGTCACGCTGCTGGATGCCCAAAGGCCGCGACGCGGCGGCAAATCGTTCGATCGGCCGGGGCGCATGGTCCATTACACGCCGCGACGTGCCCTCCGCTTCACTCACCGGCCACGGTCCACGACTCGCCTGCGCGCACCAGGCCGGCCGAGCGCAGTGCCTGCTCGTCCGCTCCGCGAATCGCTGCCCGGGGAATCTCGATGCCGCCCGATCCCTGCGCGCCGCGGAGGCCCACGCCGCTCAACTCTTCGATCAACCGTTCGACCAAGGCGCGCAAGACGGCCACGGCGTCTTCAGCCGCCGGAATAAAGAGCAGCAACACGTGCAGGCCGGCGGACTGTCGCCGGCCCCAGGCAAAGCCCGCCGGACGCTCGGCCCGCTCGGCCACCCAGATGTCCTCATCCTCCAGCGCTACGGCCGCGAGCATGGCCTCAAGCTGATCTTCGTCGCGCGCGGCCGCGCGCAACAGCTCCAGGTCGTAGCTCCAAACCGCAGGACGCACCAGCACGGCCATGGCTCGTCTCTCCCGTGTCCAAACGCCTGTCGCTTCTCCGGCCGCGACCGCCCGGACCACCCGGGCTGCGGGCAGCCCGACCGATCTCTACAAGCCTCGCAGCCCTCACTGCCCGCAGGACCGTCGCCCGCGGTGCGCTCGGCAGGGCGGGTCCATCCGGCAAACCGCGGGGTAGTTGACCGCTTCGGCACATCGCGGGCCGCGGTAAGCTATCCTCGAAAAGAGCTTACGCGATGGATCACGGCCGCAAACCGCTCTAAGCGGGACCGTGACGGACAGCGGAGGCCCGGCGACGCGCCCATGGCAACGGGACTCCCGCCGCCGAAGCTGCGGGCTGCGTCGTCCTCCGCACACGCCAAAGGCACTTGTTGTCGGGAGGTAGATCCGATGTCGGGCAAGAAACACCTGCGCAAACGGCTGTTCGTCGATCCCAAGGTGCAGGGAGCACTGGTGGTCCGCGTGGTCTGTTATTGGATGATCTGTCTGGTGACCATCACCCTGATGCTCCTCTGCTGGCGGATCGTCACCGGACCGGCACGCCTGTTCTACACCCATCTGGACGACATGTGGTTCCACTACGGACCGGCCCTGGTGGCTACTCTTCTCCTGCTGCCGCTGGTGATCGTGGACATCGTCCGCTTGAGCAACCGCTTCGCCGGCCCCATGCTGCGGCTGAGGCGCTCGATACGGGCTCTCGCCCGCGGCGAGTACGTCGAGCCCATCACCTTTCGTGAAGGTGACTTCTGGCAGGAGTTCGCCGAGGAATTCAACGGCGTGCTGGGCCGCGTCAATCGCTTGCAGGCCGCCGTCTCGCAGCGCAGCGAGCCGGACCTGACGAATTGCGATCCGCTCGATACCGAGCAGGAGCCGGTCGGCGCCGCGGCGGACGAGCAGTAACTCAGCCGCAGAGGACTTACCAGCCACGCGCCATTCCGCTCCGGGCCGGTGCGCAGGCCGCACATCGCCCGAACTGTGCGCACCCTGCCGGCGTTCGCTCAATCTTCCAAACTCACGGCATCGCCGCGCCTGACCGTGCCGCCGGAAAGCACGCTCGCATAGGCGCCCACGTCGGCTTTGTGCAGTTTCGCCGCGGTGCGCAGGATGTCCGGATCGCTGGGCAGGTCGGCTTGCGCCAGCGTGGTCATCACGCAGCGCGGACACGGCCGCTCCACGCGCAGGCGCACCTCAGCCCCGACTCGCAGCGTGCGCCCCAGCCAGTCGTCCTCCGGGAAGTCGCTCGCCGGCGATTCAAGCCGCAGCACCATGTTCGGCCGGAACCGCCGCACCTCGAAGCGGCCCTCCGGGCAGGCCCGGCGCAGCGAGTCCAGCGTGGTGGTGGTAAGCAGGTGAACCGGCGCACCGTCGAGAAACGTCTCGGCCAGCATGGCCTCGTCGGTCACCGTGTCCTGGTGGTCCAGGCCCTCGATCTCCGGCCAGTATTCCTCAAGCTGGGGCGCGGCCGGCGGCGCCGCCTGCAAGCTCACCCGGCGCCCCAGGGCCGCCGAAAGAAGCGCGTCCACGTCTTCGTCCCGGCTGGTGACCGGCCGGCCGTCCGGCAGGGTGATGCGCACCGGCCCGACCGGCCCTTGGGCGCCCGGCGGCTCGATGAAAGCGGCGCGGAAGTCGAACAGGCCCGGCCACTTGCGCGGGTTCTTGGCGCTAACGACCTTGCCGTCCTCGGCGTCGACCAGGGCATAGGCCCGGTCTCCCAGCACGCCGCGCGGGGTGACGTGAAGCGCATTGACCTCCTCGCCCATCATCGACTTGACCGGATAGCGCCAGAGGGCCACGACTGATCCCACCGCGGTTTGCGTTTCAATCGCCATGGTCGGTTCTCCCGGCACGCGATTTCTGCTCGATTTGCCGGCATCACAGCCCCGCAAGGATCAAGTATCCAGCATCAGCCGCTGGGTGTCAAACGCTTGATGCGACGCGGCCGGGTGGCACGCCCGATGCTCCGAAATCCCCAAAATCCCCCAATCCCGAAACTCCCAGCAGCGAATGACCAAACCCCAATGACCAGGGGCCAATGACCAAGCCCACCGCGCAAACAAAAAGGACCCGTGTCCGGCCGGAGACAGGTCCTTTGCTCAACGTCAATGGTCAGCGAGTGCCGAAGGCGAGAGTCGAACTCGCACGGCCTTTACGGCCACCAGGTCCTGAACCTGGCGCGTCTGCCAATTCCGCCACTTCGGCTTCTGTGCCGACAACCGCTGGTCCGGGCCGGCCCGCTATGCCACAAAAAGCGCCTTCCGCCCCGCGCCTGCCGGGCCACGCCTGGCCGGCACAAGCGCTTGCACCTCATTATTATGGGCGCTTCGGCCCGCCGATTGCAAGGCCCCGCGCCGAGCGGCCGCTGCGTGTCCCTCCTGCACCAAGCCTGAGAGCCTATCCCAAAACCTGTCCGGAGACCTTCGGTCGAAGCCAGTGGTGGGTCATCGCCTTCGGCTCGACCCACCCTACGACTTCGCTCCAGCCCCGGGC
>CAYXPN010000199.1:5828-10711 GCA_964467075.1 uncultured Planctomycetaceae bacterium
TCCGCTTTCATTCTCGGTGGGTCATCGCCTTCGGCTCGACCCACCCTACGACTTCGCTCCAGCCCCGGGCACCCGGCTGCACAGTGCGTAGGGTGGGTCAAGCGCCAGCGCAGACCCACCAACGTGGAGCTTCCGCTTTCGGCTTTCCGCTTTCATTCTCGGTGGGTCATCGCCTTCGGCTCGACCCACCCTACGACTTCAGCCGAGTGAAGGATTTCGCGGCCACGACTTCAGCGTGGCCCTCCAGGTGTGCGTCGCTGCCACCTGGAGGGACGCGGTCCCTCGCGTCCGTGCCTGCCGAAATGCCACCCAAACGCGAGCTTTCTGAAGCAGAGCTTCAGGACGCCTTGCCGCTCTTCGTGCCCTTGGTGCCCAGCAGCCAGGCCAGGATGCCCTTCTGCACGTGCATCCGGTTGGCCGCCTGTTGGACGACCACGCTCTGCGGGCCGTCGATCACCTCGTCGGTCACTTCTTCGCCGCGGCGGGCGGGCAGGCAGTGCATGAACACCGTGCCCTGCTGCGTGTGGGCCATCAGTCGGGCGTTCACCTGGAACGGGGCGAAATCGCGCCGCCGCGCGGCCCGCTGGCGTTCCTGGCCCATACTGGCCCACACATCCGTATAGACCGCGCAGGCGTCGCTCACCGCGGCGACCGGGTCGGTGGTCACGCTGAGCTTCAGCTCCGGAGCCTGCTGGCGAATCCAGGCCAGGTCCTCCGCGGGGAACTGATATTGCCGCGGGGTGGCCATCACCAGGCCGGCACCCGTCTTAGCGCAGCCGACGGCCAGGCTGCGGGCCACGTTGTTCGCATCGCCCACCCAAGCCACCGTGCGCCCGCCGAGCGATCCGAACAGCTCTCGCAGCGTGTAGAGATCGGCCAGCGCCTGGCAGGGATGGGAGGAATTGGTCAGGCCGTTGACTACCGGGCAGGCGGCATGGCGGGCCAGCTCGACCACGGTTTGGTGCTCCTTGGCGCGCATCACGATTACGTCCACGTACTGGCTGAGCACGCGCCCGAAATCGGCCAGGCTCTCGCGCTTGCCGAAGCCCGTATCGCTGCCGAGAAACGTGGCACTGCCGCCCAGGTGGGCCATGGCCGCCTCGAAGCTCACGCGGGTGCGCAGCGATTGTTTCTCGAACAGCAGGGCCATCACACGGCCGGGCAGCAGGGCGTCGCGCGATCCTTGCTCGTATTTGCTCTTGAGATCCTCGGTGATCGAGAAGATGCGCTCGATTTCCTCGGCCGTCAGATCGGCGAGTGTGATCAAATGACGCATGGCCCCTTCCCTCCGTCGCTGGTCGATCTCCGAAAGCACACTTCGCGCGGCTCGGTCCGGACCGCTCCGCGCGAAACGTTTCTGCACCGGGTTGGCCGCCGGCCGCCTAGTAGCCCGACACACGTGAAGTGTCGAGTTGGGTGCCACTGCTGGCTTGTCCAGCAGTGCCGAATACACGGTTGGGCAAGCCAACCGTGGCACCCCACAGTCTAGCCGTGTCGCACTACTAGCCGTTCTGGCCCGCGGCCTGTTGCTTGAGCACCTCGGCCAGGATGTCGCAGCCCTGGTGGGCCTCGTCGTCGGTGAGCGTCATGGCCGGCAGCAGGCGGATGACGGTCCCCTGGGTGCAGTTGACCAGCAGTCGGCGCTCCATGCACGCCTGGACCGTGGCCGCCCCGTCGATCGACAGCTCCACCCCGATCATCACCCCGCGCACGCGCACCTCGCGGATCAAGGGGCATTCCTCCTGCAACATCTCGAGTCGCATCCTGAAAAGCTCGCCCAGCCCCGCGGCCCGCTCGAGCAGCTTCTCCTGCTCGATGGTCTGGATGGTGGCCAGGCCGGCGCGCGCGGCGATGGGATTGCCCCCGAAGGTGGCCGCGTGCATGCCCGGCCGGAGGCTACGGGCAATCTCCGGGCGGGCGAGCAAGGCGCCGCCGGCCAGCCCGCCGCAGATGCCCTTGGCCAGGGTCATCAGATCGGGCGTGACGTCGAAGCCCTGGTAGGCGAACCACCGGCCGGTGCGCCCGCAACCGGTCTGCACCTCGTCGAAGATCAAGAGCAGTTGGTGCTGGTCGGCCAGTTGGCGCAAGCCGGCAAGGAAACCCTCGGGCGGGATGCGCACGCCGCCTTCGCCCTGGATCGGTTCGACCAGGATGGCCGCGGTTTCGTCGTCGATCGACCGTTCCACTGCCTCCAGGTCGCCGTAGGGCGCATAGACAAAGCCGGCCATCAGCGGCCCGAGCCCTTCGTGGTATTTCGGCTGGGCTGTGGCCGCGGTCGAGCCCAGGGTGCGCCCGTGGAATCCGCCCTCGAAGGTGATGATCTTGTAGCGCTGCTTGGGCGTGTGGAGGCGGGCCAGCTTGATGGCCGCTTCCACGGCCTCGGTGCCGGAGTTGCAGAAAAACGCCTGTCCCCCGAAACTCCGCTCCGAGAGTGCCCGGGCCCAAAGCCCCTGCGGCTCGGTGTACCAGGTGTTGGGCACGTGGATCAGCCTGAGGAGCTGATCGCGCACCGCCTCGACCACGCGCGGCGGGCAATGGCCCAACAGGTTGCATCCCCAGCCGGGAAACAGGTCCAGGTAGCGATTGCCCTCGCTGTCCCAGACATAGCTGCCTTCGCCGCGCACCAGCGTGACCGGGAAGCGCCGGTAATTGGGAATCACGTAGCGTTCGAACAGCTCGATGGTTTCCAGCGGACTGAATCCGTCACGCTCGCTCACGACTGGTCCTCCAGTTCTGGCTGTGGGGTGTGGTGTCTGCGACCTGCCGCTCGGCGAACCCTGCCGAACCATACGGCCGCCGCACACGCCGCAAAACAGTCGCCGCCCTTCCGCGGCGGCTGCTCCGCCCGGCCTGTCCTCCACACGCGATCCGCACCCCGTCGCTTGCGGACCGCGGCAGTCCTCGCTCGGGCGATGAACCCCCGGGATCCCCACCGCCCCTCATCCTCGCGCCGCGGCCGTGGAATCGGCCAAATCGGGCTCGTCCCTGACGATTTGGGTACCCACCCCGCGGCTGGTATACACCTCCAAGAGCAGCGAATGGCGCAATCGCCCGTCGATGATGTGGACCTTGTGGACGCCCCGCTCGAGCGTCTCCAGGCAGGCCTGCACCTTGGGAATCATGCCCGCCTCGATGGTGCCCTCCTCGATCATGTGTCGCGCTTCGAGGGCGGTCAGCGTGTGGATCAGCGAGTCCGGATCGTCTTTGCGCCGGCGCACCCCGTTCACGTCGCTCAGATAGACCAGCTTTTCGGCCTGCAAGGCCTGGGCCGCCGCGGTGGCCGCGGTGTCGGCGTTGACGTTCAGCCTGCGCCCCTCTTCGGTCGCGCACATCGAGGGAATCACCGGCACAATGCCCGCAAAACACATGTGCTCGATGGTCCGCCGATCGACCCGCGTGATCCGGCCCACGTGGCCCAGGTCCACGGGCTGGCCCTGAGCGTCGGTCAGGCGCAGCGGCTCGCCGAAGAGCACGTTGACCGTGCGGAAGTTGAGCGACTGGGCCCGGCCGCCCAGTTGGTTGATGCGCTCGGCGATCTGCGTGTTGAGCTCATTGGCCAGCACCCGTTCCACAACGGCCAGCGTCCGCTCGTCGGTGTAGCGGCGGCCCTGAACGAACTGCGGGCGCATGCCCTCCTGCTCCATGGCCCGGCTGATGGCCGCGCCGCCCCCGTGGACCACCACCGGGCGCATGCCCACGGTCTCCATGAACACCACGTCCAGCAGCAGATGGTCCAAAGCGCAAGGCTCGTCCATGACGCTGCCGCCGAGCTTGATCACGGTGATCTTGTCGCGGAACTGGCGAATCCACGTCAGGGCCTCGATCAGCACGTCGGCCTTCTGGATGGCGTCTTCCAAGAGCCCGGCTCCTGCGGACCGTGGGGTCGCGAAACGTCGGGCACGCCGAGCCCGGTAGGCTGCCCGTCGGGGGTGAAAACCCACCATTTTACCCGCCCCACCGGGTCTGTCAACGGCCGCTGGAGCCCCGTTTCCGGCGAGATTTCCCGCAGTTGCAACATGCCCGCCCGCGCCAACGGGATCCGGCAGACGGACAGGCGGTGGCTTGGCCCAGGGGCCGCGGGCAACGTCGGCTCGGTCACGTCTGCTTCGGGCGGGCCGGGCTGACCCGGCGGCAGAGGGAGGCGCCGCAGGCGCGGGCGGGCAGTGGGCCGGCGGGCCGACTGCGCCCCCCCACCCCGCTTGACGCGGCATATGGTAGCTGGCAAATTGAACGGTACGATTGGACCATCCAGCCGTCGCACGCCCCGGTGGAGCGAAGTGCGCAGAGGGCCGATGGTCCGGCAGGCTGTCAAAGTCCGGGCTCGGCTCAGCCCAGCGCGGGCCACGGGCCGATGCGAACAGCGAACACGGGCGATTAGCTCAGTTGGTTAGAGCACTAGCTCGACAAGCTAGGGGTCACTGGTTCGAGCCCAGTATCGCCCACTTTGTCAGGGGCACCGCTGGGTGCCAGGTCTGCGCGGCACCCGGGCAGTACTGGCGTAGAGTCTCGATATCATCCAATCGCCCGGTTTTTCTGCCCCGGGCGCTGCGTTACACGGCCGAGCAGTGATGGGCACGTCTCATTCGTTTCGCCTGCGCGGGTTTCGATGCTCCGCGCTCGGCTGGATCGTTTCCGCGCGCAGACCGACGAAGGCGCCTCGGGGTCTTGTCGAGCAGCGCGAAACAAAGGCCCGGCGTAACTCATTGTCACGTCGGGCCTTGCGAAGTGGAGGATAGGGGACTCGAATCACCCCCAAAACCTTCGGGAAAACCGGGGGTTTCGGCCGACGGCAACGCAAAATCCGACGCGCGCGGGGACTGTGGAAACGCCGGGCTGCCTGCCGAGGTGCTGGCCTGGCTGGCCACCCTCGACCCCGAGCAGCG
>CAYXPN010000200.1:0-10685 GCA_964467075.1 uncultured Planctomycetaceae bacterium
CTGTCACCTTTTTCTTCCAGCCCCGACCGTGCAACCTTTGCCGATCTCCGCTTAGCGGCGCCGGCGCCAACCCCAGAGCCCTAATGCCAACCCAACCAAGGCGACCAGCAGCAGGCTGTTCGGCTCCGGCACCAGGGTGAGCACGAGCCGCGTATCCGAGGGCGGCTGGCTTTCATAGGTAGTGTAGCCGAACAGATGGCCTCCCGTGATGCTCCCGCCGATGAAGACGCTGTCCCCGCCCGCATTGGCAGCCGCAATGAAGTCGGCGTTCAAGGGTACGCTCACGATCGCACCGTTGTCTGCGGCCGAGACGGTCTGACTGCCCCACAGCGGACCGTCGACCAGCGCGGTGAAGCGATTGCCGCTCGCAGGCCAGTAGCCGCCGAAGACGGAATAGACCTCCGTGGGGTTTGTGCTGCTGAAGCCGTCGTTTCCGTCCGCTGTAGCGCCGGGATTGTAGAGCTCGAGCCGCGCCGCGGTGATTTCCCGGTCCACGCCCGCCAGGTCGTAGACGAAGTAGTTGTGCATCTTGTCGCCCGGGCCGGTCTCGCGCGCCAGGTAGTTGCCGTTGGTGTTCACATATCCGGTGGCGCTCACAAAACCTCGTTCCTGGGACGCCAACTCCACGGTCAGGCCGGGAGCTTGCATTTCCGAGGCAAATGCCTGGGGCAGACAACAGCCGGCTGCGAGCAACACCACGAGCGCGCGCAGCCCCGCGGACGAAGCCCGCCGCCGGGGTGCTCGCTGCGCTGCCGGCCTGCGACATCGCCGCCACAACAACAACAGCGGGCAAGCCAAGGCCGCGAGCACCAGCGCGGAGGGCTTCTGAACTACGAACGCTCTCACCGCAGCGGATGGTAGGTTGGCGATCATGCGTTACCTCTGTTCGTGTCTTGGATGGGGGTTCGGCTCCGGTTAGGCAGCTCGCCCGTTGGCCGACGCGGCGCGCAGCCGGTCGCTCGGAGGGCAGCCGGGGAGACGTTCCGCGGGAATGCTCAGATGCCGGCAGGCGGCTCGAAGGGAGCGGCCTCAGACTCTGGGGCGGCCGGAAGGCGCACCTGAAGCGCGTTCGCCAGGCAGAAAGCGTAGGAGAAGGTGCGACCTCGGTGCCGGCGCTTACGCTGCCTCTGTGAATCGAGAACGGGACGGCGAACGAGACAACAGTCTACCACAAAGCGCCGCGGTGTCAACGCGCCGGCACGGCCCGTTGGTCCCTGGCAGCGCGGTGGCAAACAACCAGAGTTCCGGCGAGCCGGCTTACTTTATCCCGCCGGGAGGAACAAACGCCGCAAAGAACCCGTAAAGGTATTGCTTCCCGGGGCTTCGCTGCGCTGAGAGCCCCGGCCACCCCCGGCCTGGGCACGGGAGGGGGGAACCAGTTCGTCCATAACTGAGGGTGTCCGGGAATACAGTGTGCCACTGCTTCGCCAGAAGCAGTGCCTCGCTGCTGCGTGCGTGCAAGCACGCACCCTACGCACTGCTGCCGGCACTGCTTGCCCGGCGGGCAAGCAGTGGCACACAGTCGCTCTGCAGCGAAATTCGAGGACAATTCGGGGACACCCTCAGTACGTTGGCTCCCGAGGCCGCCCCCGCTTCTGGGGTCTCTCCCGCTGGTTGTCGTCGGTGGCTTGTCTTCACCCAGCCGCCGGGTGCGGCCGGAGAACCGGTGGCCGGTTCGCCCGAGCGCTGGCAGAACGGCCCGGCATGGTTTAGATTGGGTTCACCCATTCACAAAGGAGGACCCCTCATGGCCCAAACCAATCGACGCGGATTTCTTCGGACCGCGGTCGCAGCCGCGGGTTGGTGGATTCTCGAGGACAGCCGCTCGGCACGGTCGGCCCAGGCCAACGAGAAGCTGAACCTCGCCGTGGTCGGTGTGGGTTCGCGCGGGAGTTATCACGTGCGCACGGTCCCGCGGGTTGGGCAGAACCTGGTGGCCGTCTGCGACGTGGACAAAACTCGCCTGGCCCAGGCGGCCAAGCAGATGCCCGACGTACCGCAGTTCCAGGACTTCCGGGAATTGCTCGACAAGCTGGACCGAACGCTTGACGGGCTCATCGTGGCCACACCCGAGCATAGCCACGCCGTGATCTCGGCCAGGGCCATGGCCCGGGGCAAACACGTCTTCTGCGAAAAGCCCATCGCCCACGACGTTGCCGAGGCCCGGGCCTTGCGGCTTTTCGCCCGGGAAACCGGAGTTGCCACACAGATGGGCAATCAGGGGATGGCCACAGATTGTTTCCGCCGTACCGTGGAGCTTATCGAGGACGGCGCAATCGGCGAAGTGCGCGAGGCGCACGTGTGGTTTATTTTCGGCGGAGCCGGACCCATCGAGCCACCCGAGGGAAGCGAGCCGGTGCCCGAGCATCTCGACTGGGACCTGTGGCTGGGGCCGGCGCGATTTCGGCCCTATCACTCCCGGTATGCGAAAGGCTGGGGCGCGTGGCGGGATTTTGGCACGGGCTGCCTGGGCGGCGGCGGCTCTCATTCGATCAACCTGGCCTTCAAGGCATTGCGACTGCGCGGCATGTGGGAGGCCGGCGAGAAGCCGCAGACGATCCGTGTGGAGACCGAGGTCTCGAAGCGATGTATGCATTCATTTCCCCGCTGGCAGATCGTGCGGTTCGAGCTCCCGCAGCGCGGGCCTCTGGGGCCGGCGACGATCCACTGGTACAACGGGCCCGAGCCGGAGTTGGTGCGCCTGGGCGTCTGGTCACGGCTGGAAAAGATTGCCGGGCGCCCGCTGGAATGGCAGGACGGGAGCTGGACGCCCCGGTCCGGCACGCTGGTGGTGGGGAGCAAAGGGGTGGTACACACCAACGCCCACAATTCGGTGTGCCGGTTTCTGCCCGAGCGCGACTTTCCCCAGCCGATCGGGCCGCCGCAGCGCCTGCCGCGCGTGGCCGGCCACGAACGGGATTGGTTCAGTGCCTGCCGGGGTGGCCCGCCGGCCATTTCAGACTTCGACCACTCCGGCCCGGCCATGGAGCTGCTGCTGCTGGGCAATGTGGCCAGCTTGGTCGATGGCCCGCTTCAGTTCGATCCGGTGGCCATGAAGATCGTCAACCATGCCGAGGCCGACGCCCTGTTGCGCCCCGAACACCGGGAAGGCTGGTCGGTGTGAGGCCGCGCTAAGGTTGGGAGATGAGGGCGGGTCGTGTTCGTAGTGACTCGATTTATCGGGTCTTTGGAGGACCGTACAAGTACGGTCACTACAAGCCTGCAAACCCGTTCGTAGTGACCCGCTTCATCGGGTCGTTCCTTGCACTGCTGGACAAGCCGGCAGTCACACCCGCATGGGGAGCCCAACCGCCGGCTCACGCCGGCGGCTCGCCGGGTGTCCCGAGTTGTCCGGCGCTGAAAGCGTACCTGCGCGCTGTGCCGGACGTCAGCGTTCGCCGCCCTCCGCGGTCGAGGCCACGGCAGGCGGCTGCTCGGCGGGCTCGCTGGCCGAGCCCTCGAAGACGAGCTGCTTCTTGTCGGCCACCTCCCTGAGCTCCACGGTGATCGTGTCCTTGCCGCGGAACGCGCCCTTGAGCAGCTCCTCGGAGAGCGGGTCTTCCACGAAGTTCTCGATGGCCCGGCGTAGCGGCCGGGCACCGAAATCGAGGTTGGAGCCCTTCTTGATCAGATGTTTCTTGGCCTCGGGCGTCAAGATCAGGCACAGCCCGTGCTCGCCCAGTCGTTCGCGCACCTTGGCCAGCTCCATCTCCACGACCTCGCCCAGGTCGTCGTTGGTCAGATGGCGGAAGACGATCACGTCGTCCACGCGGTTGAGGAACTCGGGCCGGAAGACCTTTTCGATCTGTTCCTGCACGCGCTCCTTCATGCTCTCGTAGGACGCATCCTCGTCGGGCTTCTGGAAGCCGAAGGCGGCTTCGTTCTTGATCGCCTCGGCGCCGGCGTTGGTGGTCATGATGAGGATCGTGTTGCGGAAGTCCACGTTGCGCCCGAAGCTGTCGGTCAGGCGGCCTTCCTCCATGACCTGCAAGAGCATGTTGAACACGTCGGGGTGGGCCTTTTCGATTTCGTCCAACAGCACGACCGAGTAGGGCCGGCGGCGGATTTTCTCGGTCAACTGTCCGCCCTCTTCGTAGCCCACGTAGCCCGGCGGGGCCCCGATCAGCCGGCTGACGTTGTGTTTCTCCATGTATTCGCTCATGTCGATCTGCACCAGCGCGTCCTGGTCGCCGAACATGAACTCGGCCAGGGCCTTGGCCAGCAGGGTCTTGCCCACGCCCGTGGGTCCGGCGAACACAAAGCAGCCGGTGGGGCGCCGGGGGTCTTTCAATCCGCTGCGGCTGCGGCGCACGGCGCGGGAGACCGAGCGGATGGCCTCGTCCTGGCTGACTACGCGCTTGTGGAGATCGTCTTCCATCTTCATCAGGCGGAGCGAATCCTCGGTGGTCAGGCGCGTGAGCGGGATGCCGGTGATCTTGGAGACCACCTCGGCGATCACATCGGCGTCGACCACGCCGTCGGTGCTGCGCGAGCGCTCGCGCCATTCCTGCATCACGGCCTGTTTCTTTTTCTTCAGCTTGTCCGCCTGGTCGCGCAGGGCCGCGGCCTTTTCGAAATCCTGGTTGGCCACCGCCTCTTCTTTTTCCCGGTTGAGCCGTTCGACCTCTTCGTCGATTTCCTTCAGGTCGGGCGGCCGGGTCATGGACTTCAGGTGCACGCGCGCCCCGGCCTCGTCGATCACGTCGATGGCCTTATCCGGCAGGCAGCGCCCGGTGATGTAGCGGCCCGAAAGCTCCACCGCCGCCTCGATCGCATCGTCGGTGATCTGCACGTGGTGGTGCTGCTCGTAGCGGTCGCGCAGCCCACGCAGGATGTCGTTCGTCTCGCCCTTGGTCGAGGGCTCGACGATCACTTCCTGGAAGCGTCGGGCCAGGGCGCTGTCCTTCTCGATGTATTTGCGATACTCGTCGAGCGTGGTGGCGCCGATGCACTGGATCTCACCGCGGGAGAGGGCCGGCTTGAGCACGTTCGAGGCGTCGATGGCGCCCTCGGCCCCGCCGGCGCCCACGAGCGTGTGCAGCTCGTCGATAAACAGGATGATGTTGCCGGCCCGGCGCACCTCGTTCATCACCGTCTTGATGCGCTCTTCGAACTGGCCGCGATACTTCGTGCCGGCCACCATCATGGCCAGGTCGAGCACCACGATGCGGCGATCCAGGAGCAGCTCGGGCACGTCGCCGGAGACCACGCGCTGGGCGAATCCCTCGACGATGGCCGTCTTGCCCACGCCGGCCTCGCCCAAGAGCACCGGGTTGTTCTTGGTGCGCCGGCTGAGGATTTGCATGGTGCGCTCGATCTCTTTCTCGCGACCGATCACCGGATCGAGCTTTCCTTGGCGGGCCAGTTCGGTCAGGTCGCGGCCGAAGCTGTCCAGGGCGGGGGTCTTCGACTTGCCGGCCCTGCGCGACTCGCCTTCGGAGCCCAGCCCGCCTCGTTCGGTTCCTTCTGGACCTTCCATACCATGTCCCAGCAAATTGAGGACCTCTTCGCGCACTTCTTCCAGCTTCAGGCCGAGATTCATCAACACCTGCGCAGCCACACCCTCCTGCTCGCGCAACAGGCCCAGCAGGATGTGCTCGGTGCCCACGTAGTTGTGGTTCAGGTTGCGGGCCTCCTCCATGGCGAATTCGATGACCTTCTTGGCCCGGGGCGTATGGGGCAGCTTGCCCATGGTCACCATGTCGGGCCCGCTCTGGACGAGCTTTTCGACTTCCAGGCGGATTTTGCGCAGGTCGATATCCAGGTTCTTCAGCACGTTGGCCGCCACCCCGCTGCCTTCCTTGATCAGCCCCAGCAGGATGTGCTCCGTGCCGATGTATTCGTGGTTGAACCGCTGTGCCTCCTGGTTGGCAAGTTGCATTACCTTGCGGGCACGATCGGTAAATCGTTCGTACATGGTCTTCTTTCCCCCGCGGGACGCTCTTGGTCCGTTGGTCTGACAGGTTGAAATCACGCGCTGCACACACAGCGTCGCTCGGCCTTTCAGTCCGCGCGAGCCGGCGTCTCAGCGCCGCACACGTCCGTGGGCGAGTGGTTCTCCTCCTCCTCTTGTTGCTCTTCTTCGGCCCGCGCTTGGGCGATCAACTCGCGTTCGCGCCGGACTTCCAGTTCCCATTTCAGGCCACGTTCGAGGCGGCCGAGCAGGTCGAGCTCCAGCAGCGCCTCGTCGAGCCGGCCCACGTGCCTCAACAAGGTGGCCAGCAACAGTCGGGCGTCTGTATCGCGCGGCTCGTTTCGGAGCAGCTTTCGCAAGGTCCTCTCGGTTTCGAGCCAATCGCCCTTCAAGTACTGCTCGGTGGCACGCCGGAACATGGCATCGCGGCCGGGGTGTTCCCGGGACGTGCCCGACGAACTGACCAGCCTCCATGAGCCGGCGCCCGCACCGCCCCAGACCATCGCCACTCCCAGCCACAGCGCCGTACGCAGCCCCTCGGGAAGCAGTTCACTCCAAACGAGCGTACCGGCCAGGGCCACGTTGAGCAGCCCCGCAGCCAACACGGCCACGCCCAGGCCGGACCAACTGGCCAAGAGCCAGATGTGCGGCAATCCCGGCCACAGTAACAAGGCCCAACGCGTCCTGCGAGGCATTTTCGGGTTCCTTCCCCGCTCCTGGTGCCCCGTGGTCAACTCACCCAAAGAAGCGGCTAAGGAATTCTAACCCTTGGATCGGGTTGAATCAAGGCAAGCGCAAATGGCACGGCCGGCGTCGGGCGGTGAGGATGCGCGCACGGTTCTTGCACATTTGCCAAGAACACCGGCAAACGCGCAAGAATCGGCAAACCTGCCAAATCGGGCTTGCGCCCACCCTCGCGCAGGTATCCCGCATCGGCCCCCGCCCCATCGCTCGCCAGCGTGGTCGGGCTATCGCCGCAGCGGTGGGACAAACGCTTGGCCCCCGTGTCGTTGTCAATCACCTCTACATCTGGGAAACTACGTTCTGGAAGGTATTACCAGGGTGTCGGGGAATTCAGTGTGCCACTGCTTCGCCAGAAGCAGTGCCTCGCCGCTGCCAGCACTGCTTGCCCGCCGGGCAAGCAGTGGCACATGCGGCAGCGCGCTCCAGGGATGGCATTGCGCAGAATGGACGACCAGACTGCGCGCGGGTATGCGCCCATGCGCTCGTGAAATTTCATGGACACTCCACCGAGGCCCAAAGACGATATGCCCCCCCAATCGGCGGGTTCCGGCCGGGCCGAGGTCGCTCTGCTTCGGGTGATCGACGCCGCGGCCAATCGGGCCCGCGAGGCGGTCCGGGCCGTGGAGGACTTCGCCCGCTTCGTGCTCGACGACCAGTACCTGACGGGCCTGTGCAAGCAATTGCGCCACAGGCTGGGCGAATTGGCCGGCCGGGTGCCGCTGCCGGCCCGCCTGGCAGCGCGCCAGACCGAGGCCGACGTGGGCACCTCGCTCAGCACACCGGGCGAGCAGCGCCGCGCCCATGAGACAGAATTGCTGGAGGCCAATTACTCGCGGCTTCAAGAGGCCCTGCGCAGCCTCGAGGAGTTCTCCAAGCTGCACGACCCGCCCGCGGCCGCGGAGTATCGGGCCCTGCGATATCGCGCCTATACGCTCCAGCGGGCGTTGCACATCACCCACCAAAGCGCCCGGCGCCTGGGCGAAGCGAGGCTCTATGTGCTGATCGACGGGCGCGGATCGCTCGATGAGTTCGAACACCTGGCCCGCTCGCTCATCCAGGCCGGGGTCCACGTCATTCAACTCCGCGACAAGCGGCTCGACGACCGCACGCTGCTCGGCCGGGCGCGCCGCCTCAGCGAGCTTAGCCGGGGGAGCGGAACACTGTTTGTGATGAACGATCGGCCGGACCTGGCACGCCTGAGCCGGGCCGACGGCGTCCACGTGGGCCAGGAAGAGTTGAGTGTAAAGGACTCGCGCACCGTGGTCGGGCCCGACGCCTTGATCGGCGTATCAACCCACTCGATCGAGCAGGCCCGGCAGGCAGTGCTCGACGGAGCGAACTACATCGGCTGCGGCCCGGTCTTCCCGTCGCCCACCAAGCAGTTCGAGCAGCTTGCCGGCGTGGAGCTGCTGCGCGCAGTGGCCGCGGAAATCCGCCTGCCCGCCTTTGCCATCGGCGGGATCAGCCGGGCCAATCTGTCCCGGGTGCTCGAAACCGGGGTGTGCCGGGTGGCGGTGGGCAGCGCGATTCTCGGGGCCGGCGACCCGGCCGCGGAAGCCCGGGCCATGCTGGAAATGCTCGGCTGAGGCATGAGAGTGTGGCGTGCGCGGCCTTGCGCGGCTTGCGCAGTCGGTCGCGGCAGCAACCGAACCCGCGGCTTACGCCGCGGGCTCGCCGGATAGCACGCGCCGTGTAGCACGTGCTACACCTGCGGCCGGCCTTCGGCGAGCAACTGCTCGACGGCCTGCTCCATTTCCTTTTCCGTGCCCGGCCTGTAGCCCACCCACTTCTTGCGGATCACGCCCTGGCGGTCGACGAGCAGCGTGGTGGGATAGGAGTAGTCGAAGCCGATCGCTCGGCGTGTGCGATGGCCCGGGTCGGCGTAGGTGGGCATGTCGATGCCGCGTGCGCTGAGGAACTCGGCCGTGGTCTGGCGCAGCACTTCGATGTCCTGCGGTGAGTTCTCGGCCGAGGGGTCTCCGGCACACGAGACCGCCAGCAGGCGGAAATCCGCTCGGTCGCCGTACTTCCGCTCGATGGCCGCGATGTGGGGCAGTTCTGCTTTGCAGGGCGGACACCAGGTGCCCCAGAAATTGAGCAGCACCACCTGCCCGGACAGCTCTTCGAGCACCACGTTCTGGGCGTCGCCGGTTAGCCCTTCAAGCTCCAGGCCGGCAAGCCGCGGGCCGGTCTGCCCGGCCGGGGCCAATTCGCCCGAGCCGCCCGCGCCCGAATCGGCCGACTGCCGGCAGCCGGCCGCGACCAGCACAGCGCAGACCGCCAGGGCGCAGAGCGCCGGCGCAAGGTGATGTGCGTGCATGCGAAGCGGCTTGATGTTCATTGTGCGGACTCCCGAAATGCCGCGTGGCGGACAAAAGAGGTAGGGCTTCGACGGCCATGGGGACTATATCCGTGCAGCTCGTGCCGGGCAAGCCCGTGTGTGCGCCAGCGCGCCGAATCGTAGCCAAATCGTAGGCCGGAACAAGCGCAGCGCTGTTCCGGCGTTTCGGCGCAAGCTGTGATGCCGGAACGTCGGCGCCAGAGCGGCTTGTTCCGGCCTACGGGCTCTGAGGGCGTGCCACCCAGCCGCGAATGGCCCCATTGGCCGAAGGCCATATTCAGCCCGCCGGGGGCGATTCTCAAATGTCCCCGGCATGTCGGCCCGAACCGCCGGGGAAATGCCCTGGCCGACTGCCACCTAAGTATTGGCCGGCCCCCGACGCGAGTATGCTCCCCGAATGCTCTACTTGCCGGCCCCCGGTTGTTGACAACTGAGGGGTTTCGATTATCCTATGGGTGTTTGCCAGTTGGTCTTTCTTCTCGGCACCGCAGAAGCGAGGTAGCGTCATTCGACCCAGCTTCCCTGGCCCGGTCCGTGGGGCATTCATTGTGCCCTGGGCCGTTCTTCGGTCGGGTCGATTTCTCCAAGGAGTGCTGGGCTGCGGGCTCGCAGGTCAGCAACCTTGTTGCTTGAGACGCACTACCAGATAGTTCTCCCCAAACTGAGGAGGCAACCATGCGAGACACCACAACGGGTCCTGTTTTGCTGATTCTTGCGGTTACGCTGGCGGTCGGTTGGATGTGGGTCGTCTGCCCGGCGGCAATCGGCGAGCCGGTGAAGATCCCGGCCAGTTCGGCTGACGGCTTCGACTGGCCGTACTACCTGGTGATTCCCGACAATTTCAATCCCCTCCCTGCTTTGCTGGTCGAGCCAAATAATACCGGGACGATAGACGACGATCCGGCAGTTCACGACGCGGCGGCGTATGGTCTGGCCACGGGGATGGAGCCGGTGGCCGCGGCGCACGGGATCCCGGTTCTCGTTCCCACCTTTCCACGGCCGGCAACGCAATGGCAGATCTATACCCAAGCACTGGACCGGGATACGTTGCTCACGGACGAACCCGGCCTGATACGGCTCGATCTGCAACTGCTCGCCATGATCGACGACGCCCGAGCGAAGATTGCCGCATCGGGCGTGCAGCTTCCCGAAAAGGTCTGGATGGACGGATTTTCGGCGTCGGGCATGTTCGCCCACCGGTTTACGTTGCTCCATCCGGACCGGGTGTTGGCCGCGGCGATCGGCCACGCGGGCGGGTGGCCCACCGTGCCCGTGGCAAGCTGGGAAGGAACCGAGCTGCGCTATCCAGTGGGGATTGCCGACGTGGAGGCGCTGACCGGTAGTGCCTTCGACCTGGAGGCTTTTCGCGAGGTGCCGCAGTACATTTACGTGGGCGACCAAGACACGAACGATGCGGTGGACTTCACTGACGGCTTCGACCCGGTCGACCAGCAACTGGTCTACGACCTCTTCGGCGACGTGGAGTATGTGGCCGACCGCTGGCCCGCGGCAGAGGAGGTCTTTGATTCGGTAGGCGCATCCGTCACCTTCGTGGTGTATGAGGGTGTGGGTCACGAACGCACGCCCGCCATGAACGCTGACGTGGCGGCCTTCTTCGAGCAACATCGGCCGATCCCGGAGCCCGGCACCCTGCTGGAACTGAACGACTATCCTGTCGAGATCCTG
>CAYXPN010000201.1:0-6526 GCA_964467075.1 uncultured Planctomycetaceae bacterium
CGGGGCTCACGGCGAAGCGAAGCCCCGGGAAGTAATACTCTTACAAGTTCTTAGTAGCTGGTAGGCCGGAACAAGCGCAGCGCTGTTCCGGCGCAAATCCGTCCTGATGCCGTCCTGGTGCCGTCCTGATGCCGGAACGGCGTCGCTTGCGCGACTTGTTCCGGCCTACGGTTCTTATGGAGGGGATGGGCAGGATGTTGCCATCGTCCCGCATATCCGTCAGCTTTCGCAGCAGCTCGTCGGTGATTTCCAACGAAGCGCAGCTTCCGTCGTCATTCACGCCGATCAGGATTACCCCGGCATGGCCCCGGCCGGACAAGTCATTGGCAAATGCGCAGATGTTCCTGCGAATCTTGCTGCGCTCGGATGCAGACGGCTTGCGCTCGACCAGGTCGGACTCCAAGTCGAACCGCATCCGTTGCAGCTCTTCGTCGGAAAGCGTGGTCATCCGTGCTGCTCCGCTGCTCTCATGTCCTGGCCGGCGATTGTTGTGCAGAACGCGAAAGTCCACTGCGACCCGAAGTGGTCCGTCACTCCTCTGGTTCTTGAACCGCGGCGTCGGCCCGGGCCAGCTCGGTCCACAGATAGTTGAGCGCCATCTCCAACTGCCGGTCCACAAAGGCCGGCTCCGCGCCCTCGGCTGCTGTCTCTCCGGCTTGTTCCTGCGCATCGGGCGCGGTTGTCGGGGGAGAATCGCCGCTGGAAGGCGGCTCGTCGGCGGGGTCCGACGGTTCCGCGCCGGATGGTGAAGCTGCGGGCGCCGCCTCGCCGTCCTCTGCCGGCCCGCTGCCGGGTTGTGGACGCTCCGGCGGCTGGCCCGGCTCCGGAGACTGGGGCTTCGCGTCCGGCTGCGAGGCCTCGGGCGTCTCGCCCGGCTCAGCGCCCTCGGGCTGCGCGCCCGGCCCTGAGTCCTCGGGTTGTTCACCGGGCCTGGGCGAGTCGGGCTGTTCGCCCGGCTCGGGAGATTCGGTTCCTTCAACCGGCTGCCCGGACTGAGTATCCTCGCCGTCGCTGCCTTTCGGCGACTCGGAATCCTCGCCTTCACCGGCCTGCGGCGACTCGGCGGTTGTACCCGTCGAATTGGTATGCGGGCGCACGATATCGCGCTCGCGCCGATCGCGCACCAGGCCCACGATCTCGCTGTCGCCCAGGCGCAGCTCGAACCCCTCGTTGGGCGCAACCCCCCAGGAGTCGTCTTCCGTGTCGTCGGAGAAGCGGTGGATGTTCTTGCCGCTGGGCCGCTGGTAGGCCGCGGTGGTCAGTTTCAAGGCGCTGCGCCCGTCTTCCAGCTCGATCAGGTTTTGCACACTGCCCTTGCCCCAGGTGCGTTCGCCCACGACTACCGCGCGCTCGTGGTCCTGCAAACAGGCGGCCACGATCTCGCTGGCACTGGCGCTGTAGCGGTTGACGAGCACCACCATGGGGAAGTCGTCGTAGGTGCCCGGTCGGCGGGCCTTCCAGGTGCGCTGGGGGCTGTTGCGCCCTTCAGTGCTCACGATCAGCCCCTCGGAGACAAACATATCGCTGATCTCGACGGCCGAACGCAGCAGCCCGCCGGGATTGAACCGCAGGTCGAGGATCAACGCGCGCAGGCCCTGCAAGCGCAACTGCTCGATCACGCCCTGCAACCGGCTGGCCGTATCGCGGCTGAACGCCGTGAGGCGCACATAGCCGATGCCCTGCTCCTCGTCGAGGATAAAGTCCCACGAGTCGTCCTCTTTGCGCCGGTCGCCGAGCACGGTCTCCACGTGGATGATTTCGCGCGTGAGCGTGACGGTCTCCCTGCCGGGTCGGCCGGGATGGACCACGGTGAGCGTGACCTGCGTACCCTCTGCGCCCTTGAGCCGCTTGACCGCCTCCTCGAGCGTGAAGCCCTCGGTGCTCTCGCCGTCGATCTCCACGATCACGTCGCCGGCCAGCAGCCCGGCGCGATAGGCCGGCGTGCCGACCAGCGGGCTGATGATCTTGAGCCGGCCGTCCTCCACGCCCACTTGGGCCCCGATGCCGCCGAATTCGGCCTCGATCGTGTCGCGGAAGTTGTCGAGCTGCTCGGGATCGATATAGGCGGAGTAGGGGTCCAGCTCGCTGAGCATCCCGCGCACCGCGGCCTCGACCAGCTTGCGCCGGTCCACCTCCTTCACATAGTTGCGCTCGACCTGGTCCAGTGCATCGGCCAGCAGCTCATACAGCTCGTAGTAGTCCTGCGGCGCCTGTTCTTCGGCCGCGGGTTCTGCCTCCGGGGCGCTTTCCGCGGGCGGTTCGTCCGCGGCGCGGGCGGGCGGCGCCGGGCCCGCGGCGGCAAAGATCAGGGCGGCCAGCAGCAGAAACCACAGCGCGGTCCGTTCGCCCCTGAGTGTTTGCAAAGCAACCATGGCAGATCACCTGTTCGGCCGTCTCGTCCCCAAAGTCCCAGTTCCTTGCTCGTTTCCTGTCGAAGCCGCTCGGGGTCGTGTCTTCAGCGAAGAAATGGGTCCCTCGGGAGCCGCGCGGGACCCGTCGGCGAAAGCCGCCCCCACGACCGCCTGCTGCGCACGGCGGGCCATCGACACAAGTCCTTGTTAGTATAGGAGATGCTGCCGCGCTGGGCAAGCAATTCGGCGTGAAGCGTACAGCCCCCGTTTTGGCCGACCATCGCTGCGCGAAAATGGGACAGACTGTAGGGTGGGTCGAGCAAAGAGCGAAACCCACCGACAAGGGACATCGGTGGGTGGGTCGAGCAAAGAGCGAAACCCACCGACAAGGGACATCGGTGGGTCTGCGCCTCCGGCTTGACCCACCCTACGCGCTCCTGCATGGCCGAGGAAATCGTGCCGGGCCTGGGTCTGGGCGCAACGAGCCGGAAGGCCAGGCCGGCACATGCCGAGTAGCACGGATACTCTGGGCGAGCCCCTGGCGTGAGCCGGCGGTTGAAACTGTGCCGTGATTTCCGTTTTCCCGCGCTATGGGTTGCCAGTGCAGGGGAATTGCCGTTGCGTGCGGCATAGGTCGCGATTTCACCCGAACCGGGAGCTGGCGCTCCCGGCTCGCCGTTGCGCGGATTGAGATCGCCGGCGAGAAACAGCCGGAACGATGCGCAGGCAGCCCCGCGGCGAACCATTCAGTCCGAAACCTCGATCCCGCTGTCCGCGCACCACTGGCGCAGTGCCTCGTCCTGGCGCTGGTGCTCGAAATCGTACCAGCGCTGGAGCATGCCCTTTGACTCCAGCAGATCCTTGAATCGGGCATAGGCGCCACGGCGCTGGAAGAACTCACGCACAAGGTCATAGTCGTCGGGCAGATGCTCCTCGACAAACTCGAAGAGAAGCTGCCGCCCCAAGTCCAACTCGTTCTTGTGGGGAATCGCAATCCACTCGGCCGGATCGAGCTCCCCCTCTTCGAACTCGTCGAACTTCTCCAACCGCGAGTGCATCAGCACCTCGCTGGTTTTCTTGTTGAGAAAAGCAGAATTCGTCCCGTATTCTGCGGAACTGACGAATTCAAAAGCCAATTCGACATCGAAGAACCGAACCACGGCGACTTCCTCCCTGGGAGCCACGGGAAAACGTCGGACCCCTGCACCGAACGACGCGCGCCGGGCCGACCGGCCAACACCGACAATCTACCCCGCCGCCTGCCGTGACGGCAAGCCGCCCGCGGGAGGGCAAGGCTCCCGCCGAGCCGCGAACACCGCCCCGCGCACGGCTCGCCAGGAGGCTCGCCCTCCCAAAGACCGGCTGCCCTCCCAGATATCGGCCCCGCCATGTGCTTGACAAACCCCGCTCGAATCGGGCACACTGCTGGCTGACGTGCCTTCGCGGGCCGTAACGGTTCGGCGATAAGGGGACGGCCGGTGAACGGTTAGTCCCGGGCCGTCGCTATTCCAAGCCGGTGCGTGGGCCGGGGCGGTCCGCCCCCCGGCGGTGCACTGGTCGTCGCGAGGGAAGCTCATGATCGGGCGCGGGCACTGCTATGGGCTGGTGATCGCCGGCGGCGTGCTTTCGGTGGTGTTTCTGGTCTGGCGATACGCGCTGCCCCATGCGCCGCGCGAGACGCCGCTCGACGGGCTGCGCCAGGAGCTGCGCACCGCACCCACGCCCGCCGAGCGGGCCGAAGCCGCGGCGCTCTTGGGCGAGCGGCGCGACACCCAGAGCATGCCCGAGCTGCTCCGGGCCATGGAGGATGCCGACCCGCAGGTTCGCGCCCGGGCGGGCGTGGCCGTGCAGAAGATCCTCCATGCCGACTTCTTTTTCCGCGCCGACGACCCGCCCGAGAAGCGCCGCGAGGCGCTGAAGCGGATTCGCGAACATTGGGAGGCCTGGCAGGCGAAACTCGAGGCCGAGCCGGGTGCTCCGGTCCCACCGTAAGGGGACAGGCTGAGCCGGGTGCTGCACCGCCTTGAAACAGAGCAAGGTGGAGCCATGAGACGCTGCCACACACTGGGCTTCACGCTGGTCGAGCTGCTGGTGGTGGTCTCGATCATCGGCATCCTGGTGGCGCTCATGCTGCCGGGCGTCCAGATCGCGCAGAGTGCCGTGCGCAAGAGCCGCTGCGCGAACAATCTCCACCAGTTGGGCATTGCATACACCAGCTACCACCTGCGCCGCTCAGAGGGCGAGCGCCTCAGGGCCCCCAACTGGCCGTCGGAGCTGAAGCCGTTTGTGGAGCACGTCAGCACCACCTACGTCTGCCCCGAGGGGAGCAACGAGAGCGACGGCGGTGCGCCGTTCAAGGCCAAGGTGCTCCGCGGCAACGATCCCGTGGTGGAGATCATCCCCTTCGGCCCGGGCAGCCTCTGCCGGAGGATCGACCGCGGGCCCGGCCAGTACGAGCTGCGGTTCGACTCGGGCTGGTACTTGGACTGGGACGATTTCTGGTTCCGTGTCAAAGAGCAGCCGGGCGGCAGGACCGAGCTGACCTGCTTCCACTGGGACAGCCCCTCGCACATCTACTTCCAGGTGCTGGCCGAGGACGAAACCGTGCTCTGGGACCTGAGATATCCGGATGCGGTCGGGCAGACGTATGAATTCACCGGCATCACCACGCGGTCGAGCTACGGGATGAACTCGCGGGCCCACCGGATGCTGTCCGACTCGCACCGCATCCTGATGCTCGACTACGAGAAGGTGGTGGCCGACGTGGTGGGGCGCGACCATCGCGACTACTGGCCGAGCACGGTGGCGCCGCGCCACCTGGGCGTGTGCAACGTGCTGTTTGTCGACGGCCACGTCGAGGCCCTGCGCCCCGGGCAGATGGACCCGCGCGACGAGCGCCTGCACGACGAGTTGTGGCGCCCCCACCGCGACGAACCGCTGGAGAAGGAATAGGTGCGGGGCAACATTTCAGCCGAAGACACGCGCACAGGGTGGCTCAAGCCGTAGGGCCACAGATCCACCAAGCCTTGTCGGGGGTCTCGCTATCGCTCGACCCACCCTACAGCCTTCGGCAGAAGCAGTGCCTCGCCGCCCCCCAGCACTGCTTGCCCGCCGGGCAAGCAGTGGCACACGGCTCTCGCCTCAGGGCGATCGCTCTTCGGAAACCGGTTGGCGAAAGCGCACCAGATAGACCAGCACCAGGAAGTCATAGCCCGCGTGCGCCACCACCGGCACCAGCAGGTTGCCGCTGGCCAGCCACAACGCGCCCAAATACAGGCCGATCAGCGCGGCCAGCACGGCGTAGGTGCGCGTGATCGCATGGGCCAGCCCGAAGAGCATGGCCGCGATGAGCAGGCCGAAGGTCTGGCCGGCCGCACCGTCGAACAGGCGGGCCGCGGCGGCCTGGATCACCCCGCGGAAGAGCAGCTCCTCGCCCAGTCCGGCCAGGGCCGCGATGATCGCCAGCTCGCCCAGCCGGCAGGGGCGAAACAGCGGCACGACCACCTCGTCCATGATCCGCACGATGTGCCGCAACGGCTCCCAGCGCAGCTTCAGACACACCCAGAACAGCACCAACGCCGGGACCACGGCCGCCAGCCCGATGGCCGCGCCCGAGAGGTCCAGGCGCAATGTCTCCAACGGCCTCTCGCCCACGAGCCACCCCAGCCCGAGCGCCACCACAGCCAAAGCGCCCTCGAAGATGCCGGCCAGCAGGGGGAAGTGGGGCGAAGGGGAGAAACCGTCCGGCGGCACGAGATCGTCCGGCCGCGGAGACGGTTCGTCCGGCCGCGACAAAGCGTCATCCTGCTGGGAAGACGGTTCGTCCGGCGACGGCGACGTGTCATCCGGCCGGGAGGACGGTTCGTCCCGCGGCGGGGCGGAATTGTCCGGCGAGTGGGGCGACATGGGGGCTTCCCGGTCCAGGCGAGGGACATTTCCGGCAATCTACCATGCTGCCAGGGCACGGCAACCGGGTCGGGCGCCGTAGGCCCGGTGGCTACTGCAGTGCTCTTGTCTGCCATCGGGACGGCGCGTTTGGCCTTGCTGGTGCGGCTATGGGCCACTATAGTCGTGCCTCCCGAGAGCAATGCGGAGACGTGTAGACACGTAGGGTGCGTGCTTGCACGCACGCGCAACCCGTAGGGTGCGTGCTTTGCACGCACGCGCAACCCGTA
>CAYXPN010000201.1:6626-10684 GCA_964467075.1 uncultured Planctomycetaceae bacterium
TTGCACGCACGCGCAACCCGTAGGGTGCGTGCTTGCACGCACGCCGAGAGCATGAAACTCACGCACCTGTTCAACCTGCGACGGCTGGCGCGATGCCGGCGTTTGTTCCGCCACCCGCTTTGGGCCCATCTGAAGATCGCCGCAGCTCTGCGCCGGCCGCTCACCGTCGAGCTGCGCGACCGCGGGCACCTGGTGCTGCCGGACGGGCGCGAGGCGCGGGCCATGTTCGACTGGATACTGCACGATTCGCCTGCTCCCTGGCCGGTGCGCTTTGCCGACGGCCTGGTCCATTTTTACCACGCGGGCCACCACCTGGCGCTGCGCCCCGGGGGCGAGGACTTCTACATCTTCCGCGAGGTCTTCGCGGACGACGTGTATGGCCTGAACCGTGTGGCGCGCCTGGGCACCGTGGTGGACCTGGGGGCGAACGTGGGGCTGTTTTCCCTGCGCGTGGCTGCCCTGGCCCAGCGCGTGATTGCGGTCGAACCGGTTGGTGCCAATTTCGAGCTGGCCCGGCGCAACTGCGAACTCTCGCCCTGGCGCGAGAGGATCGTGCTGCGCAGAATCGCGGTGGGCGCACGGAGCGGCAGCCTGCGCCTCTACTTGAGCGAGGCCAATCGCGGCGGGCATTCGCTTTGCCCCGACCATGCCGCGCGCTGGCAGGCGGCCGGATGGGAAGACGTGCCCGCGCTCGCGCTCGACGAGCTGTTTCGGCGCGAGGGGATCGAGCGCTGCGCGCTGTTGAAATGCGACGTGGAAGGTGCGGAGTTCGAGATCTTCGAGTCGGCGCCCGCCGAGGTGCTCGCCCGAATCGACCGCATCCTCATGGAAGTCCATCTGACCACCGAGCGCTGGAACACTGCGGCTGCGGCCCGATTGGCGGCGCGCCTGGAGGCCGCGGGACTCAAGGTGGACTGTCCAGCGCTGGGCGAGGTGGGCGGGACGGCCTCGGCGAGCTTCCTGTTGCGTGCGCAGCGGCCCGAATGCGCAGACCTCCGGCGCCTGGCCGGCTAAATCAGCGTGCGCGATTTGTGAACACTCGTGTCGCTGCCAGGCGCGTAGGGTGGGTCAAGCCGTAGGCGCAGACCCACCATTTCGCCTTGTCGGTGGGGCTGGCTATCGCTCGACCCACCCTACAGCCTCCCGATCCGCTTCGCCCTCCCGGCTCCCTGCGGTCCAGCGGACTTACTGCGCGCGCGGATGGGCCTTCTCATACGCCGCGCGCAGCGCCGCGGTGCTCACGTGCGTATAGATCTGCGTGGTGGCCAGGCTCTTGTGGCCCAGCAGCTCCTGCACGCTGCGGATGTCTGCCCCGCGATCCAACAGATGGGTGGCAAAGCTGTGGCGGAGCGAATGGGGCGTGGTGCGCGTGTCCAGCCCGCTGAGCTTGAGATACTTCTCGAGCATCCGGGCCACACTGCGCGTGGTCAGCCGGCGCCCGAAGCGATTGACGAACACGGGCGACTCGGGGCCCGGGCGCTCAAGCGGATGGAGCCGGCGCACCTTGAGCCAGCGCTTCAAGGCGGCCGCGGCATAGGAGCCGATCGGCGCGAGGCGCTCGCGCCGTCCCTTGCCGCGCACGCGCACAATGCCCGCGGCGAAATCCAGGTCGCCCTCGCTGAGCCCGACCACTTCGCTCACGCGCAGCCCCGCGGAATACATGGTCTCCAGGATGGCCCGGTCGCGCAGGCCCATGGGCTCGCCGGGCGGGGGCGCCTGGAGCAGGCGCCCGATGTCCTCGGCCGAGAGGAAATGGGGCAATCGGCGGCCCTTGCGCGGATTGCGCAGCGGTCGGGCGGGATTGGCCTCCACCCAGCCCTCGCGCTGGCCGAAACGGAAGAAGCTGCGCATGGATGCCAGGCGCCGGGCGATGGTGGTCTTGGCATAGCCGGCTTCGCCCAGCGCGGCCACGTAGCCGCGCAGGTCCAGCGTGGTGATTTCGCCGGGACGCGGCGAGCGGCCGGCGCAGGCCTCGCTCAGATAGTCGGCCAGCGCCGCAAGGTCCTCGGTGTAGCTCTTGATCGTCAGCTCCGAGGCATTGCGTTCGACGCGCAGATACTGGAGAAACCGCTGGCTTTCCGCGTGCATGGCAACGGGCAGGCTCGAGCTAGACAACGCAGCGCAAGAGCGGGTGCGCACGAACCCCGCACGCGCCCGGGCGCCTACCACTCGTCGCCGTCGGCGCGCAGCGGGAGATCGAAGCGGGAGCTGCTCGCCTGGTGCCCGCTCTCCTGGCGAATCTTCTGGCTCAGCACCGCGGCGTCGTACCAGGTGAAGCTCAATTCGGGATTCGAGGCGAAGCGCCCCAAAGTGCGCAGCGTCTCGGCGCGGCTCTGGTCGTCGTAGAGAAAGACGTACCGCTCCGACCCTTTGATCAGCGCCAGTACGTTGATGTCTTGACTCACAGGTGGTCCTCTCTTGCCAGAGCGGTCGCCGGACGGTCCCGGCAGCACATCGCGGCAACTGCCGGCGTCTGCGCCCTGGGCGGCATCCGTCGCGTTGCCGTCGGCCCTGTTCCCTTATCGGATGGAATCCCACCGCCACACCACTCGGCTTTGGCCGGCGCCGCCCCGGGCGGTGAGCATCTCGGCAATGTGCATGTGGCAACAGAACCGAATGAAATCTTCGCTTCGCTGCAGATAGCCCTGCCACCCCCCAAATCGAGCGTCATCGCGGAAAAAGACGTAGGTTTCTAACGCCTGGGCAAAATCCATGTCGTTGCCGTGGTAGATCCGCGTATGGCGCAACACCGGTTCCCGACTCGGCCAGCAAGGCGGTCGGACCGGTTGCGGACCGGGCGGAATGAACCCGCGCGGATCGGGCCAGTCGGGCGGAAACCCGCCGGCCACGCCGGTCCAGACGGCGCCGGCCACCGCGCCTTGGGCCTCGTCTGTGGCAGGTTCCTGGTGGCTCGTCGGCTTGACCTGCCCGCCGGTTGCGTCGGGCCCTTGGTAGCTGGTCGGCTCGATCTGCCCGTCCGGGTCCGATTCCGTCTCATTGGCTCCCTGGCCCGATCCCTCCGGCGGCAAGGGGGCGACCGAGGAGCCGGGTTCGCTGCCGGGACCTTCCGGTTCGTAGCCTTGGCCCCCCGGCAGGATGGTCTGCCCGGGATCGCCGGACCGCGGGCCCGTCTGCGATGCCCCGGGGCTGCCGGGCACCGGAACGGGCAGCGGGGCGGGGATTTGCTCCAGCGCGCCCGGTGGCGTCTGGGTGGCAAGCTGGGCCTTGGCCAGGGCCATCTCGGCCTCGAAAACCAGCGGCTCCGGGATGTCCTGCTCGTCCTCAGTGCCCCACGGCAACCCGTAGCCCGGCGGGATCGGATGGAAGCACGAATTGGCCGCGTACCACTCGATTTGCAGGCCGACGCGCGGCGGGTAGTAGGGGCTGTATTCGGTCACGGCGCCGATGACCACCGCGTCCACGTCCAGAATCTGGGCAAGCCGGCGCGCATCCTCGGGGCTGCGCAGCGTGAGGCCGTAGTCCTGGATGGCCCGTTCGACCACGCCGACGGGCACCACCTCGAAGCCGGGGATGGCCTGCAATTCGTTGTAGTAGGCCGTTGCCACCCGGCGCCCGTCGAGCGTGGGCTCGTCGCTCAGGTTGAAGAAGGGAGCGACGGCCACCTTGGACAGTTGTGGAAAGGGATTGCGGATGCTCGGCTGGTGGGCCACCTGGGGCACGAACGTGCAGCCCGACAGACCGACACACCCGAGCAGGACGAGGTATGGCAACAATCGCAACATGTGGCGCACAAGAGACTTGCGACGCCCCCCAGGCCCTTTTTTCCGTGGTAGGCGCCCTCGGGCAGCGGATGTGCCTGGCCGAGGTCGTGGTCGTTTATCGGCAAACTTAGCGCAGCTTCTCCAGTCCTGCTGATCGGATTTGTCGGCCCTGGTGTCCCGGCTTCGAGATCGACTCGGCTGCTTCGGCCCGTAGGGTGCGTGCTTTGCACGCACGCGCAGACTGGAGGTCGAACACTGGGGGTGGGCACGTGCAGACGCGGGGTGCGTGCTTTGCACGCACGCGCAGACTGGAGGGACGTGCTCCGTCACGTCCGC
>CAYXPN010000202.1:0-10644 GCA_964467075.1 uncultured Planctomycetaceae bacterium
GTGGCGATAGAGACTCGGGTGGCCAATCCGGTCGCGGTCAAGCAGTGGCGCAGGTCAAGGTTCCGCGATCTCACCCCCTCACCCCCTCAGCGTTCGGGTGGCAGCGCACGCAGCCGGATGTTGCGAAAAGCCACCGGCCCGTGATCGCCCTGAATCATCAGCGGTCCGGTGGGCTGTTCATCTTGGAACGCAGCCGCGCGGGTGGGACCGCTCACTTCCACGTTCTCGTGGATTACCCGGCCGTTATGAACCACTCTGACGAAACGTGCCGGGGCAATCTTGCGCCCCTGGGCGTCGAACCGCGGGGCACGAAAGACCACGTCGAACACCTGCCACTCGCCCGGCCGTCCGCTGGCATTGACCTTCGGCCCGTGGCCTTCGTAGCCGCGCCCGTTGTCCCAGCGCTGGTAGATGCCGCCGCAGTCGCCGTACTTGGGCTCTTCTACGCCCCAACTGTCCAGAATCTGCACCTCGTATCGGCCCTGGAAGTACACGCCGGAGTTGGAACCCTTGGGCACGACGAACTCGATATGCGCCTCGACGTCGCCGTGCTCCAGCTTGCTGAATAGATGGCTGGTGCGCCCTTGCGCGCCGTTGACCACCACGCCGGTGCCGGGCACGTTGACGAACTTGCTCGGGTCCTGCGGGTCGAGCTTTACGTCCCCGACGATTTGCCACTGGCCCGTGGGGTCCTGCCACGCGGAAAGGTCTTTGGTCTCCGGACCGAGTAACTCGGCAGTTTCGGTGTCTGCTTGCGACTGCTCCTTGTCGGGAGACGCCTGACCGGAAGCCAGTGCAACAACCGGCTGCGCTGCGAGCCGCTCCTTGCGGGGCAGGTCATCAGCCCAGCCGACTGCCGGGAGCATGGCGAGCAGCAGAGAGGCCAACACAGCGCGCATACAGCCGACCATCGTGCGCGGGTGAGACGGCCGAGGCAACGGTTCAGTCATGGCATCCTCCTGGTGCGAGGTTCGAATGGGCGGCTCACAGTCTGACGACACCGTCTGCCGACGATGTCGACGACACTGACAATAATCTACTGTAACCGGCGGCCGTGCGATTGGGCGAGTCTGACAAAGCGCCGCCGGGCCAGCCCGGCCCCCTGGACCACGATTGGCCCGCCGGCGGCGGGCTGGTGTGCCGAAAGCTGGTCGGCCGCCAACGCTCGGGGGGTGCGGGCCGCTACGCCGGTTTCCGCCAGCAAGGCCCCGCGGCGGGAGGTTGCCGGCCGGGCTGAGCCTTGCGACCCCCCCCCATCGCCGGCCAAGCGGGTAAGCCGCACAAAGCCGTAGGGTGCGCTGTGCGCACCACGACTATTCTGGTGCTCGCAGAGCACCCTACGGTACTGCCCAGCGGGTAAGCCGCACAAAGACCCCTATAGAGAGGAGTTCTATGCGGTTACAGAGTACTCTCGGCCCCCCCAATGGTGTTGTCTTCCGGTCACGGGGTTCCGGAAACAGGCCGCCACCCTGAGGGTTTCCGCCCTGTCTTGCTTGGTTCTCCCCACCTTGCCCGGTGGGGTGCTGATCGGCTGGCGGAGATCGTGCCGCCCCCGCCCCAGCGTGCAGGCTTGACCTACTCTCTCTATCTACAGGACGGAACCAGACGCACCCCCCGCACCGCCCCCCCGGAGGTCCCAACACGCCGTGATCGTGGCGGCGATGCCCGCGAGGGGGGCTTGATCTTGCCGTCACAATTTCGTCTGCTGGGATGCTTCGTTCGCGCTGACGGCGCCACGAGCTAACCAGAAAGGTAATTGTTCCCGCCAGACCGAGTCGCCCCTTGGCGGTTGCTGCCAGGGGCATTTGCGCCGGGAGGTCGGTCAGTCCGGCGCGCACGATCAAGCTGTCGAACACTGCGAATGTGACTGGTAGTCCGACACACGTAAAGTGTCGAGTTGGGTGCCACTGCTGGCTTGTCCAGCAGTGTCGAATACACGGTTGGACAAGCCAACCGTGGCACCCCATAACTTGACTGTGTCGGACGCTTAGTCCGGATCAGACCGTCTACTGTTTCCATCCGCTACACCCATACAGACCCACTTGCTGCCATGGCCCCCGGTTCCGTCTCCCCGGGTTCGCAGAAGCCGTTGCTTACGGCCGTTTTCTTTGTGCTGGCGGCCTATGTGCTGCTGGCCCTGCCGCCGCTCAAGCTGCCGCAGAAGGCCACGGCGCTGATCCGCCAGGCGCAGCACCACGAGCAACCTCCCGAGGGCGAAGCCGCCGAACAGCCGGCTGGAGTCGAGTCGGGCAAGACCGCGGCCGAAGCAGAAGCGCTTCATGCAGAAGACACGGCCGAAGACGCCGAGCACCATGCCGAACTGACCGAGCATCCGCCGCTGTGGATGGTAATCCCCTTTGCCGCGCTGCTCGGCGCGATTGCCGTGCTGCCCCTGATCCCGGCCACCGAACACTGGTGGGAGAGCAACCTGCACCGCTTCTATGTGGCCGCGGCCCTGGGGGCAATCATGCTGGCCTACTATCTGTTCCTCCACGATGCGCCCGTGGTGGGCCACTGGCCGGCCCATCACGTGGTGGCAGCGAACACCGGCGGGCTCAACTACGCGGTTACCTGGGCCGTGCTGGCCAACGCCATTCTGCACGAATACATCCCCTTCATCATGCTCCTGTTCAGTCTTTATACGATCAGTGGGGGGATTCGGGTGGAGGGCGACCTGCGGGCCCATCCGCTCACCAATTCCGCGTTTATCGCCATCGGCGGCTTGCTGGCCAGCTTCATCGGCACCACGGGCGCGGCCATGCTCTTGATCCGCCCGCTGCTGGAGACCAACAGAGAGCGCAAGTACGTCAAACACACGGTGATTTTCCTGATCTTCGTGGTCTGCAACTGCGGCGGGTGTCTGCTGCCGATCGGCGATCCGCCGCTGTTCTTGGGCTATCTGCGCGGCGTGGATTTCCTGTGGACGTTCCAACTCTGGCCGGAGTGGCTGTTCGTCAACACCGTGCTGGTAGCGATGTACTTCCTCTGGGACCACTTCTGGTACTATCCGCACGAAACCAAGCGCGACATCGCCCGGGATGAGAGGCGCGTGCGCGGCCTGAGGTTCTCGGGCCTGTGGCCCAACGTGCCGCTGCTTGTCGGCGTGGTGCTCTCGGTGGCCCTGCTCGCTCCCAGCAAGCCGCTGCCCGGGACCGACTGGCATCCCTGGCTCTACCTGCGCGAGATCGCCCAGTTGGGCCTGGTGGCGCTGTCGCTCATCTGGGGCAGCGCCTGGATCCGCCGGGCCAGCAACTTCAACTACCACGCGATCCTCGAGGTGGCTGCCTTGTTTTTCGGCATCTTCATCTGCATGCAACCGCCGCTGCAAATCCTCAACGTCCGCGGACCGGACCTGGGGGTTACCGAACCCTGGCATTTCTTCTGGGCCACCGGCAGCCTGTCGGCGGTCCTGGACAACGCGCCGACGTACGTGGTGTTCTTCGAGACCGCGCGCTCACTGACCAGCAGCGTGGGACTTTCGCCCACCGAGGCCGGCGTGGCCGAGCACCTGCTCGAGGGCGTCAGCCTGGGCGCGGTGTTCATGGGTGCGATGACCTACATCGGCAACGGCCCGAACTTCATGGTCCGCGCCATTGCCGAAAAGTCGGGTGTGCCCATGCCGAGCTTCTTCGGCTACATGCTCTATAGCTGCGCGATCCTGCTGCCGCTGTTTGTGCTGACCACGATCGTCTTCCTGTAAGCCGACGACCGTCCTGCCGGCCGATTCGGTTCCTCGCTGGATGGTGCCAAGCCCAGGTCTTCGAAACACTTCGGTCCGCCGGGCCGTTTTACCGGGCAGGATGAGGAACGGGCGGCGGTCATCGTCCACGCGGCGCCGGCGGAGGGATTGTTCGCACCGGGGGCGAGTCGATGAACGGTTCGATCATGCTTTTCGATACCCACGTCCATCTGGACGAAGAGCAGTTCGCTATGGATGTGGATGCGGTAGTCGATCGCGCGCGCGGGGCGGACGTGGCCGAGATGCTGTGTGTGGCCACCACGGCCGGGTCCAGCCGGGCCGCGGTCGAGTTGGCCCGGCGCTTCGCCGGCGTACACGCGGCCGTGGGCATCCAGCCGAACTACACGGCCGAAGCCGCAGCCGACCACTGGGAACGCATCGCAACTTTGGCCCGGGAGGACGTGGTCGTGGCCCTGGGTGAGACGGGCCTGGACCGCCACTGGGACTACTCACCTTTTGACGTGCAGCAGGACTACTTCGACCGCCATCTGCGCCTGGCCCAGGATCTCCGTCTGCCGGTGGTCATCCACTGCCGCGAGGCCGAGGCCGACCTGCTGCCCATGCTCCGCGAGGCCGCCGGCCGCGGGCCGCTCAGCGGAGTGATGCACGCCTTCGGCGCATCGGCCGACACGGCCGCACAATGCCTGGAGATGGGGCTCTACCTCAGCTTCGCGGGCAACGTGACTTGGCGCAACCGCAAGTTCGACCCCCTGCGCGCCGTGGCCCGGCAGGTGCCGGCCCAGCGCCTGCTGGTGGAGACCGACAGTCCCTATCTGGTACCCGAACCCTTGCGCGGCCGAGCGCGGCGGAACGAGCCGGCCTGGCTGATCCATACGGCCGAGTGCCTGGCCCGGCTCCGCGAAGTGTCCCTCGAGCAACTGGCCGCCCAGACCACGGCCAACGCCCGGCGGTTGTTCGGCCGCGCGTGAGGCGGGGCCCTGTTCGGCGGGGGCTTGGGGGGTAAAATTCCTTAAGCAACGCTTCAGCCGGCTGAAGAGCGCCGACACCTGGCGACGCCTTTCGGCCGAACCGCCAAGTCGCTACTTCAGCGAGCATCACGAACCCCCGGCCCCGGCGTGCTTGCATAAGCCTCGTGGAATAAAGAGGTTATGTCCATATCAGGTATTTTCAGCAGTGGTGCCAGCACGCACCCTACGGGCGTGATCGGAGGACACGCGCCGATTTGCCGTTCCTCGAACCAGGAGGTCCAAACCATGGTCCGAACCGCCAGCACCATGCTCTTGCCGCTGGGCGCGCAAGCCCCGGCGTTCCGTCTGCCGGATGCCGAGGGGCGAGTTGTCTCGCTGGAAGACTTCGCCTCAGCGCCGGCGCTGTTGGTCATCTTTATGTGCAATCACTGCCCCTACGTGAAACACGTGGCCGACAAACTGGCCGAGCTGGCCCGGCAGTATCAGCAACAGGGCGTGGCCGTGGTGGGCATCAACTCGAACGACATCGAGAACTTTCCCGAAGACGCGCCGCAAAAGATGCGCGAGGAAATCGAGCTCCGCGGCTACACCTTCCCCTATTTGTTCGACGAAACCCAGGAGGTGGCCAAGGCCTACAGCGCAGCGTGTACGCCGGACTTCTTCCTGTTCGACAAAGACCGGCGCCTGGTCTATCGCGGCCAGATGGACGACAGCCGGCCAAGCAACGACGTGCCGGTCACCGGCAACGATCTGACCGCCGCGGTCGAGGCCGTGCTGGCCGACCGGCAGCCCGCTGAAGAGCAGAAACCCAGCCTGGGCTGCAACATCAAATGGAAGCCCGGCAACGAGCCGGACTACTTCGGCTGAGTTGCCGTTCGTAGTGACCGTACTTGTACGGTCCCTGGCACCGGCCACGAACGCCGGACCCGATGAATCGGGGCACTACGAGCAGGCAAAATGGCCCGCCGGCGGCAGGGTGGCACGCCCTCACAAGGGCGTGGACGGGGCCGCCATCCTTGTGTGTGGGGAGCGACGCATAGCGCGGTATCGGTAGGGGCGACGCATGTGTCGCCCCTACACCGTGGATGCACCGTGCACGACTCACCACGCCCGTCGCCAAAGCTCCGGGCGTGCCAGCCGCCTACACCTGGTTTTCGTCCACGGAGTTTTCGTCCACGAACTCGGGCTCCACCCGATGCGGGATGGCACCGGCTTCGCAGGCGCGCCTGAACAGCTCGTTCACAGCATGCCGGCCCTGCTCGCCCAAGTCTTCGGTCCACTGGTTCACATACATGCCCACGAAGCGGTCCGTGCGCTGGCGGTCCAGTCCGCGGCCGAACTGCATGGCATAGTCGATTGCCTCCTGCCGGTGTTCCAGGCCATAGGCGATGCTCCGGCACAGCAGGCCGTGAACATCGCGAATCGCCTGCGGTCCCAGGTCGCGCCGGATCGCATTGACACCCAAGGGCAGCGGCAGGCCCGTAAGCTCCTGCCAGCGCTGGCCCAGGTCGGCCAGGCAGACCAGCCCGGCGTTGGCAAACGTAAGCTGCCCCTCGTGGATCACCAGGCCCACGTCTACCGGCTGCGACCCGTAGGCGCCCGCAGCCACGGCCGCCAGAATCTCGTCGAAGGGCACGACCACCGCGGAGAACTCTCGGCCCAGCAACAATCGCAAGGCCAGCCAGGCGGTGGTCCGAGTGCCCGGCACGGCGATGGTCGCCTGCACAAGCTCGTCCCAGGCAATGGGGTTTCGGGCCACGAGGATCGGGCCGTAGCCGTCCCCCACGCTGGCGCCGCAGTGGCAGAGGACGTACTGCCGACTCAAATAGGCGTAGGCGTGTACGCTCAGGGCGGTCAGCTCGAGCTCGGCCTTGAGTGCCCGATGGTTGAGCGTCTCGATGTCGGCCAGTTGGTGCTCGAAGCGATACGGCTTGGTGTCGATCCGCCCCGCGGCCAGGGCATAGAACATGAAGGCGTCGTCCGGGTCGGGACTGTGGCCGACGCGGATCAGGCGGGTCTGGTCCGTCACGGGTACGACTCCTGGCGGGCTCGCTTTGCTCTGGGCGGGGAGCGCAGGACGCGAATCCTGCACGCATCGAGGCCCATTGTAGAGCAGGAGGCGTCCGGCGCCGATCTGTGACGATCCGGCCCGAGCTTGCCACTCGGGGCCAACTGGGCCAAGCCGGGTGAACTCGCGCCAGCGAGCGTCATTCCGTGCCAGTCGGCGCCACTTAGCGCCAGTCGGCGCCGATCAGGCCTCTAGACACAGGCCCTCTCCGCCCGCGGTATCCGCGCCTGGGCCGTCAGTGGCCGGGATGCCGGAGCCGGGCCGCGACGAACCGGCGGCCGCCTGGCCCGGCGGGATGTGGGCAGCCGCGGCCTCGGAGGAGGTGTCGGGCGTGGGGGGCGAGGAGTCCGGTGGCCGGCTGGTGCCCAGTTTCTCGCACACCTGGCGCCAGGTTTCGCGTTCGGTGCGGAGCACCTTCAGGGCGTCGTCCAGCTTGTGCTCGTCGCGATGGAAGTTGGCTTCCATCAGGCTGCGGAAAACGAACAGATAGACCGCGGCCACCTTGCGCACCAGATCGGGTGCCGGCTCATGGTTCAGGCTGCCCAGCATCTGGCCCACGATCTCCTGCGCATGGATCAGCGCCTCGCAGGCTTCCTCGTCCTTCTGCTCGCGCCAGAGACGCCGGGCCTTCTCGGCCGAGCGAATGGCCGCGTCGATGAGCATCAACTGGAGCTTCTGCGGGGCCGCAGTCATCACTTCCGTGACCAAATAGCTCTGGTGCGCCGAGGCTTCCATGGGCGACTCCGTCAAATCGGATACCGAAAGGTAGGTTGCGCGGTCGGACGGCTGCCCGAGAGCGACCGCCGGGCGATTGAAACACGGGGTGGCAGGTTGTCGGCCCCGGGGCGGCTGATCGGGTCTCCGGGGAACACACGCTGGTCGATCACTCGCCGCCGTAGGCCGGGCTGAGCGGTGCGAGCGGCACAATCGCCGCCAGGGCGTTGAGGTTGGCTTGCAGTTTGCCGATGGCGACTTCCATGCGGTAGAAGTCCATGTAGAGGCGCTGCCGCTGTCTTTCCAGTTGCTTGTTCATGGCCTCGATCTTGCGTTCATTCGCCTCGATCTTGCTTCGCAGGGACTTGTAGCGCTGGGCGAGTAGGGAAACGTCCTCCTCGGTCATCTGGTCGATCAGTGCGCCCAGCCGATCGGTGAATCCCGTGTCTTCTTCGGTGAAAAAGCGACGCACGGACTCGGGGTCTTCGCTCCGGACGGCCTCGAACTTCTCTTCGTCGAACTTAAGCGTGCCGTCGTCCTTGAGCGTCAGCCCCAGCTCGGCCAGCGAGTGGATCGAGCCCGCCCCGACAAAGCGCCCCGAGAGCAGATAGGACATGTCGCTGTCCAGGCGCAGGGCTGCGGCGTCGCCGGTGAGCAGAGAGCGCTCATCGGTCTCCGCGTCGTAGGCGGTCAGCTCCCGCAGCCGGGTGCGGAACTTGTTGTACTTCTCCACCAGGCTTTTGACACCCTTAACCAGGTCGGTCTGCGCGTCGTCCACCGTGACCACGACCGGCTGGCCCGTGGCCTGGTGCAACTGGAGGGTCACCCCCGGCAGCACCGAACGGAACTCGTTGCCGGGGGCGGAGACCAGGATGCTCGAGGTGCTGTTGCCCAGGTCGCCGAAGGCCAACAGCGCGTCCTGGGCCGCGGTGGTCTCCATGAAGGAAAAGCCGGCTCCGGAGGTGTCCAACACCAGTTCGCCCGCCTTGCCCGCCTGCTGGCTGGTAAGCATCAGCCGATGGGGCAACGCGCTGCCGTCGTTCAGGCGCGTGACCACCACGCCCATCTCGAACCGGTTGATCTTCTGCTGCAAGTCGCCCAGGGTGTCGGCTTCGCCGATCTGGATGGTGCGCGTCATGGAGCCGTCGATCACCTGCGTCAGCTCGCCGCCTACGACCCGCTGCTCGGAAAGACGGAAGATGCCCAAATCGCGGGCGGTGGTGCTCTCGCCCTCGTAGACGGCCAGCTCGCCGGGCCCGTTTTCCAGGTCCCTGATCAGGATCCCGTCGCCCGTCTCGTTGATCTGGGCATACACCCGCAACGAGAGCCCGTAGATCGCCTTGAGCACGTCGCCGACGGAGCGGATTTCGGGATTGCGCAGGTCGAGCACCTTGCGGTTGCCCAGGCTGTCTTCGATGAGGATGGGGCCGCGGGCCACTCCTTTGCCGCCGTTGAGGCTGTCCAGGGTGGTGTTGGGGGAGATGATTTGCAGGTGCAGGTCGCCGCTGTTGACGGCGTTGACCGCGTCGTCCACAGCGATCCCCAGCTTCTCTGCGGTGCCCGTAGCGTCGGCACTGGCCACCACCAGATGGTGTGCTTGTGATCCGGTGGTATCGAGCAGCTCGATGCCGTTGCGCGCGGTGTTGACGCGCGAGAGAACGCCGGTGCCAGCCGTGTTGATGGCTTCCATCATGTCGTCGAGCGTCTCGGCGCCTGCCAGATCGACCGTGGCGCTGGTGCCGGAGCGGTCGGTCAGATCGATACTCCCCAGCGCGCCGAAGCCCTTGCCGCCGTTCAAGCTGGAGAGCAGCACGGACTGCAAGCCGCCCAGCAGGCGACGCCCCTGGATCACGCCGTCCACCGCCGGCCCGTCGAGCCCCAGGTCTTGCAGGGCCCCGGACTCGTAAAGCGGATAGAGCGTGAATTCGCCGTCGCCGCTGGTCAAGTCCCGCAACACGATGCGCCGGCTGTCGGGCCCAAGCTCGGCCTGGAGCTTGCCCGGGCTGGCCGCATTGATCCGCTCGATCACGTCGCCGAGCGTGACTTCGTGGTCCACCTCCGAGCCGCCCGGGATGATGGGCGAGAAGTCGATGTTGCCCGCGCTGCCGTCGCGCAGGGTGAAGCCCACGTCCGGCAGCGCGGTCTGGAAGACCACGCCGTTGCCGTCGTTCAGGCGGCGCAGGTCGAGCCCTTCGTACAGGCGGAGCACGTCCTGCCCGTCGGCCGCCGCGGCCGCGGCGTTGATGCCGGCCAGGCCCAGCGAGGCCGCGGTGGTGCCGCCGTCCACTTCCTGCACGATGAGGTTGGACACACTCTGGCCCGTGTTGTCGATCAGACGCAGATGGTCGCCCCGGGCCATGGCCGTCACGTTGATCGTACGGTTGTCGTTGATCGCCCGGAGCACATCATCGAGCGTCTGGGCGGCCGACAGATCGATCTCCGCCCGGGCCCCGCTGCGGTCGGTGATCAAAATGCGCCCGCGGGAAAACCCCTGGCCCTGGTTGAGCAGCTCCAGCGGCGTGGAGCGCTCGACGTGGGAGCCGAAGCGTAAGGTGATGTTGCCCGCCCCGATCGGATCGGTGCTGCTGGCGAAGCCGGAGGACATCAACTGGTGGCTCTGCACGGTGCGCAGCGGCGTGAACAGGTAGTTGCCCTTCGGCGGCGTACCGGTGACCGTGGCGCTCAGCGCGGTCGGGTTGCTGCTGGTGGCTTGGCGCTGCTCGTAGAGCTCGTCGCGGGCCAGATTGTCGCCGGTGTACTTGGCAGCCAGCAGCAGAGCGGCCAGCTCGGTGACGGCGACCTGCTCTTTCTTGAAGGTCTCGGTGCGCGCGATGAGCATGTCGCGCGGCCGGGCGGCCAGTTGCATCAGCTTCTCGACCGTGTCCCGGATGGGGACCCCGGTGATCAGGCCGACGGTGCTTTGGATGCGTCCCATGGCGAGCCGGCGGATGGGAGGGGTGTGTTAGAGGCCGCCGCAAGGCCCGTTTGCGCGGGGGCATTTGTGTAACCCCGGCTGCTGCTGTGCGGGCTAAGCGGGACCAACTAATGTTTGCACGGTGGCTTGGCGGCCTGGAAAAAGGTGACAGGCACCATTTGTGCGAAGCCGGGCACCGACCGCAGGTTGGTCGCGGGCCGCTTGGGGCAAATGGTGCCTGTCACCTTTTTCTTCCAGCCCCGACCGTGCAACCTTTGCC
>CAYXPN010000203.1:0-10601 GCA_964467075.1 uncultured Planctomycetaceae bacterium
CACCCTACGCGCTGGCGGGGAGCGCACGGCAGGCAACGAGCCGGCGGGCAAGAGATTTGCCGGGCAAGGGACTGCTGTGCATGCGCGGCAGGAGCCGATTGCCCGCGGTCGCGTCATAGGAAACGGATACCGGAAAAACGAACATCGCGCGAAACCAGCCGCGGGAGGCGGGTTGCAGAGAAGGGCGCTGCTCAAGCGACACCGGTCGCCGCGGGCGCGTCCGGCTCGGCGGTCGGCCGGGCATGGTTTCGCAGTCCCTGGAGAGTAAAGGAGGATCAAGACCATGGGGCTTGCATCGGCACTCAGTACGGCACTGACCGGGTTGAACGCCGCGGAGACCACGATCGACGTGGTGGGCAATAACCTGGCCAACTCGAACACGGTGGGGTTCAAAGCGTCGGACGTGACCTTTGCCACGCAGTTCCTGCAGACGCAGAGTCTCGGTTCGGCCCCGACCAGCGACAACGGCGGAACCAACCCGCGGCAGATCGGCCTGGGCACGATGGTGGCCGACATCACGCCCGACTTCAGCCAGGGCACGATCCAGATCAGCGCCGCGCCCACGGATTTGGCGATCCAGGGCGAGGGGTTTTTCGTCGTCCAGGGCGACAGCGGCGAACGCCTCTACACGCGCAACGGGGTGTTCAAGATGAACTCCGAGAGCGAGCTGGTCAGCGTGACCGGCCACCGTTTGCTGGGTTTCGGTGTGGACGACAACTACCAGATCCAGACCACCAACCTCGAGCCGCTGACCATCCCCCTGGGGGCCGCGGCCGTGGCCGAAGCCACGGAGAACGTCTATCTGGAAGGCACCCTCTCGCCGACCGGCGACCTGGCCGACACTTCGGAGATCATCCAGACCGGCACGCTCAGCGACCTGGCCTGGGACTATCCCGCGGCTCCGCTGGATGCCGCGGCCTCCGACCAACTGGGGCCGCCCACCGCGCCGCTGGTTGTGACCAAGCCGGGCGGCGCCGGGCCGCTGACGGAAAACAGCACGTATTACTACAAGATCGTGTATGCAGACCGGCCGTTCAATCTGGCCGATCCGCTGGCCACCGAAGGAATCGCCTCGGAGTATGTGCAGACCGATTTGGCCGTAGGCGAGCAGAACGTGCAGATCGACAACTGGCAGGCGTTTGCCGCTCCGCCCGCGGGCGAAGGGCCTTATCCCTACGTGCGCTTCTACCGCAGCACGGCCCAGGTCTTTGGCGGCGTGGCCGATCCCGATGCGCTAGACTACTACTACGTGGGCGAGCGGCAGTTCGGCACCACGCCGTTCGACGACGCCGTCGCGGACGCCGCGGTCAACCCGGCCGAGACGCTGGCCGTCACCCAGGCCGGCTCGCTGCCCAGCGGCAGCTTCGAGTATTACGTCACCTGGTACAACCCGGGACAGAACGTGGAAAGCCGGCCGGTGAAGGTGACCAATGCCATCAACGTCAGCGGCGGGCGCGTCCACCTGTCGAACCTGCCGGCGCATTTGGGCACACAATACTCGCGTACGCGCATCTACCGCAACCTTTCGACCGATACCACGGATTTCCGGCTCCTGGCGGAGATCAACAACGTGGACGGCACGTCCACCTACACGGACTACAAGATTGACGCCGATCTCGGCTCCCAAGAGCTCGATCTGGACGGACCCAAGATCCGCGAGAACACGCTGCTGACCAACGTGGTGCGCCGCGAGGGCGACGTGTACGAGCGGGTCTTTCCGATCAACGTGGGCGAGACAGCCACCTTGGAGTTTGCGGGCAAGAAGGGCGGACGCACCCTGTCCACCAAGGAGCTCTCGGTCACCGACACCACCACCGTGCTGGACCTGATGGACTTCATGGAAGACGCCATGGGAATCCAGATTCCGCCGGGCCCCGACGCCGCCAACCCCATCCCCGCGGACTCGGTCACCGGCTGGAACCCCGGCGGGCGCGTGGATACCGCGGCGGGTCGGATCATGATGGTGGCCAACACCGGCGAGGATAATGCGATCGACATCGGGCTGTCGGGGATGACGCTGATCCGCGAGGACCAGAGCGTGGAGAACACCGACCTGCCCTGGAGCTCTTATCAGACTGCGGTCGGTGAGGGCGCGGTGACGGATTTCATCGTTTATGACACGCTGGGGATTCCGCTGGCCGTGCGCCTGACCGCGGTGCTGGAGAGCCGTACCAGCACGGCCACCATGTATCGCTGGTATGCCGACTCGCCGGACAACGACCCGGCCACCGGAGTGCGGATTGCGGTGGGCACGGGCCTGATCCAATTCGACGGCGAGGGCAACTTCGTTTCCGCCACCGAGGACACCGTGTCGATCGACCGGCGCAACGTCTCCTCGGCCTCGCCGCTGGAGTTCGATCTGGACTTCACCCAGATTTCCGGCCTGGCCACGGACAACAGCACGCTGGCCGTCTCGCGCCAGGACGGTTCGGGGCCCGGCGTGCTGACCAGCTTCATCGTGGGCGAGGACGGGCGCATCCGCGGCGTGTTCAGCAACGGCATGACCCGCGATCTGGGACAGATCCGCCTGGCGCGCTTCGGCAACCCCTCGGGCCTGGAACAGCGGGGCGAGAACATGTTCGCCTCGGGGGTCAACTCGGGCCTGCCCGTGGAAGGCAATCCCAACGAGCAAGGCATCGGCTCGATCATCGCCGGGGCCCAGGAGCTGTCGAACACCGACATCGGCGGAGACTTGATCGACCTGATCCTCGCATCGACCATGTATCGGAGCAACACGCGCGTGATCACCACGGCCCAGCAGATGCTCGATGAGCTGCTCTCGCTGCGGCGCTAGGCGCGGTTGGCCGCGGGCGGAGGGAAAGGGACTTCGGACCCATGATCAAGCTGACCCAACTCGGGGGCCGGTGCTTCGTGCTCAATGCGGAGCTGATCCGCTACGTCGAGGCCTGCCCCGATACGTTCATCACCTTGACGAGCGGCGAACGCCTGGTGGTGGCCGAGTCGATGGACGAGGTGTTGCGCCGGGCCGTGGCCTATCAGCAAGCCAAGCACTTGTTTCCCTCGCCGGGCTGTTCAGCGCTGCGGTGTGATCGAGCGGCCGGTGCGGCGCCGGTGGAACACGTGTGAGTTTTGCGGCAGGTATGGAGACCCTTTTCAGTTCCCCTGTTTTCACACTGGTCAGCCGATGGACATTGCCAGCCTGATCGGCCTGTTGCTGGGCAGCGCTCTGCTGGTGGGCACGATTGCGATCGCCCCGAGTGCCAGATTCGGGGCGTTCATCGACTATCCGTCGATGATGGTCGTGCTCGGGGGGTGTTCTGCCGCGGTCCTGGTTTGCTTTCCGCTCAAGAACGCGTTGGGGGCGTTCCGTGTGCTGAAGAAGGTCTTCTTCAACAAGCCCGAGGAGTTCCAGACCCTGATCGACCAGATCGTGTCGCTCGCCGAGACAGCCCGGCGCGAAGGGCTGCTTGCGCTGGAAGGCCGGCTGGAAGAGATTACCAACCCTTTTATGGTTCTCGGCATCCAGATGGCCGTCGACGGCACCCGTCCCGAGGTGATCGAGAGCGTGATGCGCACCGAAATGGACGCCGTGGCCACCCGGCATCGCAACGGCAAAAGCGTGCTGGACCAGATGGGGCGCTTTGCGCCGGCGTTCGGGATGATCGGCACGCTGATGGGCCTGATCATGATGCTGGGCAACATGGACGACCCCTCGAAGATCGGCCCCGGCATGGCCGTGGCCCTGATTACCACCCTTTACGGTGCGATCAGCTCGAACCTCATCTTCCTCCCCTGTGCCGAGAAGCTGGGATATATCAGCCGCCACGAGCTGCTGACCATGGAGATCATTCTTCGCGGGATCATGGGCATCCAGTCGGGTGACAACCCGCGGGTGATCCAACAGACCTTGAGCACGTTCGTGCCGCCGGCCAAGCGGCGCTTGGCGGAGGAGCCCTAGCCCGATGCCCAAGCCCCCGCCTGACAACGCCCCCGGCGTACCCGAATGGATGGTCACTTTCAGCGACATGATGTCGCTGTTGTTGTGCTTTTTCGTGATGCTGGTGGCGCTGAGCGACATCAAGGAAGAGGAGCGCATCCAGGTGGTGCTCGAGGCGCTGCGCCGCCAGTTCGGCACGGACACCTCAGTGGTCAGCTTCATCCCCGGCCCGGCTCCGCCAATGAATTCCGCCATTCGGGACCTGGCCAGCATGGGTCGTGCGCGGCGCGTGGACATCATGCGGGGCGGCGACCGCGTAAAGGCGCCCGTCGGCGATTACCCGCGGGTCCGCACCCTGCGCCAGGCGACCCACGACACCGTGGGCGGGGTGGTCTTCTTTGCCGAAAGCAGTGCCGAGCTTTCGGACGAAAACCGGCGCACGCTGGAAGTGGCGGCCCGGCTGATCGGCGGAAAGCCGCAGAAGATCGAAATCCGGGGCCACACCTCCAGCCGCCCCCTGCCCGCCGGCTCGCCCTATTCCGACCATTGGGGCCTGGCCTATGCCCGATGCCAGGCCGTCATGGACTACTTTGTTCAACTGGGAATCGATCCGCGGCGGATTCGCCTTTCGGTGGCAGCGGACAACGAGCCGCGCCACACGGGCAGCGACCCGCTGCTGTTGAAAGAGAACGCCCGGGTGGAGATCTACCTGCTCGACGAGCTGGTGTCCGGAGGTGATTCCACCCGAAAGGAGGGGTCGGGGGAGCGGTAGCAAATCATCCAAGCGGGGCTTGCCACAAGGGCCGATTTTGGTGTATTTAGGCCCCCGACAGGCGAGCGTCAGGGTTTTTCCCGGAGGCCGGCCAATGTGTTCTAGAATTGCTTGGGACCGTTTCGACGGCCGCGGCCTGCGCCTTGAGCGGGCCGGCCGAAGCGGTCTGCGCCAAACGTCGAGTGACTTGCCGCAACGTCCGACGCCCGCCCTGCACGCAAATGGCAGACGAGACCCCCAATCCCGAACAACAGCAGGCCCCGCCCGAGGCACCCCCGCCCGAGGCCGCGCCCGCAGCGCGCCCGTCTCTGTTCGGGCGTCTGAAGGTGATCGGGTTCGTGGCGGTGGTGGTGTCTGTGGAATGCCTGGCGGCCTACCTGTATCTGCCCGGGCCGGGCGAGACAGCCGCCCTGGCCGGCGCCTCGATGGCCACGCCGGTCGAGGAGCCGGCCATGCCCGGCGAGTCCGAGGAGTCCGGCGAGTCCCAGGTGGTCGAGGAAGTGGAAGTGGACTTGGACACCTTTACGGTGACTTCCTATCAGGCGGCCACAAATACCACGCTTCGTATCGATTTCCACCTGTTCGCCACCGTGGCCGCCGAGGATCAGCAGGAGTTTCTGGACTGGTTGCAGGCCAATCGGCACCGGTTCCGCGACCAGGTGATCGTGACCGTGCGGGCGTCGGAGATCACCGACTTGACCGACGCCGGTCTGGGACTGATCAAGCGCAAGGTTCTGGACAAGACCAATCGCTCCATCGGCAAGCCGCTGTTGCGGAGCGTGATCTTCAGCGATTTCTCGTTCCTCGAACAGTGACCGGCTCGCGTGCCCGCCAGGGGGGGCCACGCCCTCGGCCGCGATTGCGGCCGGTGTGCGAAGGGCCGTGGGGCAACTGCGAGCGGCGATGCAGGGGGACGATTTCGGAGACTCGATCCGGCGGGCGTGCCGGGGCAACTGTTCACAGGTCGGGGACTGGCTCACTTTTCGGCCCGTTTCGGGCCGAAAAACGTGCCTGTCCCCTTACGGCCAAGGGGGACAGTTACGTGCCGGGAGATCGACTGCACCTGTGGCATGAGCCGATGAGGAACGGATTCCCATGGCCGATGACAACCTGATGGACCAGGACGAGATTGAAGCCCTGCTGAGCCAGGCCAAGGCGGAGGCCGATGGGCCGGGTGGGGCAAAGCAGACTCCATCACCCCAGCCCGCGGCCGAGGCATCCGACGGCGGGCCGGGAGAGGCCGCCGGTCCACCGCCGGGCGAATCGCCACAGCCGGCGACACCGACCCCAGGCACTCAATCGCCGCCGAAGCCGGCCGCGACGTCGTCCCAGGAACTCGGCTCGGCCGTGCCCGGCGACGAGGACCGCCTGCTGGGACAGCAGGACATCGAGAAGTTGCTCAGCCAGGCGGGTCGGGCCCCGGCGGCTGCAGCGAAAAAGGAGTCTGCGGAGGAGACCGCCCAACACCTCCTGCCCGGCGAGGGCCAGATGGCTGAACGCGACATGGAACTGCTGCTGGGCCAGGCCGAAGAGGCCCTGGCATCGATCGACGCGGCCTCGGCAGCCGATCTGCCCCAGGGCGTGACCGCGTTCCGGTTGGACGAGCTGCGCGGCGAGCCCGCTTCGGTCGAGGCCGCCAGTTTCGATCTGGTGCGCGATGTCGAGCTGGAGCTGAAAATCGAACTGGGGCGCACGCACATGTACCTGGAGGATGTGCTCAAGTTGCGCCGAGGTTCGGTCGTGCCGCTGGATAAGCTGGCCGGTGATCCGGTGGACGTATATGTCAACGGCCGGTTGGTCGCCCGGGGCGAAGTGCTCGTGCTGAACGACAACTTCTGCGTTCGCGTGGCAGAACTGGTCGCCGGCACCACGGCCCTTGCCTGAACGATCGAGTGTGTTCGGGCCCCCAGAGGAAGCAAACGCCTGTGCGCGAGATGATCGGCAGAATCGGCACACAGCAGCCCATATCGATATCGGCATTCGTGCCGCTCCGTCATGAGCGGAAACCGCCCTTTTGCGGTTTCGGCTTTGCGCAATCCTGAGCACCAAGATACAGTCGTAGGGGGGTCGAGCCGAAAGCGATGACCCACCAGTTGGCTAACCCGGCAGGAAATCGCGTTGTTGGTGGGTCTGCGCTGGCGCTTGACCCACCCTACGCACTCAGTTGTCGGTGGGTCTGCGCTGGCGCTTGACCCACCCTACGCACTCAGGCACGTTGATTTTCCTCGTCCAACCATACTTGTCCGATAGCGTTCCTTCTCTGCACCAGCCCTGATCCACTCACCTCAAGGCACTCGGACCACGGCCGCGCTTGTCGGTCCAGCGTCCGGAGCCGGATCGTGCCGCAGCTCGAACGCCGAGGGGCAAAGGACGGCAAGGATGCGCCGATTGACCACGATGCTCGTGCTGATCCTGGCCGCGGTCTGTTCCCAACCGGGTGCTGCTGATGAGGGCCTGGTAGTGGGAAAGGCCGCAGCGCGCCAACCCGTCTGGGGCCCGCAGGAGGGTCCTCCCGGTAGTGCTGCACCCAAAGGGGGGCAATCAGCGGCCGCTTGCTGGCCCGCCGCGGCCGGCGATTCTCAACTGCCGGCCAGCCGTGGCCCCGTCAGCCAGGCAGTGTGCCTGCAACCGGTGCCGGGCCTCGCGCCGAGTGCCTCCGGCGGCGCGGGGACCGACCAGGCCCTTGGATCAGGCCGACGCGCTTCCGAGACCACGGCTGCTGCGCGCGGCACGCCGGCCGCAAATCCCGCGTCGCCGAGTGTGCGCCTGCACAAACCTGCGGCGCAACCCCCGTTGCCGCTGGCCCGGCCCGGTGAATCGCCGTCGGACTCCGGCTGGGGATCGCGCGGGACCCTGGGGTCGATGGTCACCGTGGGCGCCAGTCTGGCCGTGGTGCTGGGGCTTCTCCTGGCGGTGGCATGGCTTCTGCGCCGTGCCGCGCCAAAGAGCCTGGCCCCGCTGCCCCAGGAAGTCGTAGAGGTGTTGGGCCGGGCCCCGCTGGCCGGGCGCCAGCAGTTGCACTTGTTGCGGTGCGGCAGCAAGCTGCTGCTGGTCTCGGTCACGCCCGCGGGTGCGGAGACGCTCACGGAAATCACCGACCCGGCCGAGGTGGATCGGCTGGCCGGGTTGTGTCAGCAGGCCCGCCCGGGGAGCACCACCGAGGCCTTTCGCCAGGTGTTCGAGCAGTTCACCGGCCGCTACTCGACCGGACGGGCCGAGGGGTCGGAGTTCGAGGCCACGTATCGGAAGCGGGCCGGTGCCGCTCGATTCGACGAACCAGCGGAGCGGTTCCATGACTGAAGACCTGTCTCAATCCGTGTGCGCTGCGCAGCCCCGCTCGGGCGGCCGGGCACGCGCTGCGCCGTCGCAGGTGCTACCCGGGCGCGCGAGCTGCAAAGCGCCAACCGGGCGTGGTCTGGCCCGCGAGGCCACGGGTCTGCGCAGCACGGCGCGTCTGCTGTCCTATGTGGTGATGGGGCTGGTGTGTCTGTGCCTGCTGGCCCCCGCGGGGGCCCAGGAGGCGACGAACCAGCCGCTGTCGATCGAATTGCCCGAGGGGCTGGCCGGCGGGCCCGAGGCCTGGACCAGTCCCCAGGGGCTCAGCTCGACGATCCAGGTGATGCTGTTGCTCACGGTGCTCAGCCTGGCGCCGGCGATTCTGTTGATGACCACGTGTTTTGTGCGGATCGTGGTGGTATTGGGTTTCTTGCGCCAGGCGATCGGCACCCAGCAGCTTCCGCCCACCCAGGTAATCACCGCGCTTGCGCTGTTCCTGACGCTGCTGATCATGACGCCGGTGTGGAGGCAGGTCTACCAGGAGGCCATCGTGCCCTACACCCAGCAGCAGATCACGCTGGAGGAGGCCTGGGAGGCGGGCATCCAGCCGGTGCGCCGTTTCATGGCCCTGCAGATCGAGCGCACCAACAACAACGAAGACGTGTGGCTGTTTCTTAGCTATCTGCCCGAACAGCCCGAGCCGGAAACCTACGACGACGTACCCCTGCAGGCCCTGGTGCCGGCCTTCATGCTCAGCGAGTTGAAGACGGCCTTCTTGATCGGCTTCCAGATCTACCTGCCGTTCCTGATCCTGGACATGGTGGTGGCCGGCGTGATGGTGTCGATGGGCATGCTGATGTTGCCGCCGGTGCTGATCTCGCTGCCGTTCAAGGTCCTGCTTTTCGTGCTGGTCGACGGCTGGCACCTGGTCGTGGGCATGTTGCTGGAGAGCTTCCAACCGTTCACATAACGCGGTCGGAAGGCCGCGGCGGAAGTCGGAAGTCGGCGGTCGGATAGGCGAGCCGGGAGCGTCAGCTCCCGGTTCGGTCGAAAGCGGAAAGCCGAAAGCCGATTTCCGAAGCCACCTGACAACCGGAGCCCAACCGACGTGGATGCCCATACCGCGGTGGACTTGGGGCGCCAGGCCCTGTGGATCGCCCTGCTGGTGGCCTCGCCAGTGTTGCTGGCGGGAATGGTCGTGGGGCTGGTGGTCGGGCTCTTGCAGGCGCTGACCCAAATCCAGGAACAGACCGTCTCCTTCGTGCCCAAGATCGTGGCCATGGTGGCGGCCCTGGCCATTGCCCTGCCCTGGCTGGCCACACGACTGATGGAATACACGACCGAACTGTTCCGCTCGATCCCCACGCGGTTCTAGCGAGACTGTAGCCACGCTCGCCAGAGCGTGGGGCGATGGTAGCCACGCTCGCCAGAGCGTGGACGGCCAGCAGCGCCGCCCGAATCGGCTCCCCCCACCGTCTGGCGACGGTGGCTACTGAAAGCCGAAAACGGAAAGCCGAAAGCAGAGCGGCGCACTGGTCCGTTGTTCGCCTGCCAGAACGCTGCTCGCACCGAACGCCGCTGACCGAAAACATGGACCTGGCCCCTTTGGGTCCCGAAAAGCACTGCCGCCGTGGACTGGCTGAGCCAACTTTCGACCGAACGCTTCCTGCTGTTCACCCTGGTGCTCACACGCATCAGCGGGCTGACCATGACCGCGCCGATCTACGGCACGCCCGAGGTGCCGCGCCAGGTTCGCGTGCTGCTGGCCGTGGCCCTGGCACTGTTGATCACGCCGACCCAGTGGCACGTTCAGCTCGACCCTCCCGGCTCGACGCTGATGTACCTGACCCTGGCCGGCAGCGAGCTGCTGGTGGGGTTCTGCTTGGGGTTGGGCGTGGTAATCCTCTTCTCGGGCATTCAACTGGCCGGCGAGCTAATCGGCCGGATCGGCGGGCTGATGCTGGCCGACGTGTTCGATCCGCAGACCGAGAGCAACGTGCCGCTGTTTTCCCGGCTGATGTTTCTGGTCGCGCTGGCCGTGTTCGTGTTGATCGGCGGGCACCGGGTGGTGATGGCCGCGCTGCTGGACACCTTTCGCACGATTCCGCCCGGTAGCGCCGCGTTTGCCGATTCGATGGTCGGCTCGCTGGTCGCCCTGTTGGCGCAGAGTTTTGCGTTGGGCGCGCGCGCGGCGTTGCCGGTGGTTGCGGCGCTTCTGCTCTCGACCCTGGTGATGGGGCTCATCAGCCGTACGTTGCCGCAACTGAACATCCTGGTGGTGGGCTTCGGACTCAATGCCCTGATCACCTTCGCCATGCTGGCGCTCACACTGGGGGCCGCGGTGTGGGTGTTCCAGGACCAGGTGGCCTGGGCCCTGGAGGTGTTGCTCGACGGGCTTTCCATCCCGCTCGATGCGCAATGGCTAAGATGAACGGTACGGCCACGACGGCGTTGGAGGGACGCGGTCCCTCGCGTCCGTTGAGCCCCAATCAAGCGGCCACGACGGAGCGTGGCCCTCCAAATGAGATACGGCCACGACAAAGCGTGGCCCTCCAGAAGACGGCGTTGGAGGGACGTGCTCTGTCACGTCCGCCGATCGACGGCCACGACGGCGTTGGAGGGACGCGGTCCCTCGCGTCCGTTGAGCCCCAATCA
>CAYXPN010000204.1:0-3692 GCA_964467075.1 uncultured Planctomycetaceae bacterium
GCTTGACCCACCCTACGCGCCTGGCAGCCACACGAGTGTTCACAAATCGCGCACGCTGACCTAGAATAGGCTTGATGAGCGATTTACACGCAGAAGATCACCCCGGGAGCGACCCCCGCCCTTGGGATGCACCTGTTCGGCCCGAACTCGTCGAGCCGCCCGAGGTCGTCGTGGCCGAGGTGGTGCCGGAGTTCGACTGGCGGCGCATGCCCATGCGCCCGCCCGGGCGCCGGCGGGTGTGGCTGCCGCTGGTGCTGTTTGTGGCCACGTGTCTGAGCACGTGGTTCGTCGGCGCGCTGGGGCCTGTCTTGCAGATGACTGGCGAATACGGCCTGGTGTGGGGCCTGCTCTACGGGCTGGCCGACGGGCTGAAATACGCCGTGCCGCTGATGACCATCCTGCTGTGCCACGAGATGGGCCATTTTCTTCAGGCCCGGCGCTACGGCGTGTATGCCAGCTACCCCTATTTCCTTCCCGTGCCCTTGCCGCCCATCGGCACCTTTGGCGCGGTGATCGCCATGAACGCGCGCGTGGGCGGGCGCCGGGCCTTGTTCGACATCGGGATTACCGGGCCGCTGGCCGGGCTGGTGCCCACGCTGGTCTTTTGCGCGGTGGGGCTCGCCTGGTCGGAGTATGTGCCGTTCAGGCCCCGTGCCAATGACTTGTATGTTGGCGATCCATTGTTGTTCAAATGGATCCTCTCTGTCTTGAAGGAGCCGGTTCCTGAAGGCAGCGTGCTCAGATACCACCCCATGGCCTTTGCCGGCTGGGTGGGCCTGTTGATCACGTCGCTGAATCTGTTTCCCATCGGCCAGTTGGACGGCGGGCACGTGCTCTATGCGCTTCTGCGCCGGCGGGCCAGGTGGGTGGCCACCGCAGTCCTGCTGGGGGCCGTGGGAGCGGTTGCCTACTACAACCTCTGGGGCTGGAGCCTGATGCTGCTGCTGGTGGCCCTGATCGGGCCGGGCCATCCGCCCACGGCCGACGACGCGCAGCCGCTGGGCCTGGGGCGCGTGGTGCTCGGCTGTCTCACGCTGGCCTTCATCCCCATCGGGTTCACACCCACGCCGTTTCTGGGTTTCAACTGAGGCGCGCAGGGGGTGCCACTGGCTGGCTCGTCCAGCAGTGCCGGAGAATGGCCGGCCGAATCGGACCGCGACCAGCGGTTCGTAGTGACCGTACTTGTACGGTCTTGGCAGGACCCGATGAATCGGGTCACGACGAACCGACCCGATGAATCGGGTCACTACGAACAGCGCCGGTCGGCTGGCAGAGCCAGTGGCACCCGGCGCACACCCGTCGCGCGTCCCACGCCCTCAGACGGGCATCCCCAGCGTGACCCAGGCGGCCAGCGTGCCCAGCGCCAAAGCGACGATCACATAGAACCACTGCCGGATGCTCATACTCAAGCCTAGCATACGCCGGGCAGAGGGGAGCATCCACAGAAGCGCCGGGGGCCACTGCCCGTTTGCGTGGCCGCACGGTCTCATGCCGACTCGTAAGGCTCGGTCAGCCGGTATTGCGGACGGCCTTCGAGAAAGCACTCAATGCGCTCTCGCCGCGAGAAGGCCGCGGGCAGGAAATCGAGGGCCTCCTGGAGCTTCTCGTCCGGCTCGGCGCAACTGAAGCGCAGGAAGCCCGCCCCCGCCTCGCCGAAACACTCCCCGCCCAGACAGGCCACGCCGAAGGCGTCGTCGGCCCCTTCGAGCAGGTACATGGCCAGCCCGTGTGAGCTGATGCCCAGCGAGTTGCACACCGCGGCCACCGAGGGAAACACGTAGAACGTGCCGCCGGGCATCAGGCACTTGATCCCCTCGATCCGGTTGAGCCCCTCGACGAGCAGCTCCACCTTGGCCCGAAACGCCGCCATGCCCTGCCGGCTCTCCGCCTCGTCGCGCTCCATCGCGGCCAGGCCGGCCAGTTGCACAAGCGGCGGCGTGCAGGAAAGACACGTGTTGATCAGGTCGGCGAACTTGCGCGCCACCGCGGGCGCGGCCACGGCAAACCCCAGGCGCCACCCGCTCATGCTGAACGACTTGCTGAACGTGTAGGCGCCCACGCACTGCTCGATCATGCCCAGCTCGGCCAGGATCGTGTGGTGTCGGCCGCGCCAGACCATGCGATCGTAAGGCTCGTCGCTCAATACGGCCACCTCGCGCCCGCGCACCAGCTCGGCCAGCCCGGCCAGGTCTTCGGGCTCGGCCACGCCGCCGGTGGGGTTGTGCGGGCTGTTGAGGAAGACGGCCTTCGGCCGCGGGTCGCTCTCCAGGAATCGCGCCACGTCGTCCAGGTTCGGCCGGAACCGGCGATCCTGTTTCAGCTCGGAAAACCACACGCGCCCGCCGCGCCGCGCAATGTTCGGCACATACGTGGGGAAGTAGGGGCTGAAGACCAGCACGCCGTCGCCCGGGTCGATGAACGTCTCGCAGAAGAGCAGCTCGAAGACCTTGGCCCCCGGGCCCACCACCACGTTGTCGGCCGTGCAGTCCACGGCGTATTGCTCGCGCACGTACCGGGCCGCGGCCTGGCGAAACTGCGGCAGGCCCGCGGACGGGCAGTAGTGGGAATGGTCCTGGGCAATGGCCTGCTGGCCCGCTTGTTTGGCCGCACTGGTGGAAGGAAACGGGCTGTCGCCGATCTCCAGCTCGACGATCCGCTTGCCCTCGGCCGCCAACTGGCGCGCCCGGGCCAGCACGTCAAAGGCCGTCTCGACGGTCAACTGGCGGGCGAACTTGCTGAAGGAAACACCCATGGGGCAAAGGCTCCCGTCTTGTGGCCGGGGAGGGGGATTGGCTTTGGACGATCGGCGCGGTGTTTCATAAATGATAGCCACCTACGCGAACTCCCCTCTCCCTCCGGGAGGGGGGCCGGGGGTGAGGGCGGGAGGAAGCGTCCCATCTGCCCAGTGCCACCCGGCCGTGGCGCAGCGACGGCGTGGCGTCAAGGCAGCGGATCAATGCGATCCAAGCTTTGGTGATTCCGCGCCTGTTCCCAGACGTGCCGAAGCTCTTCCTGGTGCAGCGATGTCTACTCCCTCACCAGCCCCGTAGCACGTGGCGGCAGATTCCCCGCGATCACCGCCAGCGTTTCGATCGCAACGACCATTTGATCACCGCCGTATTCCGCATGGAAATGCGGCGGGAGGTGATCGTTGTGGAACATTTTGATCATGATGCCGTAGAAGCGACTGATCTCAGGCATCGACAGAGGCCTTCTTGAGATTCGGGAAAACGTCGCCGGGCTGCTTGCCGGTGACCTCAAGATACAGCGCGTCGGCACACAGATCGACCTCATCGCTCCAGCGCAGCTCGCCGCCGCTGCCGATAGACACCCGGGCGAACGCTTCAGGGTCGTTCCACAACTCAAACACGCCCTTGCCGACCAGGTGCGAAAGATCGACCACGCCGGTCACGCCGTCGGCATACCGCAAGCGCAGTCGATAGCCGGAAAGCGGCTCTGCTTCGACCAGCCGGATCATGCTCTGTGCTCCTACGGATTCGTGACGACACGAAAAACGTTGTCACGCGCACTGCTGGACAAGCCAGCAGTGGCACCCGGCGTTGGCTCCTCTTCGGGAGCAGGCTTCTGCTCCCGCTTCGGCTCTTCTTCCGGCTTTGGTTCCTGTTCAGGCTTCGGCTGCTCTTCAGGCTTTGGTTCCTCCTCGGGAGCAGGCTTCTCTTCGGGAGCAGGCT
>CAYXPN010000204.1:3792-6538 GCA_964467075.1 uncultured Planctomycetaceae bacterium
TGCTCTTCAGGCTTTGGTTCCTCCTCGGGAGCAGGCTTCTCTTCGGGAGCAGGCTGCTCCTCAGGGTTTGACCCTTCGTCCGGTTTCGGCTTCTCCTCGGGCTTTGGCTTCTCTTCCGGCTTGGGTTCCTCGTCTGGCTTTGGTTCCTCCTCGGGAGCAGGCTTCTCTTCGGGAGCAGGCTGCTCCTCAGGGTTTGACCCTTCGTCCGGTTTCGGCTTCTCCTCGGGCTTTGGCTCCTCTTCCGGCTTGGGCTGCTCTTCTGGCTTTGGCTTCTCTTCGGGCTTGGGCTCTTCTTCCGGCTTGGGCTTCTCTTCCGGCTTCGGCTCTTCTTCCGGCTTCGGCTCTTCTTCCGGCTTGGGCTGCTCTTCCTTGGGCGCGGCCTCGGGCGGTTGCTCTTCAGCCTCGGGCTCCGGGGCCAGCTTGCCCGACATCAGGTCGTACATCAGCCCCAAGAGCGTGCTCGTGGGGATGCAATAGGTCTCGGTGCGCCCGCCGCGCGCGATGTTCACGCCGACCACCTTGCCCGACAGGTCCACCACTGGTCCGCCGCAGTCGCGCGGGCGCACCACGGCATCGTGCTGGAGCACCGCGGGGAAGTCGTCGTGGCGCTTGCTCACGCCCACGCCCATGGCGTTCTGCATCTCCCGGCGGCGCTGCCCGGGGGTGACCGCGTTGCCGAGCTTGGCGGGAATGGCCAGCGTGCGCTCGCCCCGGCGCACGGTCAGGCGCACGATGTCGCCGGGCCGGTGTCTCTTGATCTCGGCGATCAGCTCGTCGCGGGTCTTGGTGGCCTTGCCGTCGACATGGGTGATGATGTCACCGGGCTTCAGGCCCGCCTTTTCCGCGGGGCTGGCGGGCAGGATGCTCTTGATCTGGGCCACGTCGTCCTGGTCGGGGTCCAAAGCCACACCCAGCACGCCGCTTAACGGCGCAATGCGCCGCCGCGGCACGCTGAGCACGCCCACGGCCAGGGGCGTGCCGCCCGTGCCCGCCGAGGCCAGCCACTGGCCCACTTTGGGCTGGCAGCGGGTCCAGGCGATCGACGGCAGCCCGGTGGCCTCGATCTTCAGCATGGCCAGATCGTATTGCTCGTGGATGCCCACCATGCGGGCGGGCAGCTCCCGGCCGTCGCCCAGGCGGCAAACGATCTTGCCCTCCAATTCGCTGGCCTTGGTCAGCACCCAGCCGTCGGGTCCGACGATCGTGCCCAGGATGGTCTCCTCGCCGTCGCAGAGCACCCGGGCCGTGCAGTCGGCTGCGCCGCTGATCAGCGGGCCGAAGGCCTGTTTGACCGGACCGCTGTCGCGCCCTTCGATCTGGTCTTCCCAGGCCTCGCCCTTTTTGAGCCGGTCCCAGTTTTCGTGGAACACGTCGATGGGCACGTGGAGGTTCATGTCCGCGGGGCCGCCGATGCGGCTGTGGATGCCGATCACGCGCCCTTCCAGGTCGAACAGCGGTCCGCCCGAGTCGCCGCCCACCAGCGGGCAGTCGCTCTGAACCATTGTCGGCCGGACGCGGAGGATGCGCCCTACACGGACCACGGGCGGGCGGTCTTTCTGGTAACCCAGCGGGTGGCCCAAAGCGAGGCACCACGCGCCGGGTCTGAGTTCGGTCGAGTGGCCCAGCTCCACGTGGGGCCAGGACCCCTTTTCGGTGATCTTCATCAACCCGGCGTCGGCCGACACGTACATGCCCAGGGTTTTACCCTGCGCGGTGCGTCCGTCGGGCAGAAAGAATGTGGCCGCTTCGTTGGGCTTCGAGACCACGTGGCCCGCAGTGAGCACATAGCCGTCGGAGCTGACGATCACCCCACTGCCTTGAGAGTTCCCCACGCGCACGCCCACGGCAGACTCGCGCACGCGGGCCACTACCTGCCGCACCTGTTTTTCCAGCAGCTTCAGGTCGGCCGGCACTTTGGGCACGAGCAAGGCCAGGCCCCGCTTGCCGGATTGCTCGGCGGGCTGCTGATCGGCAGGCTGCTGGCCGTTCGCCTGCTGGCCGTTGCTTTTTTCATCAGCAGGCTTGGCGTCCTCGGCCTTCTGCTCCGCGGCCTGCTGGTCGGCCGCGGCTGCCAGAGCCCCGCCCGGCCCCACAGCGGGCACCAGACAACCCATGAGCAGGGCAGCGATGACCGCCGTCGCTGCCAGCCAGCGGCCGAGGTATGCCCCGCGGCCCGGCGCCGGCCGAGCCGGCGCCGGATAATACCAGCCCGCCGATCGCAGCGCCTCGTCCGTGCCTCGCCGATCCATCGTCATTCCCCCTCGCTTCGTTTCGATCGAGTCGTGTCCCTTTTCCCTTTCTGCGCCGTCGAGCGACCGTGCGCGCTGCTTCCGCGGCCCGGCTGACGGCCCGAATCCTCATTATCCCCAGCGGAGAACAGCGAAGCAAGCGCAGAAGGGGCGCGGCGGGGTGGCGGCCGCGGGCCAGGCTTTGTCTGACAAAGGGATTTCCAGCCGTAGCCGCCGAAAGCCAGACGGCGGACAAAACGTCCAGGCAGTGTCCGTCACCATCCACGCTCTGGCGAGCGTGGCTACCATTATCAGACACGGCACAGTCCGGCGGGGCGCAGTTTTGGTGAGAAGAGCACGGGTGGACAAGCCACCCGTGGCACCCGGCGAACACGCACGGGTGGACAAGCCACCCGTGGCACCCGGCGAACACGCACGGATGGACAAGCCACCCGTGGCACCCGGCGCAGTTTTGGTGAGAAGAGCACGGGTGGACAAGCCACCCGTGGCACCCGGCG
>CAYXPN010000204.1:6638-10595 GCA_964467075.1 uncultured Planctomycetaceae bacterium
CACCCGGCGAACACGCACGGGTGGACAAGCCACCCGCGGCAGCCGGCGAACACGCACGGGTGGACAAGCCACCCGTGGCACCCGGCGAACAACCGCACACTATACGGACCACGCCCGTCGCTAAAGCTCCGCGCCGTGCCACCCGGCGCGGCTCAGCTTGCCGCCTTCTTCTTCTCCCAGTCGCGCAGCTCGCGGGCCGCGGCGGCCATGGTCGCATAGAGCTGCGGCAGTTGCTCGATGTCGGCCGAGGCAACGGCCACGCGAATGTCCCGATCGCCGTCGGCGATCACCCCGATGCCGTACTTCTCGAGCAGGTACTTGCGATAGGCCTCGGCGTCGAGGCCCTTGAGCCTCAGGCACATGAAATAGCCCGAGTTGAACGGATAGGGCTCCCAGACGTCGGCGAGCTTCGAGTCGGCGAGCAGTTCGTGGACCTTCCGGGCCCGGGCTTCGAGCAGTGCCTTTTTCTCCAAGCGCTGCTGCTGCAAGGCTTCGTTGCCGAGCGCCTTAACCAGCACCGACTGCGCCGGCTGGGAGCAGTTGGAGATACTGCTGCGGATCGCGCCGGCCACCTTTTTCTCCAGCGCGCCGTAGAGGGTCTCGGCGCTGAAGAAGGCCCTGGTGCTGAAGGTGAGCAGCCCCACGCGGAACCCCCAGACAAACTGCTCTTTGGTCGGTCCGTCGACTTTGACGGCCAGGATGCGCTCGTGCAGGTCGGCCAGGCGGGCGAAGAGCGACTCCTGGAGCAGCTCGTTCTCGTAGAACAGCCCGAAGTAGGCGTCGTCGGTCACCACGATCAGGTTGCGTCCGTCTTCGGCCGCCTCGCGCAGCACGCCGACGATCTGTTCGGCTTCCTCGCCGGTCACGCTGTAGCCGGTCGGGTTGTTGGGAAAGTTGAACAGCAGCAGGGTCTTCCAGCTCCCGGCGCGCGTGGCCAGCGCCTGGCGCAGGGCCTCGATGTTGAACCGGCCGGCCGCATTGAACAGCGGATACACGCCCAACTGGGCCTGGAAGCGGCAGCCGAACAGCAGCTCGTAGTTTTCCCAGAACTTGTCGGGCAGGAGCACCATGTTGCCCTTGTCCAGGAACAGGTCGCCCACCAAACTCAGCGCGTGGGTCACCCCGCTGGTGACCACCGGCAGGGAGAAACTCTTGCCGGAAAGCGAAGGATTCTGCGCCAGCAGCTTCTCGTGCCACGCGCGCCGCAAGTCGGCCTGGCCGGTGGCCGGCGCATAGGCCAGCGCCTCGGCGGGCGTCAGGTCGCTGAAATGTTCCATGATCGCCGGCAGGCACATCGGCTGGCCGCCCTCCCGCGCAATGCCGATCGTGGCGTCCAGGCGCTTGGCCTTTTCGCGTGCTTCGGCGCTCTGGGCCAGGATGCCCTTGGGGAAATACAGGCGCTTGCCCAGCTCGGAGAGCATTTCGAAGGTGTGCGGGTTCTCGCGCTCGATCACCGCGTTGAGCTCTCCGGCCGGCGGGCGCACCTCGGCGCCGGGCCGCATCAGCGAGATCGGCGCGCGCAGGCGCAGCCGCAACGAGTCGAGCTGTTCCCAGAGCGTCTGCGGCAGGCGCTTGTCCACCTTGTGGAAGAAGCCGGCGATGTCCTCGGTCTCTTCGTACCACGCATCGCGGTCGATCTCAAACAGCTTCTCCAGCGTCTCCGCCGGCATCTCCAGGCCCGTCAGGTCCAGGCTCTCGGGAGCGGGCACGTAGCCGACGGGCGTTTTCACCGCGTCGGCCTCGCCCCGGCAACGGTCCAGAATCCACTCGATCACCCGCAGGTTCTCGCCGAAACCCGGCCAGAGGTAGTCGCCGTTCTCGTCCTGGCGGAACCAGTTGACGTGGAAGACGCGCGGCGGGCTGCTCATGCGCCGGCCCATGCTGAGCCAGTGCTCGAAGTAGTCGCCCAGGTGGTAGCCGCAGAAGGGGCGCATGGCCATCGGATCGCGCCGCATCTCGCCCACCTTGCCGAACTGGGCCGCGGTGCGCTCCGAGGCCATGGTGGCCCCGACGAACACGCCGTGCTCCCAGTCGAACGCCTCGTAGACCAGCGGCGCCAGGTGGGCCCGGCGCCCGCCGAAAACAATGGCCGAGATGGGCACGCCGTGGTGGTGCTCCGTGCGGAAGGAGGCCGAGGGGCACCGGACCAGCGGCGCGGTGAAGCGCGCATTGGGATGGGCCCCCACGATCGGCTTGCCCTCTTCGTCCTTCATCCCCGGCTTCCAGGGGCGTCCCAGCCAGTCCTCGGCTTCCTTCGGCGGAGGGTCGTCGTGGTCTTCCCACCACACCGTGCCGTCCTTGCGCAGCACCACGTTGGTGAAAATGGTGTTCTGCTCCACCGTCCGCATCATGTTCGGATTGGTCTTCATGTTGGTTCCCGGCGCCACGCCGAAGAACCCCGTCTCGGGATTGATCGCCCACAGGCGCCCGTCCGTGTCGATCCGCATCCAGGCAATATCATCCCCCACGGTCCAGATGCGATAGCCTTTGCGCTGGAGTCCCTCGGGCGGAACCAGCATGGCCAGGTTGGTCTTGCCGCAGGCGCTGGGAAAGGCCGCGGCCACGTACTCGATCCGGCCCTGGGGGTTCTCCACACCCATGATCAACATGTGCTCGGCCAGCCAGCCTTCCATATGGGCCAGGTAGCTGGCGATCCTCAGCGCCAGGCACTTCTTGCCCAAGAGCACATTGCCGCCGTAGCCCGACCCCACGCTCCAGATGGTGTTGTCCTCGGGGAAGTGGAGGATCAGCCGCCGCTTGATGTCCCGCTCGGCCTTGCCGTGCAGACACCTGGTGAACTCGCCGCCGGTGCCCAGTTGGCGCAACACTTTCTCGCCCACGTGGCACATGATGCGCATGTTCAGCACCACGTAGATGCTGTCGGTCAGCTCCACGCCGATCTTGCTGAACGGCGAGCCGACCGGCCCCATGGAAAACGGCACCACGTACATCGTGCGCCCGCGCATCGACCCGCGGAAAATCTCCCCGGCGCGGCGATAGCCTTCCTCGGGCGACATCCAGTTGTTCGTCGGCCCGGCGTCTTCCTGGCGCGTGGTGCAGATGAACGTCAGCTCCTCGGTGCGCGCCACGTCGTTCGGGTGGGTGCGGTGATAGAGGCAGCCGGGCAGCTTCTCCTGGTTCAGTGGGATGATCTCGCCGGTGGCGGCCGCCTCCCGGATCAGGTGGTCCTTCTGCTCCTCCGACCCGTCGATCCAAACGACCCGGTCGGGCTGGCACATACGGGCCATCTCGGCGACCCATTCGCGAAGCTTCGGGTGGCGAGTGGTCATCGTCTTTTCTCCTACAGGTCCAAGAGGGTGTCGGACGCGAGCGGCCGGGCCGCGGGGTGCCGGCGCACCAAATTGGGCGCGACTGCACCCGCCCTTGCTTAATTGGGGGTGGGTTCTGCGCGCCCAATCGTACGATTTTGACTGCTCGGCCCAGGACGGTCAACCACCGGTCTGTGAACCCGCGGCAGCCGATGGGCTGCGATTCCCCCCCTTCGGTGACATGCGGAGCCAGTCCGCGGGGGTGGCTGCCCTCGGACTGGCGGCCCGCGCAGGCTCGGCCGACATTTCCGCACCCCCGGTCTCACTGGTATTGCCCTCGCGCGGGTCTTGCGCCTCAATGGCCTTGCCGCTGGGGGCTCAAGCGATATGATGCCCGGCATGACGCGGCGTCTGCGGGTCCATCCCGCGGAGCCGGTATGGCCTTTCGGGCTGTGCCGGGCAGGCTGCCGCGGTGGCCGCGGCGTTCCCCAAGCCACGCTCATCTCTCGCAGCGCGTTGGAAAGGCGCAAGAGCACAAGCCATGCACGCCATCCCAGAGCCCGTTGGAAAACGTGGTCCGTTCGGAGCTTCTCCGCGGGGATGTTTCCGGAAGCGGGCCGCCCCTGCGGCCATAGAGACTATCCGAAAACCGGCGTGCGACCTGGGTGGCCGGGGTTGGAGCGTAGCG